>DASUSZ010000320.1:0-3383 GCA_036374815.1 Vicinamibacterales bacterium | reverse complement strand
AGCGCCGGTCGGAGACCGGCGCGATCGGCCTGCGGCCGCGTGCGGAGCGCGCGCGTCGTTGAGGACTTTGTGATCTGCGTCAGCACGCGCGGTAAGGCGCCGGCGGTCTCCCTCAAGGACGCGGTGCTCGCCGGGCTCGCGCCCGACGGCGGGCTTTACGTGCCGCAAACCATTCCCCGGCTGCCCGAGTCGTGGTGGGCGGCGCTGCGCGGCAAGTCCTTCCACGACATTGCCATCGCCATCGCGATCGAGCTGGCCGGCGATGAATTCGATCACGCCACGATCACGAATCTCGTTCGCGAAGCGGTCAACTTCCCGGTCCGCATCGTCGAGCTCGAGAAAGGCCTTGGCGTGCTCGAGCTGTTTCATGGGCCGACGTTTGCCTTCAAGGACTTCGGCGCGCGCATGCTCGCGCGGATGGTGGGGAAGCTTCAGCCGCCTCTGAGCGGGTCGGCCGCGGCCACCGGCGGCGACCGGCGAGCCGAAGGGTTGACGGTGCTGGTCGCGACCTCCGGCGACACCGGCAGCGCCGTCGCCAATGCGTTCCTCGGCGTCGCCGGCACGCGCGTGGTGGTCCTCTATCCCGAGGGCAAACTCAGCCCGGTGCAGGAGGCGCAGTTCACCACGCTCGGCGGCAACGTCACGTCCGTTGCGGTATCCGGCACGTTCGACGACTGTCAGCGGCTCGCTAAAGAAGCCTTCGCGGATGCCTCGCTGCAGTCGCGCGCACGGCTGACGTCGGCGAACTCGATCAGCCTGGGCCGCCTGCTGCCGCAGGTCTTCTATTACGCCTACGCTGCCGTGCAGTCTTCCGCGGCCAAGCAACTCACCGTGTCCGTGCCGTCCGGCAATTTCGGCAATCTCGTGGCGGGCGTGATCGCATGGAAGATGGGCGCGCCGCTGCACTGCTTTCGCGCGCCGACGACCATCAACGACACCGTGCCGCGCTATTTCGCCACCGGGCGCGTCGAGCCACGGCCGTCGGTGCAGACGCTCGCCAACGCGATGGACGTCGGCAATCCGAGCAACCTCGAGCGATTACAGTGGCTGTTCAATGGCGACCTGACCGCTATGAAAGCCGTCATCACCACCAGCTCGCACACGGATGACGAGGTTCGCAAGGCGATCGCGTTCCTCTATGAGAAGTACGGCTACCTCGCCGACCCGCATACCGCGATTGGTTTCCTTGGCGTCCCGCACAAGCGCACCGGCCAGTCGCTGTTTCTCGCCACGGCGCATCCCGCCAAGTTTCGCGAAGTCGTGCAGCCGGTGATCAAGATGGACATCCCGCTACCTGATGCGCTCGCCGAGACGCTTCATCGCAAGAAAGACGTGCAACGCATCAGGCCAGAGCTTGCCGAGCTGGCGAAGTTGTTATGATCGTGACATGTCGTCTCCAGCCGCGCCCGCGGCATCGTTAGTACCCGGTCGAGAGTCGCTCGATCAGAAATACACGTGGGATCTCACCTCTATCTTCCCGAGCTGGGACGCCTGGGAGCAGGCGTTCACCGAGCTCGATCGCGGCATCGAGGCCTATAGGAAATACGAGGGCACGCTGTCGCAGGGCGCCGGGCAGTTGCTGCAGGCGTTGACCGATCGCGACGCGCTCGGACAGCTCAGTTACAAGGTCTGGTATTACCCGTCGCTGCAGTACGACGAGGATCAGCGTAACAACACCATCAACGCCCGCCGTCAGCGCGTGCAGCTGCTGCTCGCCAAGTGGCAGCAGGCGACGTCGTGGTTCCAGCCGGAATTGCTGAAGTTGCCGCTGGCGACCGTCCGTCAGTGGATGGACGCGACGCCGGCGCTGGCGACCTACCGGTTCGCGATCGAGGAGGTGTTCCGCTTGCAGGAGCACGTCCTCAACGAACAGGGCGAGCGGTTGTTGTCGCTTACCGAGCGTCTCGGCAGTGTGCCGAAGGATTCATACGCGGCGCTGTCGACGGCGGATGCGCGGTTTCCAACCATCACGCTCTCGACCGGCGAGACCACGCAGGTCAGCTACGGCCAGTACCGCAAGCTCCTCGCCACGTGCCGATCCCAGGACGATCGCCGCAAGGCGTACGAGGCGCTTTACGACACCTATATCGCGAGCCTGAACACCTACGCCGCGATCTACAACGGCGTGATGCACGGCGACTGGTTCGAAGCCCGCGCCCGCGGCTACCAGACCACTCTCGATGCGGCGCTCTTCGGCAATGCCATCCCGACGAGCGTCGTCGAGAACTTGATTCGCGAAACGAAGAACGGCGTGGCGCCGTTCCGCCGCTATCACAAGCTCAGAAAGCACGTGCTCGGCCTGAAGGATTACTACGTGTTCGACGCGTTCGTGCCGCTCGTCGAGCACGACGTCAAGTACGCCTATGACGATGTGCTGGACTGGATCGTCGAGGCGGTGGCGCCGCTCGGCGCGGAGTATCAGGCGCGCGTGCGCCGCGCATTCTCCGAGCGGTGGATCGACGTCTACGAAAACCAGGGCAAGCGCAGCGGCGCGTATTCAGCGCCCGTGTACGGCGCCAATCCGTACATGCTGATGAACTACAACGACACCCTCGACGCGGTGTTCACGCTCGCCCACGAGCTCGGCCACTCGATGCACACCATGCTGTCGCACGAGACGCAGCCGTTCGTCTATGCCGGCTACACGATCTTCGTGGCCGAGGTGCCGTCGACGCTGAACGAGGCGCTGCTGCTCGATTTCATGCTCGCCCGCGCGAAGTCGCGCGACGAGCGCGTCGTGCTGCTGCAGCACGCGATCGACAACATCGTCGGCACCTTTTACAACCAGGTGTTGTTCGCCGACTTCGAGCTCGAAGCGCACCGGCTGGTGGAAAAGGATCAGCCGATTACGTCGGAAGTGTTGAGCGGCATTTATTCGAAGCTGCTCGGCGAGTACTGGGGCGATGCCCTGTCGCCCGACCAGCGCGCGCAGCACACCTGGGCGCGCATTCCGCACTTCTTCCAGTCGCCGTACTATGTCTATCAATACGCGACGTGCTTTGCGTCGACGGCAAAGCTGATGGAGGAGATCGGCGGCAAGGATGGCGCCTCGCGCGCGGCCGCCGTGGATCGCTACCTGGCGCTGTTGAAGTCGGGCGGCTCGGATCACCCGATGAAACTGTTGCAGCGAGCGGGCGTCGATCTCAGCAGGCCC
The DNA here is from genome assembly GCA_036374815.1 of Vicinamibacterales bacterium. Classification (GTDB taxonomy): domain Bacteria; phylum Acidobacteriota; class Vicinamibacteria; order Vicinamibacterales; family UBA2999; genus 12-FULL-67-14b. The sequence continues at coordinate 229 of DASUSZ010000320.1, read as the reverse complement.
GAGACGGTGCGAGCGGTGTCGTCACAGCTCGACAGCCTCGTCGATCGTCTCGAGCGCGAACTGGCGTAAACGGCGGTCGCTGCTTCGTTCTTGTGAGGGTCCGCCTTCAGGCGGACCTCAGTCGATTCGCAGTGCGGCGAGCGGATCGATCCGCATCGCCTTGCGCGCCGGCACCAGCGCCGCAAGCGCAGCGATCAGTACGAGCACCACCGGCACAGTCACGAACGTC
>DASUSZ010000319.1:0-11389 GCA_036374815.1 Vicinamibacterales bacterium | reverse complement strand
GGTGCCTGACGGTGGGTGCCTGACACCAACCGCTACTTCCGGTGTTGGTTGGTGTCAGGCACCCACCGCTACTTTCCAGCCGTCGGGGGTGTGGCGATAGCTGCCGACCTGCGACGACGTGAAGCTCGCGGTCGCGTCGTCCCACGAGTAGCGCGAGATGTCGATCTCGGGACGATGCATCTTCAGCAAGTTGAACGACGGCGCCTGGCCGCCGCGGCCGCGCGTCGACACGGTGCCCGCCTGCACGATCAAGCCGGTGTGGTTGCCGGCCTTGTAACGATCGGCGACGTGCGACACGTGGCTGATGTGCAGGTGACCCGACAGAAACAGATCCGCATTCGCGGCCGCCAGCTTCTCCATCGCCATTGCGTTCCTGCCGACGAGCCGACGTTCGTGCACGCCTGGTGGCAGATCGAACGGATGGTGCGTGACGATGACGCGGATCACCGACGGCGGGACGTCCGACATCCGCGCGATCACCCGATCGACCTGCTCCATGCTGATGCGGCCCTCGCCGAACGGGAACACCATCGAGCGCGCGGTGTTGACGCCGACGACCACCATCTCCTCGTCGCGATACTCGGGCTCGAGATCGGCGGAGATGTATTGGCGATACCGCACGAGCGGCGCCGCCAGGCGCTCGACGAAGTCGAACAACGGGATGTCGTGGTTGCCGGGGACGACCAGCGTTTTCGCGTTCAGCGATTCGATGAAATCGCGCGCAGCCGCGAATTGCTTTTTACGCGCGCGCTGCGTGAAGTCACCGGAGATCGCAACGAGGTCCGGCCGGATATCCGTGACGGCGCGGCGGAGAGGCTCGACCAGCGCGGGATCGATTCGGCCGAAGTGTAGATCCGACAGGTGGACGAGCGTCCGCACGCCGGTCGGTTATGCATGTCGCATTCCTGACGACGGGCGATGTGGCAGAAATTGCTGCAAAAAGCCGTGTTACGACCTCAGTCCCCGAGACAATTAGCGGACCAGGGCCTGGTAAACCATCGGTTGGAAGGTCGTCGCGACCGCGGAGCCGGGGTAGCGCTGGACCATCAGGATGGCAACCAGGCGCTCCTTCGGATCGACCCAGAAGTTCGTGCCGTAAATGCCGCTCCAGCCGTACAACCCGTCCGAGCCGAGCGTTTGCGTTTGCGCGAGGTCGGTGACGACTCGGAAGCCGAGGCCGAAGTTCGATCCGGGGCCGAGCAGCTGCAGCGGCGGCGTCAACTCGGACGTGTGGCTGCGCGTCATCAGCTCGATCGTCTTCGGACTCAGCAGCCGCGCGCCGTCGAGCGCGCCGCCATTCAGCAGCATGTTCGCGAAGCGCGCATAGTCGGCCGCCGTCGATGCGAGACCGGCGCCGCCGGAGAAATACGTGCGCCCCTCTTTGTAAAGCGCCCACGGCGACATGTGCGTGTTGCCGAACGATTCGGGATCAGCCATCGGACGAATGCCGCCCTTGCCGTCCGGCGAATACACCGTCACGAAGCGCGGCCACTTCGCCTCCGGCACGATGAAATCGGTGTCGTTCATCTTGAGCGGCTTGAGGATGCGCTCGCGCACGAACACCTGGAACGGCTGTCCCGATGCCACTTCGACCACGCGCGACAACACGTCCGTCGACAGGCTGTAGTTGAATCGCTCGCCCGGCTGGCTCACCAGCGGCTGCGCCGCCAGCTTGTTGATGTTCTCCTCGAGCGTCATCGTGCTCGTCGTCAAACCATCGGCGACGCCTTCCTTGCGATACGACGCGCCCACTGCTCCGCCCGCAAGAAAGCCATACGTGATGCCGGATTTGTGCGCGAGGAGATCGCGGATGGTGATCGCTCGTCGCGCCGCGACGGGCTTCGCATCGGCGCCGGTGCCCTCGAGCACCGTCATGCTCTTGAACGCGGGGATGAACCTGGTCACCGGATCGGTGAGGAACAACTTCCCTTCCTCGAACAGCATCATGATCGCAACGCTGGTCACCGGCTTGGTCATCGAGGCGATGCGGAAGATCGAATCCGCTTTCATCGGGACGTTCTTCTCGACGTCCTGGAAGCCGGTCGCATACACGTCAACGGTCTTCCCGTCGCGCGCGATCAGCGTGACGATGCCGCCGGCTTCCTTGCGATCGACGAAGCCTTTCATCGCCTGATGGAGGCGCTCGAGCCGTTCGGGGGCGAAGCCCGAGCTCGCCGGCGCTTCATTTCTCGGCCGCGCGCTCTGCGCGCTCGTGAGCTGGCTCTGGACAAGCGGCTGAAGGACGAACGCGCCGATAAAGACGAGGAGCAGCCACTTCGATTTGATCGCAAGCATCGGGTATCCCCCTCTGGGTTGCGGAATCATAATGAATCAGCCATGACATCACCAGCACCCGTTGATTCCGTCCTCAACGCGATCGGCCGCACGCCCGTCCTTCGCCTGCGCAAAGTGGTTCCGCCGGGCGCCGCCGACGTTTACGTCAAGCTCGAATACTTCAACCCGACCGGGTCGTACAAGGACCGCATGGCGCTGGCGATGATCGAAGGCGCCGAAAAGCGCGGCACCCTCCGCAAAGGCATGCGCGTCGTCGAATACACCGGCGGCAGCACGGGCTCGTCGCTGGCCATGGTGTGCGCGATCAAGGGATACGAGTTCCATCCCCTTTCGTCCGATGCCTTCGCACAGGAGAAGCTCGACACGATGCGCGCATTCGGCGCCGATCTCGAGATCGTCAAGAGCGACGGCGGCAAGGTCACGCCGGCGCTGTTCGACCGCTTCAAGGCGCGCATCGCCGAGGTGATGAAGGATCCCAATAACTTCTGGACCGATCAGTTCAACAACGCCGACGCGCTCGACGGCTACGCGAACATCGGCCGTGAGCTCGTCGAGCAGGTCGGCCACATCGATGCGTATGTCGGCGCGGTGGGATCAGCCGGCATGCTGGTCGGAGTATCCCGGGCTTTGAAAGAGGCCCACCTCCGCCAAGGCTACGGTGGGCAAGCCCGCATCATCGCGCTCGAGCCGTCGACATCACCATTCCTGACGACCGGCAAGGGCGGCCCGCATCGCGTGGAAGGCACCGCCGCGGGATTCTGGCCGCCGCATCTCAAGAAAGAAATGTATGACGAGGTGCGCGTCATCGACGAGAACGACGGCCGCGCGATGGCGAAGCGTGTCGCGCGAGAGGAAGGCGTGTTCGCCGGCACGTCGAGCGGCGTGAATCTCGTTGCCGCGATCAACCTCGCGAAAGAGCTCGGCCCCGGCAAGGTCGTCGCGACCGTCGCCGTCGATACCGGGCTGAAATACCTCGCCGGTGATCTCTACAAATGACGGGTTGACCAACTTGACCAACTGCGTTGACGATGGTAGCGTCGTCGTCATGACGATGAATCTTTATGAAGCGAAGACGCAGTTGTCGGCGCTCGTCGACGCTGCGGCAGCCGGCCAGGAGATCATCATCGCCAAGAACGGCAAGCCGATGGCGAAGCTGGTGGCGTTCCGGCAAAAGCCGCTGCGGAAGCCCGGCAAGTACAAGGGCAAGATCTGGATGTCCAAGGACTTCGACGCGCCGATGCCGGACATCGAGGACCTGTTCGAAAACAGCGTGATCGAGTGAAGAAGCTGCTGCTCGATACACACGCGGCCTTGTGGTGGCAGTCTGAGGATCGACGGCTGAGACCGCCGGCGCGGCGCGCGATCGCGGCGGCGGATGTCGTCTGGGTGAGTGCAGCGACGGGATGGGAAGCGGCGATCAAGGTGAGCCAGGGGCGACTGCGTCTGCGTGAGCCCTTCAGCGTCACGCTGATCGCCGATGACTTCACCGAGTTGCCAGTAACGCTGCAGCACGCGCAGGAGTTCGCGCGCCTGCCCCGGCACCACGGTGATCCGTTCGACCGCCTCGTTATTGCTCAAGCCCGCGTCGAAGGCGCCACCATCGTCACCCACGACCGCGCGTTCGAGCCGTACGGCGTGCCCGTAATCTGGACGTAGATCGTTACAGCGTCCAGATCTCCTTCAGCACGCGGTGGAAATTACCGCCGATGATCTTTTCGATCGCATCGGTCGAGTACTTCCGCTGACGCAACCCGCGCACCACCCCTTCGATGCGGCGCGGATGATTCAGCTCCGGAATGAAGAGCGGCCTCCTTTCATCCGGCGCCGCAATTCCCCGCTTCTCTCGGCTGTCGACGAACGCCTTCGCCTCTCGCTGATACTCGGGCGTCTCCTCGATCGGCGTGGTGCTCAAATCACTGCCGATGCCGACATGATCGATGCCGCAGATCTTCACGGCGTGATCGATCTGACGCATCAGCATCTCGACCGTCGGCGCGCCGGGCCCGGGGCCGATGAACGGCATGAAATACACGCCGAGCACGCCGCCCTTGTCGGCCATCGCCTTCAGCTCGCGATCCTCCTTGCTGCGCGGATGACGGTAAACCTCGCGGCAGCCGCTGTGCGTGATGAGCGGCGGCTTCGCGGAGGCCGCGATGCCGTCGGCGGTGGTCTGCGTCCCGCAGTGGCTCAAGTCGACGGCGATGCCAAGCGAATTCATCCGCGCCACGACCTCGCGGCCGAACTGGCTCAGTCCTCCGTTCGCCGGCTCGAGACACCCGTCACCCACGTAATTGCGATCGTTGTAGGTGAGCTGGATGATCCGGATGCCGAGCCGGTAAAACATGTCGAGACGCGACAGGTCGCGATCGATCATGTCGGTGTTCTGGAAGCCGAGCATCAAGCCGAGCGTCCGGTTCTGCTTTGCCGCGGCGATGTCGGAGTGACGCCGGACGATCGACAGCAGATCCGGGTAGCGATCGGCTTCGCCCTGCCACAACGCGATGTTGCGCACCGAGCCTTCGAAGTCCGAGCTGACGGTCACGTTGATCGCGGTGATGCCCGACGAGCGGATCGCATCGCGCTGCTTTTCTGACAACGGGCCGCGCGGCGGCCACGACACGTTCATCGTGCCGGGATTCGCAAGCATGTCGATGACGACAGATCGGCTGTAGAGCCCGGCGACGTCGTCCTGAGCGGCTCCCGCCTTGACCGCGGCAACGAGCGGAACTGCGGCGACGGCGGCTCCAAATTGACGACGGGTGATCGTGAGTCGAGCGCTCATGCTTCCTCCGCGCACACTATAATCCCGGCGTTATGTTCCCACGCCAATTGCTGTCTCTGGTTGTCATCGCGTTCACCATTGTTGCGCTCGATCACGCGGCGCCGACGTCCGCGCAACAGCCCGAAGGCGCGACTAAGGTCACGCCTCTACAGGCGAGCGACCTCGCGGGGCTGCGGCTGCGCGGCATCGGGCCGGCGACCATGTCGGGACGCTTCGTCGACATGGACGTCGTCGAATCGAATCCGTTCATCATGTACGTCGCATCGGCGACCGGCGGCATGTACCGCACCACCGACAACGGCGTGACCTGGACGCCCGTGTTCGAGCGCGAAGCCGTGCATTCGATTGGCGATGTCGCCATCTATCAGCCCGATCCGAACATCATCTGGGTCGGCACCGGTGAGCGCGCGAATCGGCAGAGCGTGGGCTGGGGCGACGGCGTCTACAAGACCACCGACGGCGCAAAGACGTGGACCAACATGGGCCTCAAGACGTCGATGCACATCGGCCGCATCGTCACGCACCCGTCGAATCCGGCGATCGTCTACGTTGCGGCGCAGGGATCGGTGTGGGGACCCGGCGGCGAGCGCGGCCTGTATCGAACGCTCGACGGCGGCAAGACGTGGCAGCGCACGCTGCACGTGGACGAAGACACCGGCGTCACCGACGTGGTGATGGACTCGCTCGATCCAAACGTGCTTTACGCGGCGTCGTATCAGCGCCGGCGCACCGCGTTCGGATTCAACGGCGGCGGGCCGGGCAGCGGGATCTGGAAAAGCACCGACGCCGGCGCCACGTGGACGCGGCTGACCGGCAACGGCCTGCCGGAAGGCGAGTACGGCCGCATCGGCATCGCGGTGTACCGCAAGGATCCGCGCGTCGTGATCGCCAGCATCGAGCAGGGGTTCCGCTACAACGCATCGACCGCCTACACCGAGCGGCGAGGCGGCCTGTATCGCAGCAACGATGCGGGCAAGACCTGGCGCTTCATGTCGAACTGGAACCCGCGGCCGATGTACGCGAGCCAGCCGACGATCGATCCGCAGGACGATCGCCGGGTCTACATGCTCAACCAGTATTCGTACTCCGACAACGGCGGCGAGTCGTTCACGTCGCCGAACACCACGACGCACGGCGACGATCGCTTCGTCTGGATCAATCCGAAGGACTCGCGCCACGTGATCAAGCTGGACGACGGCGGCATCGGCATCTCGTTCGATCGCGGCCTGAAGTTCCTGTACGTGCAGAACCTGCCGGTGTCGCAGTACTACCGCGTCGCCGTGGACAACGAGCGGCCGTACAACATCTACGGCGGCCTGCAAGACAACGGCTGCTGGCGCGGACCGAGCGCGGTGTGGACCGCCAACGGCATCCTCAACGAGCACTGGTCGCGCCTGTGCGGCGGCGACGGTTTCTTCTCGGTTCCGGATCCGACCAACGCGCGCCACGTGTTCTCGGCGAGCCAGTTCCTCGGCCTCGCCCGCAACGACACGCGCACCTGGCAGAGCCAGGACATCCGGCCCGGCGATCCGCAGGGCGCGATCAGCGATCGCCGCAACTGGAACACGTGGGGCAAGGGCGTGCCGCCGCAGGTGCTTGGCAACGAGTGGCATTATGCGAACTGGGATGCGCCCGTGGCGCTGTCGCCGTTCGACCCGGCAACCATCTATGCCGGCGGCAAGCATTTGTTCCGCTCACGCGATCGCGGCAACACGTGGGAAGACCTCGGCGACATGACCACCGGCGTCGATCGATCGAAGCTGCCCGTGATGGGCCGTCTGCCCGACGAGAACACGCTCTCGGTCGATGACGGCGTGCCCTTCTATCCGGGATTGGTGGCGATTGCGCTGTCGCCCCTGCAGAAAGGCCTCATCTATGTCGGCAGCGACGATGGGCGGCTGCGCGTGTCGACGGATGACGGCAAGACGTGGATGGACTTGCAGGACCGGCTGCCCGGAGCGCCCAAGTCATCGTGGTTCGGCAGCATCGAAGCATCCCGCCACAACGCCGGCACCGTTTACGTGGCGATGGACAACCACCGCAGCAACGATTTCGGCAACTGGATCTACAAGTCGAGCGACGGCGGCAAGACGTTCGCATCGATCGCCGGCGACATGCCGGCCGGCCGCGTGGTTCGCACCATCCGCGAGGACGTGAAGAACCCGAACCTGCTGTTCGCGGGCACCGAGATCGGGCTGTTCTTCTCGCCCAACGGCGGCACCAACTGGATCGAGCTGAAGAACAACATGCCGACGCTGCCGCACAACGATCTCGTGATCCATCCGCGCGACAACGATCTAATCCTCGGCACGCACGGTCGCGGCATCTGGATCCTCGACAAGATCAACGCGCTGCAGGAGCTGACGCCGCAGGTGATGACGTCGCCCGCGCATCTGTTCACGATCGCACCTGCCTACCAGATTCGGCAGACCAATCTGAAGGCGCACACCGGCGACATGTGGTTCCGCGGCGAGAACCCGGCGAACGGAGCGCTGATTGATTACTGGATCGGCGCGACGGGCGTTGCGCCAACGGTGACCGTGCACACGTCCAGTGGTCAACTCGTCAACACGCTTCGCGGCACCGGCAATCGCGGCGTCAATCGCATCGTGTGGAACCTGCGCGAGACGGATCTGCCGATGCGCAGCGGCGGTGGCGACGATGACGCGCCGGCATCGGGAGCGTCAACGCCCGGGCCGCTGGTCGCACCGGGAACCTACATCGTGCGATTGGTTGCGGGCGGACGCACGCTGGAGCAGAAAGTGGAGGTCCGCGAGGATCCGCGCATCGACATCAGCGCGGCCGAACGGAAGCAGTGGACGGATGCGGTGCAGCAGGTGGCCGCGCTCGCGCGCGAGTTCGCGCCGGTCAACGATCGCGTTCAGAAGCTGCCGGGCACCGGCGCCGACGTCGCCGACCTCAAGCGCCAGTCGCGCGAGCTGATGTCGCGCATCAGCGGCCTCTACGGCGCGCTCGGCCGCTGGACCGGCGCGCCGACGAAGGACCAGATGAGCCGCATCACGTACTACCAGCAGATGGTGAAAACACTGTCGTCCAGATAAGCTACGGTGACGTATGGCGGATCAACACCAGACATTGCAGGGCACGACCATCATGCCGAGCTTGACGGTCAACAGTCTCGAAGACAGCGAAAAGTTCTTCACCGCGCTGGGCTTCGAGATCGAGGATCGCTGGGAAGACAACGGAAAGTTGATGGGCCTGATGCTCAAGGGCGGGAACGCCCGACTCGGCCTCGCGCAGGACGATGGCAAAAAGGGGCTCAATCGCGTCAAGGGCGTTGGCGTGCGCATCTACATCGAAGCCAACGGCGACATCAATGCCGTCGCCGCGCGCGCCAAGGCGGCCGGCGTCACGCTCGCGAAGGAGCCCTACGACACCGAGTGGGGCACGCGCGCGTTCGAGGTCATCGACCCGAGCGGCTTCCTGCTGACCATCTCTTCCCCGCCCGGCCCGAAGTAACGCACCCTCCGTGTCCTCCGTTCTCCTCCGTGTTCTCGGCCTGGAATTACTCAGAACTCGATCATGACGCCGGCCACCGGCAGCAGCGGGAACAGCGACTCGAGCGGATTGAACACTCGCCGTGTCGTGAGGTTGATGCCGGGACTGTTCGGCCGGAAGTTGTCGCGATTGGTCGCGTTGACGACCTCGATGAACAACGTCAAGCGGCTCTTCTGGTAGGTGAACGTGCGATCCGCGCGAAGATCGAGCCGCGCATACGCCGGTAGCCGGATGCCGTTGCGTTGCGCGCTCAGCACGTAGCCGTTGGCGTCCTGCCCGATATAACCGGCGATCGGAAAGTTCGACCCATAGCGCATCCTCGCCGACAGGCTCGTGCGGCCCGACCAGCGATACGCCACGTACGCGTTCACGGTGTGACGCTGATCGAAATCCGACGGGAACGACTCGAACGGGTGATCGACGCGCTCGGGATCTTCATAGCGCGTATCGTTCCACGTGTACGAGAACCAGCCGTTCAATCCGCCGGCGGCGCGCCGCTCGACGGTGATCTCGGCGCCGCGGGTCTTGCCCGTCAACGTGTTCTCCCAATGCGGGTTCCGCGGCACCACGACGCGGTTGTTCTCGATTCGAACATCGGCATCGACCGCGCGCAGGCCATCGTCTTCTCGGCGATGGTAGGCGGCAATGCTGACGCGCATCGCGGCGCCAATCCGCTGTTCGATGCCGGCCTCAATCGTCGTCGCTCGCGGCGCCTCCAGAGATTGGCCGGGCAGCGTGAACAGCGCGTTGTCGAGCGTGGCCGCCTGGTGCTGAATGCCGCCGCTCAGCTTCAGCCTGGTGCCGGGACGCACTTCGTATTCGGTCAGCAGCCACGGCGAGGCTTTTGTCTGATCAAACCCTTCGACTCGGCTCGAGCCAGAGACTCGAGCCTCGCTCAGGGCAGGTAGCGCCCAGTGTTCGAACCGCACGCCCGGAGTGATCGATAGACGCTCGTTGGGCGTCCATCGATAGTGGCCCCACCCTGCGGCCGACCACGCGTCACCGGCCGCATCGAGCTGCAGTTGCTCCGACGTCGCGGTAAATCTGCGATCGATGCGTTTCATGCTCACCGACTGGCCCTGCGCGCCGAACTCGATCAGGTGGCCGCTCTTCGGATTCCACGCCGCGCTGCCGCGCCACGTGACATCACGGTCGTAACCTTCCTCGCGCGTGCGCCCGTCGCGCACGCGATTGCGGTAGTCCGCGTTGACGACATACACCTGTTGCGTGGTCGTGAAAGTCGCGGCGGGCGTGAAGCGCCACTGCAGATTGCCGATCACGGTCGTGTTCGCGGCCGGATCCAGCGTGTTCGCATCAGGCGGATCCTCGTTTTCACGCAGCAGCGACCGGCCGGCAATCACCGATGCGCGTAACGTCTGTCGCGGCGTGAGATCGATCTTCAACCTGGCCTGGCCGTCGGTGAATCCAAAGGTGGTGTCGGTGGTCGAATCGATCTGCCGCAACAGCCAGTCGATGTAGCTCTTGCGAAGCGACACCAGCCATGTCGCCCGTGATCCCGCGGGGCCTTCGACGACCGTGCTTGCCGCCGACGCGCTGAGCAGGCCGCGCACGCGCAGTCGATCGGAGGCGCCGTCACGGGTCGTGAAATCGAGGCGCGACCCGAGATGCGAGTTCAATCGCTGCGGATGCGGACCGGCGAGCAATGACGCCGACTCGAGGATGTCGCTGTTGATCAGCGCGAGCGAGCCCGTGTCCTGCACACCGCGAACGGTGTGGAAGAGTAAGGGGCTGTCGACGCCGTCGATCGAGATGCCGATGCTCCCCGGACCCAGTCCGCGCACCGCGAACTCCGCCTTGAAGTCGTCGCCGGTGCTGACGCCGGGAAGCACCTGCACGGCGCGGAATGGATCATCGGCGACGAGCCCGCGCAACGCGAGAATCTCGCGGCTGCCAAGCGTCGATTGACTCGCGACGCCGGGCTCCGCATCGCGAAATCGGTCGCCGCCAACGGACACTTCCTCGACGTAAGTGCTCGCGCCTTCGTTTACTGGAATCGTAATGTTTACGTCATTCGTCACGCTGACCGTCACATCGCGCCGCACGAGTCCGTAGCCAACGACGGACACCAGCAACGTCTGCGGGCCCACGGGAACGTCGTTGATCTCGAACTTTCCTTCCGCGTCGGAGAAGGCTTGCTGCCCTGTCGACTGGACTTTCACGAGGACAGCGGCCAGCGGCGCGCCGGTGCGCGCTTCGACAATGGTTCCGGTGATCTTCCCCACCTTCGCCGAGGCTACTGTGGGCAAGCCGGCTTGATCAGGAAGGCACACGGCGATGAGAAAGAGGACAGTCAGCGTCACGGACGGCTGGGATAGCACGAACCGCGCCAACGCGAAATGCGGGGCGCCGTTAGAAGACGTTGCGAGGATTGACGGCGATGCGGTCGAGCGCTTCTTGCCACATCGTCGTGTATTCGGCGTGCAGCGGGCTGCCCTTCTCGACTACCGGCAGATAGCCCCAGCCCTTGAAGCCGCGCTGCTTCATGACGGTGCGAACGCGCTGGCTCACGATCCAGAACGGCAGGTGGTTGCTGCCCAGGTTTTCGGCGGTACGGTTGAAGTCGGCGGGCAGCGGGCGCGCATCGAAGTCGTAGGTGAGCGCGCCGAGCTCGCGCCAGCCACCCGCGTCGGTGGTGCGCTGATCGATCATGGTCGGCCCGCGCTCAGCCTCCGGCATGACCGATCCGGAGTAGAGCAGAAAAAAATCCGCGTGCGGACGCCCGGTCTTCGCATCAAGCAGCGGCCGGCACTCGAATCCGGTCAGGCCTTCGTC
>DASUSZ010000318.1:0-8446 GCA_036374815.1 Vicinamibacterales bacterium | reverse complement strand
AACTCGTCCGAGAGCCGGAATGTGACATGCCGGCCATACCCGCGTCCGAACTGAGCGACGAAGCGGTCATCGAAATCTTCAAATACCTGAAGACCATCAAGTAGCGGGGTACGGTCACGCCTCCGCGCGGACGGCGTCGGTAACCGCCTTCAAGACGGTGTCGGCGGTGTAAGGCTTCGACAGAAACCTTCTAACGCCGGTCACCCGCGACGCCTGCGCGGCGCCAAGACCGCTTGCGGCAATCACACGCGCGTGCGGATCGATGGCGCGCACCTTCTGAATCAGCGTCGCGCCGTCCATGCCAGGCATCGTCATGTCGGTGAATACGACCTTGATGTCTTTTTGGTGCCTGCGAAACAACGTCTCCGCTTCGGCGCCGCTGATCGCGGGCAGCACGCGATAGCCGAACGATTCGAGGACCAGCGTGGTCATGCGCAGCACCGGCTCCTCGTCGTCGACGACGAGAATCATTTCGCCGGCGCCGCGATCGGGCGCGGCTTTCGCCGGTGTCGCGACCTGCTGGACGCGCTCGGCGAGAGCAGGGAGATAAATAGTGAACGTGCTGCCGCGGCCCAGCTCGCTGTCGACGCGCATGTAGCCGCCGTGGCTCTTGACGATGGCGAGTGAGGTCGAGAGGCCGAGGCCGGTGCCTTTGCCGGTCGGCTTGCTGGTGAAGAACGGCTCGAACACGCGATCGATCATGTGCGCCGGGATGCCCGTGCCGGTGTCTTCCACGCGAATCACGACGTAATTGCCGGCCGGCGCCGCCGGGTCGACCTTCGGGTTGCCTTTGGCCACAGCTTCCACGCCCGCGGTCAACGTCAGCGTGCCGCCTTGCGGCATCGCGTCGCGGGCGTTGACGCCGAGATTGATCAGCACCTGGTGCAGCTGCGTTTGATCGCCAAGCACGTTCACATCGCCCGCGACCGCGGTGCGCACGGTGATGTTCTTCATGAAGGTGTCGTTGGCAAACTTCTCGACGTCGTTCAACAGCCCGGCCACGTCGACAGCGGTGCGATCGCCTTCCACGCCGCGCGCGAAGGTGAGCACCTGGCGGACCAGGTCGGCGCCGCGGCGCGTGCTCGTCTCGATGGTGGCGAGAATCGCATCGCGTTCGGCGTCGCTCTCGCAGTCCTTGAGCAGCTCGATCGACATCAGCACCGGCGCGAGCATGTTGTTGAGATCGTGGGCGATGCCGCCGGCGAGCGTGCCGATGCTCTCCATCCGCTGCGCGCGCAGGAACCGGCGCTCAAGCTCCTTGCGCTCGGTGATGTCGGTGTCGATGACCAGCACGGCGCGCGGCTCGCCGGATGCATCGCGCGTCAGGGTCCAGCGGCTTTCGACCACCATCTTCGTGTGGTCGTGGCCGGTCACCGTCAGCTCGCCCATCCAGTCGCCGCGGTCGAGCAGCGTCTGCATCGCTTCGTCGAAGATCGTCGGATCGGGGAAGAAGCGTTCGCGCACCGACTGGCCCATGACGTCGCCCGAGGTCCAGCCATAGAGACGCTCGGCGCTGCGGTTGTAATAACGAATGCGGTGTTGCAGATCGCGCACGATGATCGCGTCGCGGGCCTGGTCGAGCAGCGAGGCCTGTTCGGCAATCCGCGACAACGCGCGATGCTGGTCGGCTTCGGCCTTCCGCCGCTCCGACAGATCGCGAATGAAGGCGGTGAAGACCGGGCCCGACGCGGTCGGCACTTTCGACAGCGTCAGCTCGAGCGGGAATTCACTGCCGTCGCCGCGCATGCCGACCAACTCGACGCGCCGGCGCCCGATCGTCGCCGCGGGATCGGCCTGGCGTGCCACACCGTCGCGGTGCGCCTCGCGAAGACGCTCGGGAATTACGACCTCCGCCAGCTCGCGGCCAAGCACGCTGGCGCGCGAGCGACCGAACATCTGCTCCGCCGCGGGGTTGAACTCGGTGACAGTGCCGCGCCCATCGATCGAGACGATCGCATCGAAGCTCGACTCGACGATCGATCGAAAGTGGATGTCGCGCTCGTGCAGCCGCGTCTCGGCGGCGCGGCGCTCGATCGCGTAGCGGATCACGCGCGTGATGACGGAGGGGTGGATGTCGTTCTTGAGGAGATAGTCCTGGGCCCCCGCCTGCAGCGATGCCATCGCGAGGTCCTGGTTCATCACGCCGGACAGGACCACGACGGGAACGTTGCCGGCCGCGCCTTGCACCCGATGGATGGTGTCGAGCCCGTCGCTGTCGGGCAGGTGCAAGTCGAGCAGCACCACGCTGAAAGCCTGCGTCTCGAGATGGCCGATCGCCGCGCGGAGCGAATCGGCGGTGGTGATCTGAAAATCCGACGCCGCCGACGCCAGGGCTTCGTTCACGAACGCCGAATACGCAGCGTTGTCTTCGACCAGGAGCACGCGGATCAGCGCCGGCATCGGCCACAGATTACGCGTAGATCCACAGATTAGACACAGATTAGTGACAGCTCGGCTAGACTGCGCCGATGCGAAGCATCTCCCGCCGCGGATTTCTGTCGACCACCGGCGCTGCGATCGGCGCCTTGCCGTTCGTGCGATCGATCGATTCGCTCGCCCAGGTCACGAACCCGGTGTTTCGTCACGGCGTCGCGAGCGGCGATCCGTTGAGCGATCGAGTCATCCTATGGACGCGCGTGTCGCCTCGGACGAGCGGCGCTCAGCGAGTGGCGTGGCAGATCGCGCGCGACGAGAAAGTCACGCAGATCGTGGCGCGCGGCGAAATTGAGACCGGCGCGGCGCGCGACTTTACTGTGAAGGTCGATCCGAACGGCCTGCAGCCGGGCACCACCTACTACTACCGCTTCGAAGCGAACGGCGAGCAATCGGCGGTCGGCCGGACCAGAACACTGCCGGCCAACGACGTGTCGCGCGTCCGCCTTGGCGTCGTGTCGTGCTCGAATCTTCCGCAGGGTTACTTCAACGCCTACGCGTGTCTGGCCAACCGCGCCGACCTCGATGCGATCCTGCATCTCGGCGACTATCTCTACGAGTACGCCAACACGCAGTACGGCGACGGCACGCGATTCAACCGGATTCCCGCGCCAAACAAAGAGATGGTGGCGCTGGCGGATTACCGCGAGCGCCACGCCCAGTACAAGGCCGACCCCGATTCACAGGCGATCCACCGGATGCATCCGTTCATCTGCGTCTGGGACGATCACGAGTTCACCAACAACGCGTGGAAGGGCGGCGCGCAGAACCACAACAACGACGGCGAGCTCGAAGGCGCGTGGGCGGTGCGGCGCTCGGCCGCGACGCAGGCCTATTTCGAGTGGATGCCGATCCGCGAGGACGCGCAGACGAAGCAGGAAAAGATCTACCGCGCGTTCCGCTTCGGCAACCTGGCGACGCTGATCATGCTGGACACGCGCGCGATCGGGCGCGATCAGCAGGCGCCGGCCGCCGATTCGGCGGCGATTGAATCGCCGTCGCGCCAGCTGCTTGGCGCCGAGCAGGAAGGCTGGCTCGCCGAGCAGATGGTCACCGCCTCACGCGACAACGCGTTGTGGACGCTGCTCGGGCAGCAGGTGATGTTCGCGCCGCAGACGCCGACGGGGGCGCGCGGCGGCAATCCCGATTCGTGGGACGGCTACCGCGGATCGCGCGGCAGGGTGTTCGACATGATCGAGCGCGCCAAGATCCGCAATCTCGCCGTGCTGACCGGCGATGTGCACAGCTCGTGGGCCTTTGATCTGCCGCGCGATCCGTTCACCGGTTATGACAAGGCCACCGGCAAGGGTTCGATCGGCGTCGAGTTCGCCGGCACGTCGGTATCGTCGCCCAGCAATCTCGGCCGTGGTCCCGAAGGTCCAAAGCAGCTGGCCGATCTGATGGCGGCGCGCCCGCACCTGCACTACGTCGACGGGCGTTATCGCGGATATTTCCTCGTCGATCTGACGCGGCAGCGGCTGCAGGCGGATTACTACGCGCTCGCGACGATCGAAGAGCGCAGCACGAACGAGCGGTTCGAGCGGGGATTCATCACGGAATCTGGCCGAAACCATCTAATTGCCGCATCGGCTCCCGCCTGAGCCCGATCCTGCCGACATATAATTCGGGAAAAGCATGAACCGCACCGACACGTCAGACCCGAATTACTACCACAAGGTCGTCGACTGCCAGTGGGCGTGCCCCGCGCATACGAACGTCCCGGAATACATCCGGATGATCGCGCAGGGCCGTTTCGATGACGCCTACATCCTCAATCGCGAGTCGAACGTGTTCCCGGGGATCCTTGGCCGCACGTGCGATCGCCCGTGCGAGCCGGCGTGCCGCCGCGGCCGCGTCGACGGCAAGCCGGTCGCGATCTGCCGCCTGAAGCGCGTCGCCGCCGATCACAAGGACGACATCACCGATCGCCTGCCGGCGATCCCGACGGCGAAGAACGGCAAGAAGGTGGCGCTGATCGGCGCCGGGCCTTCGTCACTGACCGTGGCGAACGACCTGATGCCGCTGGGATACCAGTGCACCATATTCGAGAAGGGGCCGCGGCCCGGCGGCCTGATGCGCATCAACATCCCTGCCTTCCGCCTCCCCGAACAAGTGCTCGACGAAGAGATTGGCTACATCGTGAACATGGGCGTCACGATGAAGTACGACTCGCCGGTCACCAGCCTCAAGCAGCTGGTCGACTCGAAGGAGTTCGACGCCGTGTTCGTCGGCAGCGGCGCGCCCAAGGGCAAGGAGCTCGACCTGCCCGGGCGCCACGAGACCGATCAGATTTTCATCGGCATCGAGTGGCTCGAGTCGATTCACTTCGGCCACATCGATTCGGTCGGCAAGCGCGTGCTGATCATCGGCGTCGGCAACACCGCGATGGACTGCTGCCGCTCGGCCAAGCGGCTGGGCGCCACCGACGTCAAGGTAATCTCGCGCAAGACGCGCAAGTACTTCAAGGCGTCGCCGTGGGAGCTCGAGGACGCCGAAGAAGAGCAGGTCGAGATTCTCGAAAACCTCTCGCCGGTCCGCTTCATCGTCGAGAACGGCAAGCTGACCGGGATGGAGTTCGACAAGTTCACCTCGCGCGAGGAGAACGGCAAGCTGATCCAGGATCCGGCCGGGCGCATCACGCTGCCCTGTGATTCGGTGGTGCTCGCGATCGGCCAGGAGAACGCGTTCCCGTGGATCGAGCGCGACATGGGCCTCGACTTCGACAAGAAGTGGGACATGCCGGTGGTCGACAAGAAGACGTTCATGTCGACGCGGCCCGGCGTGTTCTTCGGCGGCGACGCGGCCTTCGGTCCGGCGAACATCATCTGGGCGGTCGAGCACGGGCACCAGGCGGCGATCTCGATTCATCAGTACTGCCAGGGACTGCCGGTCACCGAGCGTCCGCCGCACGGCATGACGCTGACCAGCACCTAGATGGGCCTGCACGAATGGGCCTACAGCAACAACTACGATCCGGTGCAGCGCCAGAAGATGAAGCACGTCGAGCTGCCGGTTCGCTTCTCGAAGATGACCGTCGAGGTCGAAGAAGGCTTCACCGCCGAGCAGACGCGTCATGAAGTGGAGCGCTGCCTCAACTGCGACGTCCAGACGCACTTCACCGATTCGCTGTGCATCGAGTGCGACGCCTGCGTCGACATCTGCCCGACGGACTGCCTGACGATCCTTCCGGACCTGGGGTCCGAGGTGGAGCTGCGCATGCACACGCTGGCGCCGGCAACCAATCTCGATCAGCCGCTCTTCAACTCGAGCCCGCTGAAGCAGACGGGGCGGCTGATGGTGAAGGACGAAAACGTGTGCCTGCACTGCGGGCTCTGCGCGGAACGATGCCCGACCTATGCGTGGGACATGCGCAAGTTCGTCGTCGAACTGCCGCACGCCGGCACCGCGTTTATTCCACTGGAAGCCGTGGGGCGTTAAAGCGCCACAGAGACACAGGGACACAGAGAACATTTTTTGACGAGGAATGCATTTGTCTCGCGTTAACGACTTTGCTTTCAAGATAGCCACGGCGAACGGAACGGGCTCCGCGAGCGCCAACGGCCTGATCATGCAGGCGATCTTCCGCATGGGCGTGCCGGTGACGGGCAAGAACGTGTTCCCGTCGAACATCCAGGGGCTGCCGACGTGGTACGAGATCCGCGTCAACAAGCACGGCTACACCGCCCGCACGCCGCATTTCGATCTGATGGTCGCGCTCAACGCCGCGACGTATGCGAAGGACGTCGCCGAAGTGCGGCCGGGCGGCTACCTGATGTTCGACTCGTCGTGGCCGCTCGACGAGAAGCTGAAACGGCAGGACATCACCTATCTCGGCGTGCCGCTCGCCGAGATGTGCAACGCGCATTTCAAGGGCGTGCGCGAGCGCATCCTGATGAAGAACATCGCCTATGCCGGCGCGCTGGCGGCGCTGATCGGCATGGACACCGAGATCATCGCGGCGCTGACGAAGGAAAAGTACGCCGCCAAGAAGGCGCTGCTCGATTCGAACGAGAAGGCGATCGCGCTCGGCTACGACTACGCGAAGGCGCACTTCGAGTGCCCGCTGCCGATTCACCTCGAGAAGATGGATGCGACCAGGGACAGCATCCTGATCGACGGCAACACCGCGGCGGCCCTCGGCGCCGTGTTTGCCGGCGCCACTGTCGGCGCGTGGTACCCGATTACGCCGGCGACGTCGGTGATGGAAGCGTTCAAGGGCTTCTGCATGAAGTACCGGCGCGATCCGGAGACCAAGCAGAAGAAGTTCGCGATCCTGCAGGCCGAAGACGAGCTCGCCGCTCTCGGCATGGTGGTCGGCGCGTCGTGGGCGGGCGCGCGCGCCTTCACGCCAACCGCGGGGCCCGGCATCTCGCTGATGAACGAGTTCATCGGCCTGGCGTATTACGCGGAAATTCCGGCGGTGATCGTCGACGTGCAGCGCACCGGTCCCTCGACGGGGATGCCGACGCGCACGCAACAGGGCGACCTGATGCTGTGCGCCTACGCGTCACACGGCGATACGCGGCACATCTGCCTCTATCCATCGGATCCGAGAGAGGCGTTCGAATTTGCCGCCAAGGCGTTCGACATCGCGGAGCGGTTCCAGACGCCGACCTTCCTGGTCACCGATCTCGACATCGGCATGAACGACTGGATGGTGCCGAAGCTCCATTGGGACGACAGCTACAGGCCGGATCGCGGCAAGGTGCTGTCGCCGGAAGAGCTCGAGAAGGCCAAGAACTTCTGGCGCTATTACGATCACGACGGCGACGGCATTCCGCAGCGCTCGCTGCCGGGCGTGCACCCGAAAGGCGCCTACTTCACGCGCGGCTCCGGCCATAACAAGTTCGGCGCCTACACCGAGGACGCCGAGGAGTACCAAGAGGTGCTCGATCGCATCGCGCGCAAGATCCAGGGCGCGACCAGGGCGGTGCCGCAGCCGATCATCAAGCAGACCGCCGGCGCAAAGATCGGCCTGGTCACGGTCGGCGGCTGCCACGCGGCCTGCGTCGAAGCAATGGACCTGCTCGCGAAGGACGGCATCGCGCTCAACTACCTGCGGGTGCGCGGCTTCCCGTTCGGCGACGAGGTGCGGCAGTTCCTCGAATCCAACGACGTCAACTTCATCGTCGAGCAGAATCGTGACGCGCAGCTGCGCAGCCTGCTGATGCTCGACCTCGGCGTCCACATCGAGAAGCTGCATTCGGTCCGTTATTACGCGGGCTTCCCGATGAGCGCGCATCACGTGATCAGCGGCGTCAAGGCGAAGCTGGAGAAAGTGGCATGACCTACATCGCCAAACCGAAAGTCCATCATCCGTCGCTGAAGGCGAACGCGATCGGCCTGACCCGCCGCGATTACGAAGGCGCAATCACCACGCTCTGCGCCGGCTGCGGGCACGATTCGATCACCGCGGCGATCATCCAGGCGTTCTGGGAGCTGAGCATCCCGCCGCACAAGGTGGCGAAGCTCTCGGGCATCGGCTGCTCGTCGAAGACGCCGGCGTATTTCCTGCGCGAGGCGCACGGCTTCAACAGCGTGCACGGCCGCATGCCGGCGGTGGCCACGGGCGCGAATGCGGCCAACGGCGATCTGATCATGATCGGCGTGTCGGGCGACGGCGATTCGCTGTCGATCGGCCTGGGGCAGTTGTGCCACGCGATCCGCCGCAACGTGAACATGCTCTACGTGCTCGAGAACAACGGCGTCTACGGGTTGACCAAGGGCCAGTTCTCGGCGTCGGCGGACAAGGGCTCGACCGCCAAGAAGGGCGAAGCCAATCAGATGGAGCCGATCGACGGCGCGCTGCTGGCGCTGACGCTAGGCGCCACGTTCGTGGCGCGCAGCTTCTCGGGCGACAAGAACCAGCTGGTGCCGATTCTCAAGGCGGCGATTACGCACAAGGGCTTCGCGTTCGTCGACGTCATCTCGCCCTGCGTGACCTTCAACGATCACGAGGGCTCGACCAAGAGCTACGCGCACACGCGCGAGCACAAGGTCGAAGTGGTGCACG
>DASUSZ010000317.1:0-7627 GCA_036374815.1 Vicinamibacterales bacterium | reverse complement strand
AAGTTCAGCGTCGGCCGCAGTTTTTCCTGGCGATAGCCGGCCTCCTTGAACGCGTAGGACGAATCGAGATAGTCCTCACGCGTCAGCCCCACGCGCAGGGTGTTGACCATGCGCGAGCCGATGACCGTATTCCAGCTGCCGACGAATTGCTGGTCGTGGTCCTCCGCGGTTCGCGCCGCCGACATGCTCTGGGCAGTGTTGAGGTTGGGCGCATATTCCGAGAGCCACTTGACGCCCCATGTCTGGTTGGCGTTGAGCTGCTGGTCGACGCGGATGAAGCTGTTGTAGATCTTCCCCGGGAATATCAGCGTCCCATTCAAGTCCGGCCGGTTCGGAATGTTGACGATGGTCGTGCGGCGAAGGAAGAACTGCTCGTAGGTGCCGAAGAAGTGCACCTTGTTTCTGACGATCGGTCCGCCGAGCGCCACGCCGTACTGATCTTCCTTGGTGTCCGGTTTCGGCAGGTTATTGAGCTTGGTGAAATACGATTTTTCCGTCAGCGCCGAGTTACGGATTAGCGACAGCGCGCTGCCGCGAAAATCGTTGGTGCCTTGCTTGGATACGGCGTTGACGACGCCGCCGGTCGATCCGTATTCGGCGTCGGCTTGCGCGACCAGCAGCTGGAATTCCTGGATGGCTTCGATCGGAATGCGCGCCTGGTCGCCGCCGCGGGTGCCGTCGTTGTTGCTGCCGCCGTCAAACGAGTAGTTGACGGTGCCACCCGGCTGCCCGCCGACCGCGCCGCTGACTACGCCCGGGAGCACCGCCAGATACGAGGTGAAGTTGCGATTGCTGGTCGGCAGGTCGACCAGCTCGCGTGTGGCGACGAAGCCGCCGACTTCCTTCGCCGTGGTGTCGACCAATGGCGCTTCCGCCGTGACCGCGATCTGCTCGCTGAGGCCGCCGACTTCCATCGTGATGTCGACGACCACGGTCTTGCCGACCTCGAGCCGGAGATTGGCACGCTGGTATTTATTGAAGCCGGTGAGATCCGCTTCGATGTGATACACGCCCGGCATCAAGCCGGGAAACTGGTACGTGCCGTTGCCGGCGCTGATCGACTGGCGGTACACGCCCGAGTCCTGGTTGCGCGCCACCACCGTCACTCCGGGCAACGCGCCGCCCTGCTGATCGAGGATGCGGCCGGTGATGTCGGCGGTACCGGTCTGCGCTCGCAACAGCGACGGCATGGAGAGCACCACGACTAACGCGAGCGTCCAGTGCGTACACTGGTATCTGAACTGCTGCATATGCCCTCCCAGGACTAGAAGTCGACCTTCAATGCGAACTGCATGATGCGCGGATCGCCGGCGCTTTGAATCTGGCCGAAGCTCGCGCTGTTGAGCGCCGTCACCGGCGCGTTGTAGTTGACCTTGTTGATCACGTTGAAGATTTCCCAGCGGAACTGCAGGTTCTGGCCGCTCGGCAGCCTGAACATCCGCGTGATCGCCAGATCGTTCTGCAACCGTGACGGGTTAACGATCGAGAACGGTTTCAGCGTGCTGTAGGTGCCGGCCGCCGGTGTCGTGAATGCCGCGCGGTTCAGGTAGTTATTCGGCGTACGGTCACCGTACGGATCGTCGAGGATTTGAACGGCGCGCTGCCCGCCCATCCCCGTCAACGCATTGTCCTGGCCCGTGGTCACCGACGAACGGTTCCCGCTTTGCCAACGCACCAGCGGCGAGAACTGCCAGCTGCCGAACACGGTGTTCAGCGCCCGGTTCTGGAATTCCGGCGTCCGCGCCACCACCGACACGTTGACGACGTGACGGCGATCCGACGAGCAATACGAGTAGTCGAGATCCGGGTTGTTCGGATCGACGATCGTCGGGCCGGTGATCTCCGTGGTCGCCGGATCGGACATGCACTTCGAGAGCGTCCAGTTGGTCAGCACGCTCAGGTTGTTCTTCAAGCGACGCTGCGCTGACAGCAACATGCCGTGATACGTGCCGCGGCCCGTGTCGTCGACATGGCCGATCGTGCCGTAGTACGGACCGTTCACCGGATCGATCGCGTTCAGCCGCCGCCGCGCATTGGTGTTGCCGGTGGTCGCGCCCGGACCGAAGACCGCCGGGTTCAACTCGGTTGCGCGCCACAGGTTCACCGACTTGTTGCCCAGGTACGTCGCCGCCAGCATCCAGTCACCGAACATCCGCTGCGCGCTGACGTTCCACTGGTGCAGCACCGTCGGCTTCAGATCCAACGGCGTGTTGACGTATACGCCCGCAGTTGGAAACGGCTGCGTTGCCCAACCGGTATTGAGCGCCGGGAACGGATTGCCGCCGGCATAGGTCGCGTACGGATCGGCAAAACCACCCGGAGGATTCGGAATCGTGATCTGCGCGCCCCACGGCGGATTGTTCGCGAAGCGCGTGTTGAAGAACAGATGCGGCGTGTCGTAGAACATGCCCCATCCGGCGCGGATGCTGGTGTTGCCGTCACCGCCCGGTGTCCAGATCGCGCCGAGTCTGGGGGCGAACTGCGCCATCTTGCCTTTGCTGGCGCCGCGACCGGGATAGCCCTCGTCACCGGGGAATAACAGGCCCGCCGGCGCTTGCGGATACACCTTGCTCTTGATGCCGGCGCGGAAACGGCCCTCGTCGAAGTTGCTCACCCAGCTGTAGGTGTTGCGCAGTGGAATCCACGGCTCCCAGCGCACGCCAATGTTGACGCTGAGATCCGGCCGGATGCGCCAATCGTCCTGGATGTAGGCGCCGATGTAGTCGTGATCGTCGTAGTCGTAAACCGGATTGCCCTGCAGGAACCCGCCGCTGACGATGCCCATCATGAAATCGGCCAGCGACAGGCCCGTGCCTTGGCCGTTGAAGCTGAAGGCGCCGTTGGTGGGCCGGTTGTTGAGCGTCTCGATCTTGGTGTGGATCCAGTTGGCGCCGACGGAAATCTGGTGGTTGCCTTTCAGGAAATCGATGTCGTCGGCAATCTGCCAGCCGTCCGAGTTGAAGTAACCAGGATTGGTGCCGCCGCTGCCGACCGAGAAGCCGTTGCCGGTCACGTTGATGCCGACGTAGCCCTTGAGCGGGCTGTAGATGCGGCTGCCGAGATCCGTCGCCGTGAAGTACTCCGGGAGCGGACGATCGTTGAGCGTCTTGTTGAACGTCAAACGGAACGCGTTGACGAACGACGACAACACGAAGTTGTGACCGACGACCGTCGAATGCGCCTCGTTCTTCTGCCCGGTGCGGCTCAGCGTCAGCACGTTCTTGCCGTCGTAGGTCGCCGGGTTCTCGTACACCGCGTAGAGATAGCGTGCAAACACCGACTGCTGGTTGTTGAGCGTGTAATCGACTTTCCCGAGCACCTGATGCTCGTCGTTGTCCTGCGGAATGCCGTACTGCACGCGGCCGCACTGGTCGGCCTGGTCGACGGGCAAGTAGTTGGTAAACGCGATCGCGATCGGGCTGAGGCGCGACGGATCGATCCGGTTGTTCGTGAAACCGCCCGTCAGGTTGCGCTGCACGCCGCCGTTGCACGCCGGCGACGCAAACGCGGTGAAGTCGCCGTTCAACATCGCGCGCGTCGGGATGTAGCTGATGCTCGTCGGCGGATTGGTCTTCTCGATCTTGCCCTGGTAGCCGCCGAAGAAGAACATCTTGTTCTTCTTGATCGGGCCGCCGAGCACGCCGCCGAACTGGTTGCGGCGCAGGCTGTCGCGCGTGGCGGCAAAGGCGTTGCGCGCGTTGAAGTGATAGTCGCGGTTGAATTCGAACGCGCTGCCGTTGAACGCGTTCGTGCCGGACTTGGTGATCAGGTTGACGGCCGATGCGGCGTGGTGGCCGTAACGGGCCGGCAGCGAGCTGGTTTCGACCTTGAATTCCTGCAGCGCATCAGGAAACGGCGTTGGCAGGTTGAGGTTGTTGAACGGATCGTTATGCGTGCCGCCATCCATGATGTAGGTCATGCCGTTGGCCTGCCCGCCCGCGACCGAGATCGTCACCGTGGGATAGTTCTTGTTGGTGTTGAGGTCGCCGGCCGGCGCCGACGTGGCGAGACCGGCAATGAAAATCAGCTCGGTCGCCTGACGCCCGTTGAGCGGCAATTCGACGACGCGCTGGTTGTCGACGACCTGGCCGATGCCGGTCGAATGCGTCTCGACCATCGTCGAGTTCGCCGTCACCGTTACCTGCTCGCTCACCGTTCCGACCGACAGCGTCACGTTGATCTGCGGGTTCGAGCTGACCTGCAGGACGATGCCGTCCTGCACGTAAGTGTTGAAGCCTTGCAGAGCGACCTTGAGCTGGTAGGGGCCGACCGGCAGGTTCGGAAACACGTATGTGCCGTCGCTGCCCGCAATCACCGTGCGCACCGCGCCGGTGTCGATCTTGGTGAGCGTGACGTCCGCACCTGGCAGCGCGCCTCCGCTCGCATCGCGAACCACGCCTGACACCTGAGCGCTCGAAACCGACTGCGCCGCCGCGCCCGACGGCACGCCAATCAGCAGAACCGCGCCGAGAAACGCCAACAAGTATTTCAAGTTCACCACCGTGCCTCCTCTGAAGCCGTCCTCACTCGCCACGCCGATAGATGTCGTTGATGTCCCAGTGTCCCGGAGTTGGTGTCGGCGCGTTCTCCATCGGCACCTGGATCAGCGACGGCCGTCCCGATGCCAGCGCCGTCTCGAGCGCGGGCCGCAACTCGTCCGCCTTGCTCACGAGGTAGCCGTCGGCGCCGAACGATCGCGCCATCGCGGCGTAATCGACGTGATACGGCTTGCCGTCGCACTCGAACATGCAGCCGAACGCCGTGCCGTAATGCATTTGCTCGAGGCCGGCGATGGTGCCGAACGCCGAGTTGTCCATCACGACCCACATGACGGGCAGGCCCGCTTCCATCGCGGTTGCGATCACGGACGGGTTGGCGCTGAATCCGCCGTCGCCAATCAGCGCAATCGTTTGACGTTTGGGCTGCGCCAGCTTGACGCCCAGCGCCGCCGCCGGGCCGAACCCCATCGTCGCGAGCCCGCTAGGCGTGATGAACGCCCCGGGGACGTCGATCGGAAATTGCTGGCCGACACCGTTCTTGTTCCAGCCGACATCGGTGACGATGAATGCGTCGGCAGGCGCCGCGCGCCGCAGCTCGCTCAGAATGCGTTCCGGCCGGAGAGGGAACTGGTCGGAGCTCCACTGATCCGCCCAGTTGTTGGCAAACTCCGTCCGGCCACGTTTGATCTCTTCGTGCAGGCGGCCGCGATCGGCGTGTCGCTTGCCTCGTGCTTCGTCGGCAAGAGCGGCGAGCGCCAGCTTGGCATCGGCGCAGACGCCAAGCTCGGTCTGGTAGTTGCGGCCGATCTCCGAGAGATCGGCATCGATGTGAATCAGGCGGGTCGGCGGAATCGAGAAGGTGAAGCGCGGATCCCATGAGCTCGAGTTGGCTTCGGCGAGGCGCGTGCCGACGGCGACGATCAGATCCGCGGTGCGGCACTTCTCGTTCGCGATCGGCGTGCCCCAGAAGCCTGACTGCCCGAGCAGCAGCGGATGCTCATGAGGGAGGCAGCCCTTCCCCATCAGCGTGTGCGCCACCGGGACCTGCAGCTCCTCCGCGAGGGCCTGCAGTTCCCTGGTCGCGCGCGCCGACAACACGCCGCCGCCGGCGTAGAGCACGGGGCGCCGCGACGTCGCGAGCGCGTCGACGATTCGCGCGGCCGTTGCCGGATCGAGCCCCGACTTCGCGATCTCGGGCGGCGTTGTCGCAAACGCGTCGACCTCGAGATCCGCCGAGAAAACATCCATCGGCACGTCGACCAGCACGGGGCCCGGACGGCCGGACTGCGCCAGGTGGAAGGCGCGCTCGACGATCCGCGGCAGATCGCGCACGTTGTCGACGCGATACACGCGCTTGCAGAACGGCCGGTAGATCTGGAATTGATCGGCGTCCTGGTGGAGGTTTACTTCCTGGTGCGGATGGCGCCCGTAGTAGTAGCTCGGAATGTCGCCGGCGATCACGACCATCGGGATCGAATCGAGCGCGGCATTGGCAACGCCGGTGGCGGCGTTGGTGAGCCCGGGGCCGAGGTGCGTCATCAGCACGCCGACCTTGCCCGATGCGCGCGCATAGCCGTCGGCGGCGTGCGCCGCAACCTGTTCGTGACGGGTGCTGATGAAGCGAATCTTGCTCTTGCTGAGCGCATCGAGGAACGCGATCACCGTGTGACCGCACAACCCGAAGATCACTTCAACACCGAGCCGCTCGAGATACTCCGTCAGCAGGTAGGACGCGATGCGCGTCTCGGCGCCGGAAGCAGCGCGCTTGACCGCCGTTTGAGTCGCAATAGGAGGATTCATGAATCAGTGCTTTCCGACGGGGACACGCGTGTTGTAGAACTCGCCGAACAACTCCGCTTCCGATGGTTTGTCTTCCGGAATCGGCCGCGACACCCAGGTGACGTTCATGTAGTGCTTGAGCGAGACGTTTTCGTTGGTGATGTTGCCGCCCCAGATGCCGCACCCCATGCTCGACGTCATCGGCATGCCGTTCGTGAAGGTGCCGGCGTTTGAGCTCGATTGCACCTGCCGGACCATGATTCGGCTGACCGGCGCCATCAACGCGAGACGATTGATGTGATCGTCGTTGAACGAATAAATGCCGCACGAATGGCCGCGGCCGCCGGTCTCGAAAATCTGCCGCACCTTGTCCAGCGCGTCGTCAAAACCATGGGCCTTGAACACCGCCAGCACGACACCGAGCTTCTCGGTCGAGTAGGGATGCTGTTTTCCGATCTGCGACTCTTCGACGAGAAAGAAGGTCTTGCCCTCGGGCAGGTCGATGCCGGCTTTGGCGGCAATCGCCGCGGCGGGGCGCGCGATGGTGTCGGCGGTGCGGCGGCCCTGTTCATCCCAATAGGCCTGTCGCAGCTGCTCTTTCTCGCGCGCGTTCACGAGATAGCCGCCTTGTTGTTGCAACTCCTGCAGCAATGCGTCGTAAATGCGCGCATCGACCACGAGGTTGCCGTCGGCCGAACAGCCCGAGCCGTGATCGTTGGTCTTGCTGATCGCCGTGTTGCTCGCCGCCTCTTTGACGTCGGCGGTCTCGTCGATCACCATCGTCGCGTTGCCGGCGCCGACGCCGTACGCCGGCTTGCCGGAGCTGTAGGCGGCCTTGACCATTGCCGGCCCGCCCGTCGCGATGGTCAAATCGCAAATCGCCATCAGCTCGTTAGCGAGAGGAATGCTCGGCTGCTCGACGCACTGGATCAGATCCTTCGGCACACCGAGATCCTCGAGCGCCGAGCGCATCAGGCGAATGGTCTCGTTGGTCGTCTTCTTGCTCGACGGGTGCGGCGAGAAGATCACGGCGTCCTTGCACTTGATCGCGTAAATCGCGATGCCGATCGGCGTGATGTAAGGGCTGGTGACGGGAATCAGTGAGCAAATCACGCCGGCGGGCTTGGCGTATTTGACGATGCCCTTTTCGGGGATTTCCTCGATCACCCCCATGCTCTTCTGCCGCAACGCATCGCGCAGGATGCCCAGCACCTTGGCGCGGCGGCGCGGTTCGCGGCTGCCCATCCCGCTTTCGTCGACGCTCATGTTGGCAAGGCGCTCGGCCGATTCGGGATTGGCCGCGGCCCAGCCAATTGCCTGACAAAGACGATCGACCCTGGACTGGTCGT
>DASUSZ010000316.1:0-6113 GCA_036374815.1 Vicinamibacterales bacterium | reverse complement strand
CGGACCTGTTCAAGCGTGAAGACATCGAGGCCGGCACCGATCAGGTGATCTGGTCAAGCGACATGGGCGATGCGATCGAGCCGCATCGTCCGCAGGATCACCACTTCCGCGGCAACATCGTCCAGGCGATGGTGGCGTATGCGGAAGGGAAGTTCGGTCCGCCGGCGGTGCCGCTGAAAGACGTTTCGCGCATCATCGCGATCGGCTCCGACCGCATGATGAACGCCGTTCGTTTGGCGCGCCACGGCGTGCTGCAGCCTTACCTCGATCCGAAGCACGTCGGCATCGGCAGCATCAACTCGCCGATGCAGTGCATGATGAAAGAGGTCTGCGCGCAGTGCCTGCAGCGCCACGTCGATCCCGAGACGGGCAAGGAAGAATTCATCTTCTCCTGCTACAACCAGGACCAGGAGCTCGACCGCGTCGACTTCAACAACCTGCAGGCGCGGCTGCGCCAGAACAGCGTTCAGGAGAAGCTGTCGAACCTGTGGTTCGAGCATCTGCTGAATCAGGCCGAGTCCGAGCTCGTTCACGTATAAGCTTTCTGCAGTGCTGGCGCCCGGAGCAAAGATCGACGATCGCTACGAAATCATTTCCGCCCTTGGTGCCGGCGGTATGGGCGCCGTTTATCGTGCTCGCCGGCTGCACCTCGGCGACGAAGTCGCGATCAAGGTGATGCAGGCCAAGCCGGACACGCCGCCGGAATCGCGCGATCGATTCCTGCGCGAGAGCCGCGCCTGCGCCCAGCTCCGCCATCCCAACATCGTCGGCCTGCTCGACTTCGGCTTCGACGACAGCAAACAGCCGTTCATGGTGATGGAGCTGCTCAGCGGGCCCAGCCTGCTCGAAGAGATCAAGCTCGAAGCGCCGATGGCGCCCGCGCGCGTCGTGGATATCCTCGAAAGCGTCGCCTCGGCGCTCCAGCTCGCGCACGATCGCGGCATCACGCACCGCGATCTCAAGCCCGCCAACATCGTGGCGCACAAGTACGAATCGGGCGAGCGCGTCTACAAGGTGATCGACTTCGGCCTCGCCGCGATGCAAACGAAGAGCGACGAGACGCGACTGACCGATCCGGCCTTCTTCCTCGGCACGCTCGCCTACGCGGCCCCGGAGCAGATGACGGGGCAGGAGATCACGTCCGCGACGGACGTCTACGCGCTCGGCGTCATTGCCTACGAGATGCTGACCGGCGGCCTGCCGTTCGATGCCTCGAACCAGGCGACGCTCGTCACGCAGCTGCTGACCGTCGATCCGGCGCGCGCCACCACGCGGCGCGGCGGACTGCCGCAGGCGGTTGACGATGCGGTGATGAAGGCGTTGGCGAAGGATCCGGCACAGCGCTGGACGTCGGTGACCGCATTCGTCGATGCACTTAGAACCGCAGTGGGCCGCGCCCCGGCAGCCGCGAGCGCCGCGATCGACAGCGGATTGCTGTCGCGATACGAGCTGGGCCCGCTGCTGGGACGCGGCCGTCTTGGCAGCATGGTGTATCAGGGCACGCATCGCGCGCTCGGCACGCCAGTGGCGATTCGCATCCTGCGCCGCGACGAGCAGCCGCACTGGGACGCGGTGCGCGCGCGGTTTCTGCTCGAGGCGCGGACGCTGCAGGTATCGCATCCCAGCCTGCTGCAGGTGCGCGACTTCAGCGAGGACGAGCGCGGTGTCTACCTCGTCACCGATCTGATCGACGGCCCGAGCCTGCGCCACGCGCTCACCGAAAGCGGCGTCTTCCCGTGGCCGCGCGCCAAGAACCTGCTGACGCAGGCGCTCGAAGCGATGTCGGCCCTGCACGGCAAGGGCGGCTACATCTGCGGCGTCAACCCCGACATGATCCGGCTGCGCTCCGCGGGCGATCAGTCGACCGAGGAAATCGTCATCTCCTCGGCCGGCATCAAGTCGGTGAAAGACGTCATTGCGACCATGCGCGAGCAGGAGCTGCGCGGCCACGAAGCCAGCGCCAACGAGCTGCCGTACATGGCGCCGGAGATTTTGATGGGCGGCGCGCCGAATCCGCGCGCCGACATTTTCACGATCGGCGTGCTGGCGTATCAGATGGTTACCGGCACGGTGCCGTTCAAGGCCGAGTCGCTGCCCGAGCTGATCGGGCAGATGCTGCAAACCAAACCCGCGCCGCCGCAGGCGGACATTCCCGAGGCCGCCCGCGACGCGATCATGAAAGCGATCGACAGCGTGCCGCTGAACCGGTTCGAGTGGGCGAACACGTTCGCCCGCGCCATCGCATGACGCGCGCCGGACCGGCCTACCGTCCGGACATCGACGGCCTGCGCGCCCTCGCGGTCATCGCTGTCCTGGTCTTTCACGCCTTCCCCGCATCCCTCCCCGGCGGGTTCACCGGCGTCGACGTCTTCTTCGTCATCTCGGGTTACCTGATTTCCGGCATCATCCTTTCGGGGATTGCCGCCGGCGGATTCACGTACGGCGACTTTTACGCGCGCCGCATCCGTCGCATATTTCCCGCCTTGATCGTGGTCCTCGCCGCGGCGATGGCGGCCGGCTGGTTTCTCCTCTACGCCGACGACTACGCGCGGCTCGGCCACCACGCATCGAGCGCCGCCGCGTTCGCGGCGAATTTCGCGTTCTGGCGCGAAGCCAGTTACTTCGACGTGGCCGCCGACCTCAAGCCGCTGCTGCACCTGTGGTCGCTGGGCGTCGAGGAGCAGTTTTACCTGGCGTGGCCGATCGTGCTCGCGGCAGCCACACGATGGAGACGGGGCCCGCTCATTACCACGCTGGCGATCGGCGCCGCGTCGTTCCTGATCGCGATCTGGACGGTGCGGATCGATCGCACCGCCGCTTTTTACGCGCCGTGGAACCGATTCTGGGAGCTGCTCGCCGGCGCGACGCTCGCGTGCATCCAGGCTGACGCGGCCATGAATGCGGTGATGGCGCGAGTGTCGTCGCGCCCCGCAGTTGCACACACGGCGGCGGTGATTGGCATCGCATCGATCGTTGCCGGCGCCTGGCTGATCGATGAGCACCGTGTCTTTCCAGGCCTGTGGGCGCTGCTGCCGGTCGTTGGCACGGCGCTCCTGATTGCCGCCGGCCCGCAAGCGATCGTCAATCGCACGCTGCTCTCGAATCCAATCGTCGTCTGGATCGGGTTGATCAGCTATCCGCTGTACCTATGGCACTGGCCGTTGCTGTCGTTTGCGCAAATCGCGGCGGGCGGCGTGCCTTCGACCGAGCTACGCATGGCGCTGCTGGCCGTCAGCGTCGTGCTTTCGGCGATCACGTTCTACGCCGTCGAGCAGCCGATCCGATTCGGCGTCCATCGACACATGTTCGTGACCGCGCTTCCGCTGGCGATGGCGGTGGTGTTCGTGACCACCTACGGCGTCAGGTTATCGGGCGGCTTCATCGATCGTCCGATCAACCGCGGCGATGCCGCGCGGCTGGTCGACTACTACGTTCGCATGCGGCAAGACGGCATCGAGAACGCGTATCGCCGCGAATGCGACTTCATGGAGTGGGATACCGAGGCGACGCGCGACAGCATCGATCCGTCGTGCACGCAGCCCGGCAGGGCGGGCACCGTGCTGCTGTGGGGCGATTCGTTCGCGCAGGCGTTGTCGCTCGGCCTCCGTGAAAGCCTGCCTGACGGTGTCGCGCTCGCGCAGGTGGCGACGTCGCTCTGCCGCGCCGAGATCGTCAAGTTCGACACGCCGGTCACGTTGCCGCGCTGCGAGCGGGCCAACGCCTCTGCGATCGACGCCATCACCCGCCTTCGCCCCGACATCGTCGTCGTCGCCCAGAGCGAGCGGCATCTCGTCACCGACTGGCGCTCGCTGACCGACACCATCCTGCAACTTGGCGCCCGTCACGTGATCGTCGTCGGCCCGAATCCCCGCTGGCTGCCGAGCTTGCCGCGCGTCTACGCCTCGAATCACATGGAGGATCGTGCCGAGTACGTCCGGGAAGGCATCGACAGCAGCGTGTTCGAGATCGATCGCGTCATCGCGCGGCGGTTGAAGGATCGACCGAACGTGACATTTGTGTCATTGGTCGATCAACTTTGTTCGGACGGCGCCTGCCTCGCGCGCGTGCCGGGCGAAGACGCGCTCGATCTGATGGTGATGGACTTCGGCCATCTCACGCCGAAAGGATCGTCCTACGTGGGCAAAGCGATCTGGAAACCGTACCTCGATCGGGTGCTGCCAAAGAGGGATTAGATGTTGCATCGACGCTAAGTTGTTGTATTGTCAGAACGATCGAAATGCCTGATCTGCCATTCGATCCGCCGAAGGATGCGCCACGCCGCGAGCCGGCGGTCGCCGCGGCGTCTGAACACGAGCGCGCCGCGCGGCCGTTCGATGCCGTTCAAGGCAAGCGTCACAACCATCGCGACATCCTCGCGATGTATCCCGCGATCAGAATCGACCACCTCCGCTATCTCGAGAAGTGCGGGCTGGTGAAGCCATCGCTGGTCGACAACGAGCGCCTTTACGGCTTCGCCGATCTCACCGTGCTGCGCCAGATCGCCGGCGAGCTCCAGCAGGGCATGCCGTTCCGCGCCGTCGTCCGCACGCTGCAGTCGTCGCGCGAAGGCCAGCTGACGTTCGACTTCAGGCTCGATGCGCATCCGGCGCGCATCATCGAATTGAAACCGCGCCACGCAGAACCCTTCGGAACGACGGAACCCGGAACCCAGGGAACCATACCAATTGGAACCCTTGGAACGCCTGGAACCATCGGCACCGGCGTGTTCGGCCCGATCAGCCAGGCCGAACAATATTTCCTGATGGGTTCTCTCCTGGACGATGGGACGCCGGAGCGGGTCGAGGAGGCGGTCAAGTCCTATCGCCGCGCGCTCGAAGAGGATCCCGATCTTGTCGCGGCGCTGATCAACCTGGCCAACATCCGCTACTCGCGCGACGAGCTCGCCGAGGCGCAGGCGCTTTACGAGCGCGCCATCAACCTTGACGACTCGTACTTCGAGGCGCACTTCAATCTCGGCAACATCCATCACGATCATGGCCGCTACGCCGAGGCGGAAACGTCGTATCGCATCGCGCTCGCGTTGAACAACAACTACGCCGACGCGCACTTCTACCTCGCCGTCACGCTCGAGAAGATGGGCCGCTCGCTCGATGCGCGCGCGCACTGGAAGGCTTACGAGCGGCTCGCGCCGAATGGCGAGTGGGTCGAGCTGGCGCGGGAGTTCTCCGACTGACGCGGCTGGGGCGCCCCGCCCCGATCATCCTGTTGCTGATCGCCGCCGCCCTGTATCTGTGGCGGCTGCACGATGCGCCGATGTATCTCGCGTCGGATGAAGCGATCATCGCGCTCGACGCGCACGCCATCGCCACCACCGGCCGCACCGTCGATGGCGCGTTCCTGCCGCTCTATATCTACATCCCGCTCAGTGCCAGCTGGTTCATGCCGTACATCTATTACTGGACGGCCGCGTGGCTGACCGTGCTGCCGATCGCCGAATGGTCGATCCGCGTGCCGACCGCGATCATCGGCGTGGCGGGCATCGTGCTGATGTATCGCGTCTCGCGGAAGCTTCTCGGTGATCGCGCCCTCGCGCTGATTGCCACCGCGCTGCTGGCGTGCGCGCCGACGTACTTCATCCTCAGCCGCTACGCGCTCGACTACATCTATCCGGTCCCGTTCGTTCTCGGCTGGTTGTATTGCCTGATCAGCGGGCTGGAGCCGGGTCGATCGCCGCGCTGGCTGTTTGCCGCGGGGCTATGCCTCGGCGCCGGCTTCTACAGCTACATCGCGTCGATGGCGCTGATGCCGATCTATTGCGCGCTTGCGATTGCCGTATTGATGGCGTCGAAGCGACCCGCGCGCGATCTCGCCGCGCACCTCGCGGGCTTCGCGATCCCGCTGCTGCTGTTTGCGATCTGGCTGATTCAGCATCCCGATGTCGTTCGGACCACGGCGGAGCGGTATGGATTCGCCGGCACGGCCGTCCAGGGGGCGCCGATGGATCTGGCGGCGATCGCCGATCGCTACTGGCGGTTCTTCCATCCAGATTTCTTGTTCCTGACAGGGGACAGCTACCTGCCGTTTTCGACGCGCACGGCCGGCGTGTTCCCGCTGGCCGGCGCACTGTTGATGGCGATTGGCGTTTACGCGGC
>DASUSZ010000315.1:0-8774 GCA_036374815.1 Vicinamibacterales bacterium | reverse complement strand
GCAGACAGCATCGTCGTCACGCGGCCGCGCCTGATCACTTCGCTCGACGCGCGGCGCGCCGCGGCCACGGCCATCGCCACCAGCACGCCGGCCGCGAACGCGAGCACGATCAGGACGGCAGTGGACACGGTGTCAGGCAGGTGCGGTATCGAGGAGCTTGTAGCCGAACTGCTTGACCGTCACGATCGCGGCGGCCAGCATCGGCACCTTTTCGCGCAGGCGCCGGACGTGCACGTCGACCGTGCGTGTCCCCCCGGTGTACGAGTAGCTCCACACATCCGACAGCAGCAGATCGCGAGACAGCACGCGGCCGCGGTGCTGTATCAGGTATTGCAGCAGCAGAAATTCCTTTGCCGTCAGTTTGATTTCTTCACCGCCCGCCTTGACGACGTGCTTGTCGATGTCGATGGTGAGCGTTCCATACGACAGCCGATGGTCGGCGGGGACGGCGCGCTGCGCGCGGCGGAGCAGCGCACGCACGCGCGCGACGACTTCGTTGGGGCTGAATGGCTTGGTGATGTAATCGTCGGCGCCGAGCTCGAGCCCGACGATGCGATCCGATTCCTCCGCCTTCGCGGTCAGCATGATGATCGGGATCGCCGCCGTCGACGCATCGGCGCGGATGGCGCGGCACAACTGCAGGCCGTCCAGACCCGGCAGCATCAGATCGAGCACGACGAGATCGGGCGTGTCGCGCTTGATCTGCGGCATCACGTCCCGCCCCGACGGCACCACCGTCGGCAGGAATCCTGCCTTTTTCAGGTAATGGTCGAGCAGGCTGCCGATGTCGGGATCGTCCTCGGCGACGAGGATCCTCGTGGGTGGCCGCACTGTCATTGGGTTTCCCCGATCTTAGCAGGTGCGGTATCTTTCCCTGAGCTATGAGAGCACTCGGCATTTTGATGATTGGCGCCATCTGCGCCGGTAATGGCGCGCTGGTGATGGCGCAGTCGCCCGCGGTGCGGAACGACACGATGCACTTGACGGTGCTGACGTCGGTCAGCACGACGGAGATCGCGCCCGGGCAGAAACTGGCCCTCTCGTTCGCCGTGACGCCGAAGCGCAACATGCACGTCTACGCGCCGGGGAAGCACGACTACCAGGTGATCGCGGTGAAGCTGGATCCGCAGCCGTGGTTGAAGGTGGAGCCGACGACGTATCCGCCGTCGGAGATTTATCACTTCAAGGAGCTCGACGAAAAAGTCGAGACCTACGGCCAGCCGTTCACGCTGGTGCAGCACATCACCGTGCTGAACACCGCCGCGGCGAAAAAGGCGCTAGCCGCGGGGCCGATCAAGTTGAGCGGACTGCTGACGTATCAGGCGTGCGACGACAAGGTCTGCTACGCGCCAAGCAAGGTGCCCGTGAACTTTGCGCTGACCGTGAAATGAGATGACCAGGGCCTGGCTTGCGGTTGCAGCGGTTGCTGCGCAAGCGGTCGCGCTCGTCGCGCTCTCTGGTTCGGTGTCCGCGCAGGGGCTCGACGTGCAGGTGGTGTTGCGGCGGGCGGGCGAGCGGGTCACCGAATACTTCGCGCGGGCCCAGAGCATCATGTGCCTGGAGAAAGTGTCGCTGCAGCGCCTCGGCATCAGCTTTGGCGCCGACGGTCCCGCGCGGCGCGTCGAGTCCGAGCTGCGGCTGTCGTGGGAGCCGTCAGCCGACAATCCGATCCCGACCGAAGCGCGCACGCTGCGGCAGGTGCTGCGCGTCAACGGCGCGCCGCCGCGCAAGAGCGATTGGGACAACTGCACCACGCCGGAGCAGCAGGCCTCGGAAGAGCAGCCGCTGTCGATGCTGCTGCCCGCGCAGCGCGAGAAGTACACCTTCACGTTCAGCGGCCGCCAGCAGATCGATCGGCGCGATGCGATCGTGATCGAATTTCGCGAAGTGCGGAAGCCGACCGTCGATGCGTGGCTCATCGACGGCAAGGACGATTGCCTCAGCTACGAAATCGAAGGCGGATCGCGCGGCAAGATCTGGATCGACGCGGAGACGCACGACGTGCTTCGCCTCGACCGATCGCTCAGCGGCCTGATCGACATTCCGTTGCCGAGAAAAGCGACCCGGCGTCCCGGTTCGCCGATGACGCTGACGGTCGAACGCTCCGACACGTCGATCCGTTTCCGCCGCGTCTCGTTCGAGGATCCGCGGGAAACGATGGTCCTGCCGGTTGAATCCTCAACGCTGCAGATCACACGCGGCTCCGGTTCCCCCCGCCTGCGCACGACTACGCACTACCAGTCGTACCGCCGCTTTCTCACGACGGGCCGCGTACTCCCGCCTCAATAACCCTCCGTGACCGCTGGTCTTGACTCCGCGTCCTCGTTAAGGTATTTTGATGACTCAAAATTATTGTTTCTAGCAATGGACATCAAATTTTCTGCAGCTCGACGAAGCCTCGCTCTCGCGGTAATCCTGTCGATTTCTGCGCCTTTTGCGGCTTTCGGTCAGATAACCGCGTCAATCCGGGGCGTCGTTGTCGACGAACAGGAAGCCTCGATTCCAGGCGCGGTGGTGTCGATCGTCCACGCGGCAAGCGGGCTCGAGCGGCAGGCCGTTACCGATGCCTCCGGTTCGTTCGAGGTGCCGAATCTCCCGGTCGGCAGCCACGACGTCTCGATTTCTCTGCAAGGCTTCACTACGCATCGGCAGCGCGTCGATGCGACGAGCTCGGCGCCGATTGAGATCCAGGCAACGCTCGCCCTCGCCGGCTTCACCGACACGGTGCAGGTCGTGCCGGCGCAAACCGCGATCGACACGACATCCGCCGGCACCAAGCATGCCGTCAGCATCACGCGAATCGAGCGCATGCCGGTGGCGGTCTCCAGTCGCGGCATCGAAGCGGTGCTCGTTGCCTTTCCCGGCTTCGCGCAAAACGCCAACGGCGCGATTCATCCGCGCGGCGCGCACAACCAGATGACGTTCCTCGTCGACGGCCTGCCGATCAGCGATCAACTCACCGGCGCGTTTGCGAATTCGCTCGACGTCGCGGTGGTGCAGACCGCCGAGTTGTTGACCGGCAACATCCCGGCGGAGTTCGGCAGCAAGGTGTCCGGCGTCGCCGTGCTCAACAGCCGCAGCGGCCGCGGCACCGGCCGGCCGCTGACCGGTGCGTTGTCAGTCGCCGGCGGCGGCTTCAAGACCGCGCAGGGATCGCTGCAACTCGGCGGCGAGCGCGGACGCCTCGGCTACTTCGGTTCGATCACGACGCTGCGGACGGATCGCTTCCTCGACCAGGTCTCGCTCGACAATCTTCACAACGCCGGCCACTTCGCGCGCGGTTTCGGCCGCGTTGATTTCGCCGTCAGCGATCGCACCCACCTCCGCGGCCACGTGATGGGTGGCGGCTCGCGCTTTCAGCTCGCCAATCAACGATCGCAGCACGCGGCGGGCCAGGATCAGCGTCAACATCTCGACGACGTGTCGGCGTGGGCAACGTTGGCGCGGACGATCGATACGGCGTCGACGTTCGAGGCGACGTCGGGCTACCGCACCACCAGCGCGTCGCTGCTGCCGAGCGCGGGCGATACGCCCGTCACCGCGGCCCAACAGCGGCGCCTGTCGACGGTGACGCTGAGCACGCGATTCAATCGCGGCAGCGGCAGGCATCAGCTGCGCGCCGGCGCCGATCTGCAGCGGTTTCCGGTGACCGAGCATTTCTCGATGGCGTTGACGTCGGCATCGTTCAACGCGCCCGGCACACCCGGCTACAACGCCGCGCTGGTGCCGTATGACCTGACGCGTGGCGGCGCGCCGTTCGTGTTCGATGAATCGCGCGCCGGCACGCAGGCCAGCGCGTTCGTGCAATCGGTGCTGACGCTGGACAATGTGACGTTCAACCTCGGACTGCGTCACGACGAGTACCGCTTCCTCGTCACCGGCCGTCAACTGCAGCCGCGCGTCGGCGTCTCGTACGCCGCGCTCCCCGATCGATTGGTGCTGCGCGCGTCCTACAACCGCAACTACCAGACGCCGCCCAACGAGAACCTGCTGCTGTCGAATTCCGAAGTCGCCAGCCGGCTCGCTCCCGACAGCGTGCGAGAGGCGCTGGGCAGCGCCTATCGGCCGATTCAACCGGAGCGCCAGGACGTCTACGAGGCGGGCGCGCAGGTGTCGGCCGGCGGCGCGATCACCATCGACACCGCGGTCTACAAGAAGATTTCGCGCGATCAGCAGGACAACAACAATTTCTTCGATACCGGCATCATCTTCCCGACCACGTTGAGCCGCATCGAGGTGACCGGCGCCGAAGTGCGCCTGACGGTGCTGCCGCGCAAGGGCCTGTCGGGATCGCTCAGCGCCACCACCGGCCGCGCCATTTCGTCGCCGCCGTTCACCGGTGGATTGTTCCTCGGCCAGGATGCCGTTGATCTCCTGTCGGCCGGTCCCTTTGCCATCGATCACGATCAGCGCCTGGGCATGCAGGGACAGCTGACGCTCGATCCGTCAGGGCCGTGGTGGGCAAGCGGCACGGTCAGGTACGACAGCGGCCTCGTATCGAACCCGTCAGACCCGGCGGAGGTCGCGGCCGATCCGGATTTCTTCGATCTGCTGCCGTATGTCGATCTCACCGCGGAGGTGCCGCGCGTGCGGCCGCGCACCATCGTCGATCTCGCGGCCGGCATCGATCTGAAGGATGCGCGCGGCCGCAAGACCTGGACCGCGCAGCTGCAGGTGACGAACCTCACCAACCGGACGGCGCTCTACAACTTCCAGTCGGTGTTTGTCGGCACGCGCCTCGTCGCGCCGCGAACGCTGTCGGTGCGCTTCGGGCGCAACTTCTAGCTAGCGCCCGAAAAAGATCGACACCCCGACCTTCGCGCCGATTTCGTCGCGTCCGGTCGCAAAGTTGGGCGCGCCGCCGGTGTCATGAAACACCCGCCGGTAGAAGCCGCTGAGGTTCAGCGCGCCGCCGCCGTCGCCGAAAAACCATTTCACGCCGGGGCCGACGCTGGCGAATGTCGGCTCCTCCAGGAATTGCGGGTCGTTGAACAACTGTCCGTAGGCGGCCTCGATGTACGGCACGGCGCGGCTCGACGTATCGCCGACATACCAGTCGAACACGCCGCTGAGCGCCGACACCCACTCGCCATTGTTGACGTCGCCTTCGCCACGGCTGAAGGAGAACGCGCCGCCGATCTCGATCCGCGAGGTTACGAAGAATCCGTAATGACCCTCGAGGTCGATGCGCGTGTTGCGAGCTGTGAATTCGTAATTGCCGCGATCGAACGAACCGGTGACGCCGAGCTCGTGCAGGCCCGATTCGACCTGCGCCGCGGCGCGGGCCGCCGGCAGCAACAACGCGGCGAGTGTCATGGCGATGGTGGCGAGTCTCATGTCCGGTTCCTCCGTCAGAACAGCAGGCCGACGCTCCAGCTCACTCCAAAGGAATGGAAGTGGCTGAAGCCGTGGAGATCCGGATCGAAAAACGCGCGATAGTAATACGGCGCGACGCGAAAGCGTCCGCCCGATTCGCCCATTGGAAACACCAGGCCGCCGCTGATCTGCAGATCGGTGTAGTCCATCTCGAACGCCTGGTTGAAGGCCCGCGTGCTGGTTGCCTCGACGAAGGGAATCGCGGCACCGCGGCCGTCGCCGAAATAGAACCGCACCAGGCCGCCGGCATTGAACGGCTTGCTGCCGGTGTTGACGTCGTTGCGAATGCCAAACACCGGGCCGATCGCGATGCGATCGCTGACGAAGCGCCCGTAGGTAATGCGCCAGTTGAATTCCGTGGTGCGGTTGCTGTCGATGCCGCTCCATTTCGAAGAGGTCAGCGAGAAGTCGGTTTCGACTTCGTTCTTGCCCGCCTCGATCGCTTGCGCGCGCGCCGTCGCGCTGGCGCTCAACATGATCACAACCAGCGCGGCCGTAATCCCGGTTCGATTCGACACGTGTGCGTCCCCCGCGTGTTATCGGCGTGTGGCGTGTGCCGAGCAGTGGCGATTCAAACGTCTTTGAGGCCGTGGCCGCGAACGAGGAAGAACAGCGCAACGAGCGTCAACAGGACGCCATTGACCATCAATACTTTCGGCGCCGATCCGATTTGCGTGACCAGCCAGCCGCTCGCCAGGCCGCCGAGCGGCGAGCCGCCGCGAAACGCCAGCAGGTAAATGCTGACGACGCGGCCGCGCAGTTCCGCCGGCGCGAGCAGCTGCGCGAGCGAAGTATTGAGCGACGTGCACATCACCAGCAGCGACCCGGCGATGAACAGGATCGCCGAGCTGACCGCCGGCGAACGCGACAGCGCGAACAACACCGTGGCGGCGCCAAACAGCGCCAGGAACACCAGCAGCAGCCGGCCGATGTGGCGGTGCCGGCCGATGTAGGCGACGATCAGCGCGCCGGTCACGGCGCCGCCGCCGGCGAACGTCATCAGCCGCGAATAAAAATCGACGTCGCGCCCGAACACGTCCTTGGTGATCACCGGCAGGAACGTCAGGATCGGAAAGCCGAGAAACGCCACGATGAAGCCGAGCGACATCACCGACATCAGGCTGGGCGAGTTCTTCACGTAGCGAAGGCCGCCCTTCATCTGATCGACGATGCTCTCGGTGGCGACCGGCGGCACGTGCACATCGCGCAGCGCGAGGATCGCGGCGATCACGAACAGGAACGAGATGCCGTTCAAACCGAAACACGCCGTCATGCCGAACGACGCGAGCGCGGCGCCGGCCACCACCGGCCCGATCACGCGCGCGAGGTTGAATTGAATCGAATTCAGCGCGACCGCGTTCGGCAGATGTTCTTTTCCGACCAGTGTCGGGATCAGCGACTGGTAGGCCGGCCCCCCGAACGCCTGGCCGCATCCCGAAATGAACGACAGCGCGATCACCATCCAGACGGTGATGACGCCGGTGTAGACCAGACCGGCAAGGATGAACGCCACGATCATCTGCACGGTTTGCGACGACAGCATCAGGTGCCGGCGATCGCGCCGGTCGGCGACCACGCCGCCGAGTAGCGTGAACAGCAGGATTGGCAGCTCGCCGGCGAAGCTGTCAAGGCCGAGATAGAAGGCGGAATTGGATTCCGTCAGCGTGACGATCAGCCACGCTTGCGCGACCTTCTGCATCCACGTGCCGATGCTGGAGGTCAGCGCGCCAAGCCACAGCAGACGGAAATTGCGGTGGGTGAGTGCGACCGCGATTCGCGCCGGGGCCGCCTTGATTCGGTCGCGCAAAGAGATTCGATTTTATGCGATATTGCTTCGCTATGAAGAACTTGGATCAGACCCGTCGCCGCTTCATGGCGACGTTTGCGGGTGCGGGACTTGGCGCCACGCTCGTGCCGGGCGTGTTGTGGGCGAAGATGCAGGACGCCGGCGCCAGCCGCGTCACCCTTGCGATGGTGACCGAGGCGCTGAAGACGTCCGGCGTCGAGCTGAGCGAAGAGGAAAAGAACAACATCGTCGACGCCGCCAATCGCAACCTGACCGGCATCGAGTCGATTCGCAAGATTCAGATCCCCAACGATGTGTCGCCGCCGTTTCACTTCAGCCCGGTGACACCCGGCATGGTGGTGCCGCGCGCGAAGGTGCAGTGGCAATTGAGCTCCGCGCCGAAGGTCAAGCGTCCCGCGAATCTCGAGGATGTGGCGTTCTGGCCGGTGCGGCATCTGGCCGAGCTGATTCGCACGCGCCAGGTGACGTCGCAGGAGCTGACCGAGATGTATCTCGCGCGCCTGCATCGCTACAACGGCGTGCTCAACAACGTCGTCACGTTTCTCGACGATCACGGCCGCGCCGAAGCGCGCCGCGCCGACCAGGAGATTGCCGCCGGCCGATACAAGGGGCCGCTGCACGGCATTCCGTGGGGCGCGAAGGACATCATCTCCGTCAAGGGCTACAAGACCACGTGGGGGTCGACGCCGTTCAAGGACCAGCAGTTCGATTACGACGCCACCGTCGTCGAGCTGTTGCGCGACGCCGGCGCGGTGTTGATCGCGAAGGTCACCACCGGCGAGCTGGCGAGCGGTGATCAATGGTTCGGCGGCCGCACCAACAGCCCGTGGGATCCCACGCAGGGGTCGAGCGGATCGTCCGCGGGCCCGTCCTCCGCGACGGCTGCGGGATGCATCGCGTTCGGCATCGGCACCGAAACGAGCGGATCGATTCTCAGCCCGGCCGCGCGCTGCGGCCTTGCCGGTTTGCGGCCGACGTTCGGCCGCGTCAGCCGCTACGGCTGCATGGCGCTGTCGTGGACGCAGGATCGGCTCGGACCGATGGTCCGCTATGCCGAAGACGCGGCGATCGTGATGCAGGCGATTGCGAAGCCTGATGGCCGCGACATGAGCGTCACCGATCTGCCGTTCAACTGGAATGCGCAGCTCGACATCAGGAAGCTGCGCGTCGGCTACCTCAAGGATTCGTTCGACACGATCACCAACGCATCGGCGAAAGCCAACGCGGACAAGGCGCTGGCGACGCTCAAGTCGCTGGGCGTCAAGGAGCTGATCGAAGTGCACGTGCCGGAGTTCGAGAGCGGCGTCTCGGCGATCAGCGTCGAGGCCGGCGCGTTCTTCGACGAAGCGGCGCGCTCGGGACGGATGAAGGGCGCGCGCGGCAGCTTTGGCCGCAGCAGCAACCGGCTGCTGCCGGCGGTTGATTACATCCAGGCGCAGCGTGTGCGCATGATGATGATGCAGAAGCTCGAAGAAGCCACGCGCCACGTCGACGTGTATCTGGTCGGCTCGAACTCGAGCGGCGCGCCGACGCCGCCGCGTCCGGCCGGCGCTCCCGCGCCGACACCGCCGCCGCGCGACAACCGGCCGCA
>DASUSZ010000314.1:0-3350 GCA_036374815.1 Vicinamibacterales bacterium | reverse complement strand
GCTGGACCTATCGCGAGATGGAAGCCGACGGCATCCAGCTGCCGGTCATCGAAGCGCACTGCGAATACAAGCAGGGTGCGCGCTATGACGACGACATCGAGATTCGCACCAGGGCGAAGAAACTCTCCCCGGTGCGCGTACAGTTTGACTACGAGGCGATCAGGCGCGCCGACGGCGCCCTGCTCGCCACCGGCCACACCGTGCACGCGACCATCGATCGTGATGGCCGTCCGGTGCGAATGCCCGATCGCGTGAAGGAATTGTTCGCATG
Organism: Vicinamibacterales bacterium; assembly: GCA_036374815.1. Taxonomy (GTDB): domain Bacteria; phylum Acidobacteriota; class Vicinamibacteria; order Vicinamibacterales; family UBA2999; genus 12-FULL-67-14b. The sequence goes on along the minus strand of DASUSZ010000314.1, from coordinate 3,079 downwards.
AATGCATTAGTGACCGGGGGTGCCGGGTTCATCGGCTCCCATTTGAGCGAGCTGCTGCTCGAGCGCGGCGCGCGCGTGCGCGCCATCGACGCGTTCACCGACTTTTATCCGCGCCCGCTGAAAGAGCGCAACCTGCAGAACCTGCGCGGCCGCGACCACTACGAGTTCATCGAAGGCGATCTCCGCGAGCTCGATCTCGCGAAACACCTCGACGGCATCACCCACGTCTTCCATCTTGCCGCGCAGGCCGGCGTGCGCCGCAGCTGGGGCTCCGAGTTCAGCGTCTACACCGGGCTCAACATCGACTCGACGCAGCGCCTGCTCGAGGCCTGCGTCAACAAGCCGATCGAGCGCCTCGTGTATGCATCGAGCTCGTCGGTCTACGGCGATGATGTCGAGATTCCGATGAAGGAGACGGCGCTGCCGCAGCCGGTGTCGCCGTATGGCGTGACCAAATTGTCGGCCGAGCAGCTCTGCCACCTGTATTACGTGAACTTTGGCGTGCCGTGCGTATCGCTGCGCTATTTCACGGTCTACGGGCCGCGCCAGCGTCCCGACATGGGCTTCAACCGCTTCTTTACCTCGATTCTCCAGGGCAAGCCGCTGGTGCAGTTCGGCGACGGCCTGCAGACGCGCGACTTCACCTTCGTCGCCGACGCGGCGAGGGCGACGGCCGACGCCGCCGTCCGGGGCGTGCCCGGCCGCGTCTACAATATTGGTGGGGGCGCGCGCGTCTCCCTGAAGGAAGTGTTCGACCTGCTGGCCCGCGTCTCCGGACGCAAGGTCACGATCGATCAACAGGGTCCGCAAAAGGGCGATATGCGCGACACGTATGCCGACACGACGCGGGCGAAGGCCGATCTGGGCTTCGCGCCGTCTGTAACCCTCGAAGAAGGGCTGCGGCAGATGTGGCGCTGGATGGAACAGAACCAAAGATGATCTCGGATTTCGGAGCGGGTGGATTTCGGATTTGGGTTCGGGTGCTGGTGCTGGCAGCGGCGACGGCGCTCGTTGGCGCGTGCGCGGAGAAGACCGCGCAGCTTGCGCCCGGCACCGCGGACGCGGACAAGTTCCTGTTCGATCGCGGCACCGCCGCCGCCAAAGACAAGAAGTGGCTCGACGCGCGCGAGTACTTCCGCAATCTCGTCGACAACTATCCGCAGAGCCCGTTTCGCCCGGATGCGAAGCTGGCGCTCGGCGACACCTATATCAGCGACGGCGGCACCGAGAACCTGCTGCTTGCCGCCAACGAGTTCCGCGAGTTCCTGACTTTTTACCCGACGCATCCGCGCGCCGACTACGCGCAGCTGCAGCTGGCGCGGTCGTACACCCAGCAGATGCTTGCGCCGGAGCGCGATCAGCAGCCCACCAAGGACGCGATCAAGGAAATCGAGATCTTCCTGCAGCGGTTTCCCAACAGCAAGCTGATGCCCGAAGCCCGCAAGATGGAGCGCGAGGCGAAGGATCGGCTGAGCGAGGCGAACTACCGGGTCGGCTTCTTTTACTACCGCATCAAGTGGTACACCGGCGCCGTCGATCGTTTCCAGGAAGTGATCAAGAACGATCCGCAATACACGAATCGCGACGCGTTGTATTTCTACCTCGCCGAGTCGTTGTACCTGCAGGGCAAGCAGATCACGTCCGAGGCCGAGAGCAAGGCGAAGTTCGCGGAAGCGCTGCCCTACTACGAACGGCTGGTCAAAGAGTTCGAGCAGTCCGAACACCTGGCCGCGGCGCAGAAACGCATCACCGAGCTTAAGAATCCCTCCTGAAGTTCCGATAAGATCCGCTGGAGCGCTCCCAAGGCGGATAACCGCCGGAAAGCAGGCATAAATGCGCACTCGCGTGATCACTTTTGCGGCGATGGCCCTGGCGGCCGTCCCCGTTTACGCCCAGTCGCCCGACGTGACGGGTCCGAAGACGCTGACCGTTCCGATGGTCATGTGCACGGATCTGCCCGTCGCGACCAAGCCCATTCCCCGCATGCGGATCGCGGGCCCGCACGCCACCGATGGACGGACCGCGATGAACACCGGCCTGGTGGTGATCGGCCGCACGCCGAACGACGGCCTCGCCGTCGGGCAGCGCTACATCGCGCAACGGCTGCGGACCAGCGAAAAGGATTTCCCCCGGCCCGGCGAGGGCTACGGCGACCTGCGCGTCAGCGGCTGGCTGACGATTTACGCGGTCGACGAGTTCAACGCGCTCGCCTCGATCGATCTGGCGTGCGACTCGGTCGAGACCGGCGACTTCCTCGAGCCCTACGTCGAGACGCCGCTGCCCGATCGCGCCTCGCCGCCGGTCTACCCGGACTTCAACGATCGCGCGAACATCCTGTTCGGCAACGACAACCGGACGTTGTTCGGCGACGGCGACGTGTTCTCGATCGATCGCGGCTCGCTGCACGGCGTGACCGCCGGCCAGCGCTTCGCGATTTATCGCGACTACCGGCAGGGCCTGACCCCGCCGCTGGTTTACCTCGGTGACGTTGTGGCGATGACGGTGTCGGAGCAGACGACCAAGGTGGTGGTGGTGCGAGCGATCGACGGCATCATGCCGGGCGACGTGGTCGTGTTCCGCCGTCCGACGCAGTAGCGCACCCGCTCACGAGATTTTTTTCTCCCTGGCCGACTTCGCCGATTCGAAGTCGGCCACTTTCGGATCGCGCGTCAGCATGGCGCGCTGGAAGCCCTGGTAATAGTCGTAGGCCGAGACCAGCGACGTCACCAGCACCACCCACATCACGCCCTGCCCGAGGAAGACCAGCAGCGGGACGCGCTCCCAACCGAGGATCAGCAACAGGATGGCGGTCACCTGCGACGCCATCTTGATCTTGCCGAGGCCCGACGCCGGCATGGTGAGGCCGCGCGAATAGGCAAGGTTGCGCAGGCCGGTCACCGCAATTTCGCGGCTGATGATCACCGCGACCATCCATGACTGCACCAGGTTGAGCTGCACGAGCGAGATCAGCGTGGCGGAGATCAGCAGCTTGTCCGCGAGCGGATCGAGGATCTGTCCGAGCGTCGTGATCTGCTTGCGCCGGCGCGCGAGGTAGCCGTCGAGCCAGTCGGTCAGCGAC
>DASUSZ010000313.1:0-10342 GCA_036374815.1 Vicinamibacterales bacterium | reverse complement strand
CTTCATGTCGACGACCCCGGTCATCTTCGACACCGCGCCGTCGGTCACCAGGTCGATGCGATCGAAGACGATCTTGTTGTCGACGATCTTGAATCCCGCCGTCATTTCGGCGGCCATCGTTTCGTATTTCTGGATCTTGATCGTGCCGTCCGAGTACCGCAGCTGCCCGCGATACTCGCCCGACTTCGTCACGGTGACGTCGAGGTTCGGCGCCACGGCAAACCAGTCCGAGCCGTAGTCGTTGAAGATCAGCCGGCCGCGGTAGGCGCGCACGTACTGCATGGTGGTGACGACGACGCGCGGTCCGGTGCGCGGCGCGCGCGGCGGGCCGGTCAGCCGCGGAAATGTCTGGCGCCCGTTCGGGAACGACTCGACGGTCATTTCCCAGTCGCTCATCTCGATCGACTCGAGCAGCACTTCGCGATGCAGCAGCGCGCTCCACTTCAACGACACATCGATGCGCTTGGCGACGAGCCATGGCGGCTCGTTCGGATACATGCCGTCGATGCGGAGATCCTCGATGACGAACTTGCCGCTGCCGAGCTGCACGCCGAGCCGGCCAATCGTCATCTTGCGGTCGAGCCACTTGCCGCCTTCGGCCTCGGCTCGCGCTTTGAGCGCCGGGCCGAGGTCGAGCGTCAGCAGCGACACCACGATCACGGCGACGATGATGCCGATGGTGACGGCAAACCTCCGGCCGTAGCGATAGGCGGTGCGGCCTGCCGCGGCAACGGCGGCCCGCGCGCGCTTGACGCGGCCGATTTCCGGAGGACTGACTTCGGTCATCTTCTATCGAAGTATCGGCTGTTACCGGCCGCTACTGGCGGCTACTCCACGACAATCAACACCGCGCCGGCATCCACGGACTGGCCCTCGGCGACGGCGATGTCGCGCACGCGGCCGTCGCGGGCGGCGCGCAATTCGTTCTCCATTTTCATCGCTTCGACGACCACCAGGCCCTGGCGGGCCTTCACCTCGTCGCCCGGCTTCACGAGCACGCGCACCACCTTGCCTGGCATCGGCGCAAGGACGCGCTGGGGGCCGGCAGCCTGGGCGGTGGCGCCCTCTTTTTTCTGACGCCCGAACGAGCCCGCCGGGCGGATCTGCACCGGGATCGTCAGCCCGTCGAGATGCACGTCGAAGTCGCCCCCGCCTCCGCCAGGCCCACGCTGGCCGGGGGCCTGTTGCGTCGCGAAGGCGGCATCGACAGATCGTGAAGGCGCGGCACCGTCCAGTTGGATCAGCATCGAGACGATCGCGTCGTTGATCCGCCGCGCATCGACCACGTGCGTGCGGCCGTCGAGATCGACGTGCAGCAGGCCGCCCTTCCGGACGATGCCGACGGTGCGCACCCTGTCTCCGATCGCGACTTCGAAAATCATCGCAGCGCTTCCGTGCGGCCGGCGTCGCGCCAGCGGCTCGCGGCCGGCGCGGCGGCGCCGTTGGTCACGGGCTTCGTGAACAGATGCACGGCGGCGGCGATCGCCGCCAGATCTGCGTGCGCCGCGTCGATGGCTTGCAGCGGCCCGCGCTGTTTTTCCCCCATCTTGCGATCGATGAAGCCCGTATCGAAGCGCGCCGCCTTGAAGTCGGCGTCTTCGAGCAGCCACTGGAAAAATGGAATCGTCGTGCGAATGCCGCGGACCTGGTATTCGGCCAGCGCGCGGCGCATGCGCTGTATCGCGTGATCGCGCGTGTCGCCCCACGTGATCAACTTCGAGATCATCGGATCGTAGAAGATCGGAACCTCGCCGCCCTCGTAGGCGCCGCTGTCGTCGCGCACGCCCGGACCCTGCGGCGCGCGCAGGCCCTGGATGAGGCCGGGCGACGGCAGGAATCCGTTCTCCGGATCCTCGGCATAGATGCGGCACTCGATGGCGTGAGCCCTGGGAATGAGCAGCGCTTCCGGATCGAGATCGAGGCGCTCGCCGCGCGCAATGCGAATCTGCCACTGCACCAGATCGACGCCGGTGACCATTTCGGTGATCGGATGCTCGACCTGGAGACGCGTGTTCATTTCGAGGAAGTAGAACGCGCCGGCCTCGTCGACGAGAAATTCGATCGTGCCGGCGTTGGTGTAGCCCACGGTCCTGGCCACCGCCGCCGCGGCGGACGTCATGCGCCGGCGCAGTTCGGGCGACACCGCCAGCGATGGGCTTTCTTCGACGACTTTCTGGTGCCGCCGCTGAATCGAACATTCGCGCTCGACGAACGGGACCACCGTGCCGTGGTGATCGCCGAGAAGCTGCACTTCGATGTGGCGCGGCGACATGATGCGCCGCTCCAGGTAGACGGCGCCGTCGCCGAACGCCGATTGCGCTTCGGAACGGGCCGCGCGCAGCGCGCCGGCGAGTTCCGAGGCCGACGCCACCATGCGCATGCCCTTGCCGCCGCCGCCCGCGACCGCCTTCAACATCAAGGGATAGCCGACGCGCTCGGCAACCGTCTGCACCTCCGCATCGGACGCCTGCTCGCTGAGCGGCTCCTCGGTGCCCGGCACCACTGGCACGCCGGCTTTGATGGCGGCCTGCCGCGCGGCGGTCTTGCTGCCCATCAGCGTGATGGCTTCCGGCGACGGACCGATGAAGATCAGGCCGGCGTCGCGGCACGCCGCGGCGAAATCTTCGTTCTCGGCGAGAAAGCCGTAGCCGGGATGGACCGCATCGGCGCCGGCCTTCCTGGCGGCGTCGATGATCGCGTCGATGCGCAGATAGCTTTCACGCGGCGCGCTCGGGCCCACCGGCCACGCTTCGCCGGCCAGCCGCACGTGCAGCGCGGCGCGATCGCATTCGGAATAGACCGCGGCCGTGGCGATCCCCATGTCGCGGCACGCACGAATCACGCGCACCGCAATCTCGCCGCGGTTGGCGATCAGAATCTTCTTCATCAGCCAGAACCGCTTACGATTCTATCTTGTTAGTTGCTGAGACGCTCGGCGTGGACGATGAAGCGCTTCGGCGCGGAGCCGACGTAATAGAACGGGTAGCAGGTGATCAGCGTCAGCGTGGATGCGCCGTCTTGCGGCTCGAGCACCGACAGATCGTCGGGCTTGACGATCGAGGTCTTCGTCACTCGATAGCGGAGCTCCTCGCGCGTCGTGCGGAAGCGAATCTCGTCGCCGACCTTCACATCCTTCAGGGGTCGAAACAGTCCGTCGCGGTGTCCGGCGACGGCGCTGTTGCCTTGGTCCCACGGCATCGGCGTGTCCGGCAGGTGGCCGACGGCGCGTTTCAACGTGCCCGTGTCGTCGCCCTCGATCACCGGCGTCGACAACTCGAGGCGCGGTACGTCGAGCATGCCAATCAGGCTGCCGGTGCGGATTTCCGTCAGCGGCCGCTCCGCTGTTGCCTCGCGCTCGAACGCCGCGGCCTGTTCCGATTGGAAGCGGCGGGCTTCAACCGTTTCGTAAGCGTAGATACCCAGGCAGCCAAGGCCGAGGCCAAGCAGCAGCCACTCGACGAGGTGCAGGAGCCAGAGCCTGAGCGCGGTCATCAGCGTCCCCCCGACACCTTCTCGAAGTAGCCGGCGCGGGTGCGCACGTTGAGGATGCGTCCGTCGTGCGATCGCACGTAGACCTTCACCGGGCGGCGCCGCTCCGGCGCGCTGCCGGCGCCTTTCGTGGGCACATAGGCGAGCGTATACGCGTTGCGGATGTCCTTGGAGATGCGCTCGAACGCCTCGGACATGTCCGCGATTCTGCGCGGACGGAATGACTCGCCGCCAGTGGCGCTCGCCAGCTGGCGCATCAACTTCGGATTGCCGTCCCTGATCAACGGATCGTCGAGCGCCACCGTGTAGATGGTCGCATCGGAATCGTGGACGCGCTTCAGCGTCGCTTCACGAGTCGCCTTGCTGGCGTTGTCGTCGCCGTCGCTGACGACGATCAGTACCTGCCGCGTGTGCTTCGCACGCGCCAGCCGCTCCAGGCCGGCCATGATGCCGTCGTAGATGGCGGTCATGCCGCGCGCGGTAATCGCGGACGACATCGCCGACGCAAACACCGCGGGGTTCATTTCCGAAACGATCTGCGGGCGCCACGCATCCTGCACGGATTCGTTGAACGTCAGCGCGAAGATCTCGTCCTGCGGATGCGAGTGCTGCGCGAACGCCACCGCCGCGGCAATGACGCGCTCGCGGCTCGCACGCATGCTGTTGCTGTTGTCGATCAGGAAGCCGACCGTCGCCGGCACTTCCTCGGCCGAGAACATCTCCAGCGTCTGCGGCTGCGCATCGTCGATCACCGTGAAGGCATCGCGCGTGAGACCGGTGATGTAACGGCCGCCGCGATCGCGAACTGAAACGTGGAGTACCACCAGCTCGGAGCTGGCTTTGAAGGTGGGTCTCTCTTGAAAAGCAAAAGGCGAAAGGCAGAAGACCGAACCAAGTAGTGCGATTACCAACAGGAATGTCGGCATTGCTCTCAGTCCTTTCCTTCTACCTTCCGCCTTTTCTTACTTTGCCTTTTTGCCTTCTGCCTTTCGCCGGCGTTAGCGCAGCGAGCGGCGGCGAAGCATCCGGCTGCCGACCAGCGAGCCGATGCCGATCAGCGCAAGCAGCGGCAGCATACCCGCGGTGTTCGGCAGGTCGGTGCGCTCCGTACGGTCCGCCACGGGCGCGGCCGCCGCGGGCTCTTCAACGCGTTCCGGCGCCGGGGCCGGCTCCGCGGGCGGCGTCGCGAGGGCGCCAACCTGTTCACGAACCGGTTCCGGTTCCGGCTGCGTCGTCGTCGCCTGGGCGGTCGTCGTCTGCTCGGTGGTCGTCGTCGAGGCCGAAGCCTGCACCGACGCTTCCCGCTCGTTCGCCGTCACCGCGGCTTCGACGCCGGCGGCGTCAACGCGCGTCAGATCCGACGACTCTTCGTCGGTCTTGGTCGTCAACACCGACTGGCCGGTCGAACGCGCCAGCTGCATCGCCTTGTCGCGCGGCCAGATGAACTCGTGGCCGACCGAGGTGCCGGGGTAGAACCAGATCTTGATCGCGTTCGAGGCGGCCACGCCGTTGGCGGCGGGCGTCTCGAGGAACCGCACCTGCGGCTCGTCCGACGGGCGATCGGTCGAGTAGTACGGAATCGCCAGCAGGGTCGCGAACAGCTGCTTGCGGTCCTGGCTCATCACCTTGACGATGTGGCGATTGCTCTGGCTGTCCATCAACTGGAAGAAGTACGTGCCCGCGGGCAGCGTCGTCTTCGGCAGTTCAACCGCCTGGCTGAACGTGAAGAACGTGTCCTGGTTGGCGGGGCCCTGTGCGTTTGCGTTCACTGAAATCGTCACCATCACTGCGGTCATGCATGCGAGGGCGACCTTACGAATCGACGTCATCTATCCTCCTCCTCGGCGCACGCATGTGCTGCGCATCCAAAAGCCGAGTCTTTCGTCATCGAATAGAGCAAGGACGCGGCCAACATGCGTGGTGTATGCGAGTGGAGAAAACGGCAGGTGCGCGGTGATCTAAAGAACTTGCGCGGCCACATTGAGTAGGCCGCGCAAACTAAACCTTGCGCACGCGGCGATTGGGCGATCGCCGCGCGCGTTAGCGACGAGTTGTTTTTACGGCATTCGCTGCGTGTCGTCGAAATTCAATACAGCGCCGGTCTGTGCGCCTGGTGTCACGGCACTCGGCGCTCCATCCGCACCGCTGAGGATGCCGATCGGCGAGCCGCTTGGCGGAGGCCCATCACCCATCATCGTGCCGTGCTCGTCGAACGCCACCGCGACGTAGACCTTGTCGCCGGCGACGTCCTCGAACACCGCGTCGGCGCCGTTCTTGTCGAGCGCGACCTGGCCGACTGGTATGGTTCCGGGTCCGATGGTCGGAGTATCGAACAGGTATACCCAGAGCTTGTGAGCCGAGTCGACCTTGCCTTTGCCCTGATACGTGACGGTGACCTTCACGGTGCCCGCGGTGAAGGCGTGTGCGATCGGCGCCGCGTGCAAGCGGCCCGCCGGCGAGAGAGCGGCCGTCAACACGACGGCAAGTGCAACGGACAGAGCGTGCTTCATGTGGTGCAGTCTCCTTTGTGCGCGAACTGTGGTGTTGAGACGAAAAGGCGGAGGAACCCGTTCGCGACGGCAAGGTGAACGGCCGGAGTGAGCGGGCGAGCGGCCGGATACAGCCTCCGGCCGGATTACTGCAGGTACTCCTCGAAGTCGCAACAGACGAACGTGGGAGGAGCCTCCAGCTGCGAAAAATGATCGGCGTGGAAGCTGGTGGTCAACGCCACGACGCGCATTCCCGCGGCCTGCGCGGCTTCAATCCCCATCGGTGCGTCTTCGAACACGAGGCAATCGCCGGGTTCCACCTCTAACCGCCGCGCGGCCTCGAGAAAGACGTCCGGCGCGGGTTTACCGCGCGCCACTTCGTCGCCGCGCACGATGATCGGAAACGCGCCGGCCAGCCCGAGCTCCGACAACGTATGGGCCACGTTCAACTGAGGCGCCGAGGTTGCGAGCGCCATCGGGATGCCGTCGTGCGCCAGCTGATTGATCAGGCGATGCAGCCCGTTCATCGGCGCCAGTCGCCCACGCGACAGCTGGCGATACAGGCCCTCCTTCTCACGTTCGTAGGCGAGCCACTCGTCGCGCGTCACGTCGCGCTTGAAGAGGATTGGGAAGATCTCGCTGTTGCGGCGGCCATCGAGCTTCGCTCGATCCTCCTGCGTCAGCGGCGGCAAGCCGTGGCGCTCGGCGAAGACGGCAAACGCCTCGGCGTGGAGATGCATGTTGTCGACGATGGTGCCGTCGATGTCGAAGATCACGGCGCGGGGTGAGAAACGCAGCGGCACACCCTGATTATCTCAGGTGCGCGGCGCGCCACCTATAATCGGCCGGAGATGCGAGGGTGCCGGGCCTGCGATGCCGCGATCGAGCCGTTCGTCGATTTCGGACGGATGCCGCTGGCCAACGGTTTTCTCGCGGCTGATGAGTTTGCCGGCGAGTTTTTCTTCAACCTGAGCGCGGCCTTTTGCCCGCGCTGCACGCTCGTGCAACTCGTAGAACAGCCGGATCGTCAGCGGATGTTCAACGATCGCTACCCGTTCTACTCCGCGACCTCGGCGCGCATGCAGCAGCACTTCGCGGACCTGGCGCGCGAGGTCATGGCATCGCTGGGTTCCACCGATGCATTCGTCGTCGAGATCGGCAGCAACGACGGCACGTTGCTGCGTCATGCCGCGCGCGCCGGCGTCCGTCATCTCGGCGTCGAGCCATCGGCGAGCGTGGCCCGCGCGGCGGCTGCGGCCGGGGTCAACACGATGTGTGCCTTCTTCGACCGGACGATCGCCAGGCAGATCCTGGCGGCGCACGGCCCCGCGCACGCGATCGTCGCGGCCAACGCGCTGTCGCACATCGCCGACCTGCATTCCGTTGTCGAAGGCATCGCGCTGCTGCTGGCTGACGACGGAACGTGCGTGATCGAAGATCCGTACTGGGGCGACGTCGTCGCGAAGACCGCCTTCGATCAAATCTACGACGAGCACGCGTCATATTTCTCGATGTCGTCGATCTCGCAGCTGTTCGCGTCTCACGGGCTGTCGGTGGTGGATGCGACCCGGTTCGATGTCCATGGCGGCTCGATGCGATACGTGATTCGGCGGACGGGCGCTACGGCGGCCCGCGGCGCAGCCGGGTTGCTCGAGCGCGAGCGGGCGTCTGGATTGCACGATCGACACACCTTCGATGCGTTTCGCGCGCGGGTTGCCGCGGCCGGCGAGGCGCTGATCAAGCTACTGCGTGAACATCAATCCGCCGGCCGGCGCCTGGTCGGCTACGGAGCCACGTCGAAGAGTACGACGACGATCAACTACTTCGGCATCACTCCGGATCTGATCGAATTCATCAGCGACACGACGCCCGCGAAACAAGGCCTGTTCAGCCCGGGGATGCACATCCCCATTCGCCCCCACGCGGAGTTTGCCGCCCGCTATCCGGAGCGCGCGCTGCTGTTCCTGTGGAACCATGCCGCGGAGGTGCGCGAGAAAGAACAGGCGTTCGCGCGTTCGGGCGGGCGATGGATCGTTTATGTCCCGGAGGTGCGGGAACTGTGACGCGCCGAGCCGGTCAGGAATGATTCGACCGGCGTGAATTCACGCTTCGCTTCGCCGGCGCGACGGGCGCGGAATTCAGTGCCGTGGACGAAGTCGTGCGACAGCCATCGGGCCTGCCGATAAAGGGACAGCGCCGCGCGGCGGAGCGGGCTCGAGCGCGGCAGGTTGACGAGCCGGCGAACGATCTGCAGCACCATCGGCATCGACCAGGTCACGGTCGGCTCCTCGATCAGATCACCGAGCAGCGACGGCGCCACCGACGCCTTATAGGACTCGACCACGATGCGTCGCGCCCGATCGGCCGGTATGCCATCGGCGCGCGACAACGCAGCGGCGGCGCACTCGACGAAGCGCGTGAAGTCGTCCGACCACGTCGGCACCAGCATGCGGTCGTACCAGTCGCCGAATTTTTCCTGGTGCGCGCCGCCGCTGCTGCCCGGCGAATCCTGCTGCCGCGCGATATAGAGGGTATCGAGCTGCCGCGTTTTCCCGGCGATCGCGGTCAGAAACATGACGAGCTGCTCCATCAGGAACAGGTCGCGGGGATTGCAGTCCCGCACCGCTTCGAAATGGCTGCGCAACAAGGCGGTGCGATGCACCGCATAGAACACGTCATTGGCGCCGAGGCAGCGCTCGCGGAGACGCGCCGCGGCGGTGTCGGCGGTGTCCGTCGAAAACTGGCTGCTGCACTTCCATTCGACGCCGTCGCCGTACAAGGCCTCGGGGCCCGCCGAGGCGTCGGCGCCCTTGATCCAGAACACGGCGCACTGGCCGCCGCAGGCGACGTAGCCGGGATTGGTTTCGAGAAAGGCCACGGCGCGCCTCAGGCCTTCTGGAATGAACAGGTCGTCGTTGTCCGCCATGACCACGTAGGGCGTGCTCACGCGTGACAGTGCATCGGCCAGCTTCGCGTAGTAATCGGAATAGGACGCGTCGAACGGATACCGGATGTAACGGATCGACGCGCCCTGCGATGCGGCGTCCTCGGCGAGCTGCGGCACGCCTGGGTCCGCGCCGCCGTCGGCGATCAGCACGGGAAACGGCAAATGCGCTGCGGCGTACGCGAGCCATCGCTGCGTGAACGGGACGCGATCCTTGAGAGGCAGCAGGATGGTGAGCGGAGCGGGCGGCGCCAAGTTCCTTGACGGGCCGCCATTATACTGGCTTTCCAAATGCCGATTAGCGTGCAGCGGCTGCGCGAGTGGCTGTCGCCGAATGCGGATCGTCTGGAGCTGGCGCCCGATGGATGGGCAACGGCGCGATGGGCCGCCAACGAGACCTACTGGTCGCATTTCGTCGATCGCGAAGAAGCGGCCTGCACGACGCTGATCGCCGCGGTTCGCGACGGGCGCGACGTGGTTTTGCTGGACCCCGACGAGCGCATCAAGCGCGTCACCTTTGCAGAGGTGATCGCGGTCGCGTCTCGGGGACGCGAGCGTATGACGGTGCTCGACGTGGGCGGGAATCTTGGTGACTATTACTGGATCGCCCGATCACGGCATCCCGGCGTGGAGCTGGACTTCCACTGCCTCGAACTGCCGGCGGTCGCGGCCGCCGGCCGGCGCATCAATCCGGCCGTGACGTTTCACACCGGCGAAGACGTGCTCGATCGGCAATTCGACCTGATCATGTTCTCGTCGGCGCTGCAATGCATGCAGCACTGGCAATCGATGCTGGCGCGCGCGGCGCGATCCGCTGACCGATACGTGTTCCTGTCGGATGTGCCCACGCTGTCGAGTGCGAAATCGTTCGTCATCGCGCAGCATCACGACGGCCACGTCAACCTCCACCACCAGTTCAATCGCGGCGAGCTACTCGAAGCAATTGCGGGCATGGGGCTGAAAGTACTGCGCGAGTTCGATATGGGCCCGCATCCGCGCGTGCGCAACGCGCCCGAGCAGTCGATCTGCACCGGCTGGCTGTTGCAGCGCGGCGGCTAGCGGAAGAACTGTTGCACGCGTCGCGCGGCAGACCGTCGCTTCGCTGCCCTGATGACGCTGCCCGCGGCCAGCCGCGCGGGCTGCAGCAGCTGCCGCAGCCATTTCGGTTGCGCGTCGAACGCGGCGACCGCCTTGGCATGCGTTGTCGCTGCGGCAACATCCGACAACGGCAGCTCTTCGCGCCCGGCCTCGAACCATTCCGCCGTTGCACATAACCGGCGGTCGACGTGAAAGACCACCAGCGAGTCGAAGAACTGCACGCTGTGGATCGCGCGGCCCAGGCCCGCGCTGTCGGCTGCCGCCCCGGACACGAGCGGGTGCCGCGCGTGCATGGCGTCGACAACGTGCTGCGCGAACGCCA
>DASUSZ010000312.1:0-3331 GCA_036374815.1 Vicinamibacterales bacterium | reverse complement strand
GCTACTGCTCGAACAACTGCCCGTACAAGGTGCGCCGGTTCAACTTCCTGCTCTACCAGGACTGGAACACGCCGCAGTTCAAGCTGCAGCGCAACCCGGACGTCACCGTCCGCAGCCGCGGCATCATGGAAAAGTGCACCTACTGCGTGCAGCGCATCAACGCGGCGCGCATCCAGGCGAAGCGTGAAGACACGCCCGAGCAGCCGCGCCTGATCAAGGACGGTGAAGTGCTCACTGCCTGCCAGGCGGTGTGCCCGACCGAGGCGATCGTCTTCGGCGACATCAACGATCCCAACAGCCGCGTGGCGAGGCTCAAGGCCAGCCCGCGCAACTACACCACGCTCGAGGATCTCAACACGCGGCCGCGCACCACGTATCTCGCCGCGGTGAAGAACCCGAATCCCGCGCTGCGCCACAACTCGATGGTCGGCGCGCACCACGACACCACGCACGAAGCGAACGAGGGCGGCGGACACTAATGGATCCGAATCTTCATCGACCGATGGCGTTGCGCGAGACGCCCGTGATCCTGCCGGGTCACGACTTCGAGACGGTCACCGAGACCGTCGCGGAGATCCCGCTTTCGAAGCGGTTCCCGCTCGGCTGGATCGGCTTGTTCCTGATCGCCCTCGGCGGCGCGGGCATGCTGCACATGGCGCTCGGCTACCTGCTGCTCAAGGGCATCGGCATCTGGGGCAACCAGATTCCGGTCGGCTGGGCGTTCGACATCATCAACTTCGTCTGGTGGATCGGCATCGGCCACGCCGGCACGCTGATCTCGGCGATTCTGCTGCTGTTCAAGCAGCAGTGGCGCATGTCGATCAGCCGCATGGCGGAAGCGATGACGATCTTCGCGGTCGTCTGCGCGGCGATCTTCCCGGTGTTCCACACCGGCCGTCCGTGGCTGGCGGCCTACTGGCTGTTCCCGTATCCGAACGCGATGGGCCTGTGGCCGCAGTTCAAGAGCCCGCTGATCTGGGACGTGTTCGCGGTCTCGACCTACGCCACGGTGTCGATCGTGTTCTGGTACATCGGCATGATTCCCGACCTCGCGACGCTGCGCGATCGCGCGGTGTCGAAGTTCAAGGCGCGGACCTACGGCATGCTGTCGCTCGGCTGGCGCGGTTCCGCCCGCCACTGGCACCGCTACGAAGTGGCGTCGCTGATTCTCGCGGGCCTGTCGACGCCGCTGGTGCTGTCGGTGCACACGGTCGTCAGCTTCGACTTCGCGGTGTCGCTGATTCCCGGCTGGCACGCCACCATCTTCCCGCCCTACTTCGTCGCCGGCGCGATCTACGCCGGCTTCGCGATGGTGCTGAACCTGGCGATTCCGGTGCGCCGCTTCTACGGCATGGAAAGCCTGATCACGATGCGGCACATCGACAACATGGCGAAGATCATGCTGGCGACGGGAATGCTGGTCGCCTACGGCTACGCGTGCGAAGCGTTCTTCGCGTGGTACAGCGGCAGCGCGCACGAGCGGTTCATGATGTGGAACCGCATGACCGGCCCGTACGCCTGGTCGTACTGGACGCTGATTGCGATCAACGCCGTGATGATCCAGTTGCTGTGGTTCAAGAGCATCCGCCACAACACCGTGGTGCTGTTCATCATCTCGCTGCTGGTCGGCGTCGGCATGTGGCTCGAGCGCTTCGTCATCATCGTGACGTCGCTCAACCGCGATTTCCTGCCCTCGTCGTGGGGCATGTATTACCCGACGATCTGGGACTTCATGACGTTCTTCGGAACGATCGGCCTGTTCCTGACGCTGTTCCTGCTGTTCCTGCGCTTCGTGCCGATGATTTCGATCTTCGAAGTCAAGACGCTGCTGCCGCAGGCCAAGGTCAGGAGCGAACACGGTTCCCACGAGTCGCCGCGGGCGCAGATCGCGGAGTCGTAGAGTTATGGCGCACACACACGAAACGTCGAACGTGCTGCACGGCGTGATGGCCGAGTACGAATCCGCCGACCAGGTCGTGGCCGCGGCGCGCAAGACGATGGCGAACGGCTACACGAGGGTCGAGGCCTACACGCCGGTGCCGATCGAAGAGCTGAACGACATCATCCACCGGAAGCGCACGGTGCTGCCGAAGCTGGTGCTGCTCGGCGGCCTGGCGGGGATGGCGACCGGCTTCGGGCTGCAGTACTGGGCGTCGGTGATCGAGTACCCGATGAACATCGGCGGCCGTCCGCTCGCCAGCTGGACGACGTTCATCGTGCCGTCGTACGAGCTGACGATCCTGTTCGCGGCGCTGACCGCGGCGATCGGCATGATCGTGCTGAGCGGCCTGCCGCAGCCGTATCACCCGGTGTTCAACGTCGACCGGTTCTCGATGGCGAGCTCCGACAAGTTTTTCCTGGTGATCGAATCGACCGATCCGAAATTCAGCGGCGCGTCCGCATTCCTGCGAGAGACCGGCGCGAAGGGAGTGTACGACGTTGCTGACTAACTTCGCTGTCGAGGACACGGAGGTGAGGTTCGCGTCTCCGAAGGGCACGGAGCGGATGCGGTTAGTCGCATCACTCGTGTTCGTGGCCGCGTTCGCGGCCGGCTGCCGCCAGGACATGCATGACACGCCGCGCTACGAGGCCTACGAAGCGAGCTCGACGTTCGCGGACAACCGCGCCTCGCGCGTCGCGCCGGCCGGGACCGTGGCGCGCGGCTGGCTGCGGGACGACGAAGCGCTCTACACCGGCAAGGTCAACGGGCAGCCGGTCAACGAGTTTCCGTTCGCGATTGCGCAGCAGGACCTGGCGCGCGGCCAGCAGCGCTTCAACATCTACTGCACGCCGTGCCACGGACGGCTCGGCGACGGCAACGGCATGGTGGTGCAGCGCGGCCTGCGCCAGGCGGCGTCGTTCCACCAGGATCGGCTGCGCCAGGAATCGGTCGGCTACTTCTTTGATGTCATCACCAACGGCTTCGGCGCGATGCCGGACTACGCGACGCAGATTCCGGTCCGCGATCGCTGGCTGATCGTCGCGTATGTGCGCACGCTGCAATTGAGCCAGCACGCCGCGGTCGAGGATGTGCCGGCGGATCGGCGCGGCGCGCTCGACGCCGCAGGCACCCAGGCGCCCCAGGGAACCAGCACGGCTAAACCGGCGGAGAAACACTAGTGGCCTCGCACGCGACCCCCGATTCGTATACCCCGACCGGCACGCCGCTGCCGGGCATGCGCCAGTTCGGCATGATCGCCGGCGTGCTCGGCGTGATCCTGACGGTGGCCGGCTTCTTCATGTCGGGCCTCGATCGCTTCTACCAGGCCTACCTGGTCGCCTACACGTTCTGGATGGGCGTGATCCTCGGCAGCATGGCGCTGCTGATGGT
>DASUSZ010000311.1:0-3526 GCA_036374815.1 Vicinamibacterales bacterium | reverse complement strand
GGATCGAACCCGCTCAACTTCGTCGCGAACTTCGGTCTCGAGGGCGGCGGCGTCGTCAACTTCCTCGGCAGCTACCGCTTCGAGATGAAGTTCAAGGCGCCGTCTCCACGCGTGGACGGTCCGAGCGCGCCCGCGGCCATGGCCGAGGCGATCGCGATGATCGCGGACGTGAAGACGCCATCGGAGCTGCGCCCTGGCGCGCCGCGCACCACCTACACCGTCGGACGCGCCAGCTGCGAGCCGCCGCCGGCCCCCAACATGGGCGTGCCGAGCTGCGCGCTCGAAGTCGACATGCGCTCGCCTCGCAAGGAAACGCTCGATGAGATTCGCAGCGTCATCGAGCCCATGTTCCAGGCCGGCGTCACTGCTGAAAACGCGCGGCACGGACGCAAGGACGGCAGCGATGAAGCGATCAGCCTCGAGTTGCTGTGGTACGGTTTGCGGCCGGCGTACGTCGCGGAAAGCGTCGACAACGTGGCGGTGCACGCCGGACTGCAGTCTGGCATTCAGCTGGGCGCCATCAACTCACCGATGGTCGGCACCGGATCGGGGAGCCTGAACGACAACGTCCCCGCCAACACCGGCGTCCCAACCTACCAATTCAGCCTGGCGTCTTCGGCTGCGGGCGCCGGTGGACATGCGTTCTGGGAGTGGGGCACGCGAGGATTGCCCGCCAACGAAGTGGCGCGCATGCACCGCGTGCTGACCGCGGCGTTGATCGTGTCGGGCTTCCACGCGGCAGATGGCACGGTGGTGCAGCCGGCCACCGGCCCGATTGGCAAGCGGACACGCGAAGTCGTTCGATAACCCGGAGCATCAGTCATGAAGCGTCTGTTCTATTTGCTCGCATTCGCGGTCAGTATCGCGACCGCCGCCACGCCGGTCTTCGCTCAGCAGTCGGGCAACTTGCGCGTCGAGTTTCAAGGGCCCGGCGGCCACAGCTCCGGCGCCTATGGACGTGTCAGCGCCCTGCACGCCGCCGCGCGCGCGGTCATCCTGATTCAGAAGGCGTTGCCAGCCGGCAGCTATCAGATCACGAACCTGACCGGCGGCAACTCGGTCAATTCGATCGCGTCGGACGGTCTGATCGAACTGAAAGTGACCGCGCGAAATGCCGCTGCATACAAGGAGCTCGTGGCAGCGGTGACGAAGGCCGCGGCCGAAGGCGCCGCAGCCGAGAATGCGTTTCGCGGCGTGAAGCCTGGAGACCTGACGGCCGGTGCGCCTGCCACGGTGCGATCGAAGGTCACACCGTTTTAGGTTTGCCTCGCTGAATTCGTAATCATTCTGTCGGAGACTCGCATGGTCGCGCGTATTGCAGAACACATGTTCGCGGGCATCATCCTGGGATCGCTGGTCGCGGCGTGCGGCAGCTCGCCGGCAGCGTCGTCGCCGCCGGCGGATGCGCCCGTCTCGCTTGATACACCCGCGATCGATGCCGCGCTGAAAGGGATCAGCGCCGATCGCATCAAGCAGCACATGACCGTGCTGGCCGGCGATGAAATGGAAGGCCGCGGGCTTGGCAGCAAGGGCTACGAGGCTGCGCTGCAGTACGTGGAAAAGACCCTGACGGCCGACGGGCTTGCTCCCGCAGGCGAGAACGGCGGGTTCCGCCAGCGCGTCGCGCTCAGGAACAGCGTGGTGGTACAGAAGTCCAGCTCATTCGCCGTCACGTCGCGTGGCGCGAAGCGCACGCTGGCGTTCGGCAAGGACTATCTGCTGGCTGCCGATCAGCTGCGCGAACAGGTGAGCGTCGAAGATGCGCCGGTGGTGTTCGTCGGCTACGGCGTCAGCGCGCCGGCGCAGGGATACGACGACTACGGCACCGGCGTGGACGTGAAGGGCAAGGTGGTGGCGTACCTGAGCGGCGCGCCGGCGAAATTGCAGAGCACCGAGCGCGCGTATTACTCGTCGGGAGCGGTGAAGGATGCCGAAGCGGTGAAGCGCGGCGCCATCGGCACCATCAGCTTCACGTCGCCGGACGATCCGCGCTTCCGCTGGGATGTCAGCGTGGCCACCGGCGCGCAGGGCAATTATGCGTGGGTCGATGCTGCCGGCAAGCCCAGTCGCGGTGATGCCGCGTTGCGCGGCTCCGTCTCGCTCAACCACTCCGGTGTTGCGGCGCTGTTCGCAGGCGCGTCGAAGGCGCCCGCGCAGGTGTTTGCCGCGGCGGCGAAAAGCGAGCCGCAGGCATTCGAGCTGGCCACCCGCGTATCAATCACCACCCATTCCACTCACACAAGCGTCGAGAGCGCGAACGTCGTCGCGCGTCTCGAAGGGACCGACCCGGTTCTCAAGGACGAATCCGTCGTCTACATCGCGCACGTCGATCACTTCGGCCGCGGCGTCGCGATGAAGGGCGACGACATCTACAACGGGGCGCACGACAACGCGTCGGGGGTGGCGATCGTGCTGGAGGTGGCGCGCGCCTTCAAGGCGTTGCCGTCTCCGCCACGACGATCGATCGTGTTCCTGTTCGTCACTGCTGAAGAACGGGGCCTGCTGGGCTCGGACTATTTCGCGCGAAATCCAACTGTGCCTGGCAACGGCATCGTGGCCGACCTGACGCTCGATATGCCGTTCCTGTTCCACCCACTGAAGGACATCGTGCCATACGGCGCGCAACACTCCACGCTGTCGGTGCCGGTGAACAAGGCTGCCGCGAAGATGGGTCTCGCTATCGGAGAGGATCCGATTCCCGAACAAGTGCTGTTCATCCGCAGCGATCACTACAGCTTCGTGCGCCAGGGCGTGCCGTCGCTGTTCATCAAGAGCGGATTCCAGACCGGTGATGCCCGTGACGGCAGCGCGATCAACGCCGCATACCGGCGCGACGTCTACCACAAGCCAAACGACGACATGTCGCAGGCGTTCGACTTCGAAGCCGGCGCCGACCATGCGCGGATCAATTTCCTCACTGGCTGGCAGGTGGCGCAGGAGACGGCGCGCCCGGCGTGGAACCCGAAGGATTTCTTCGGTGACCTATTCGGGAAGGGACGGACGATGCCCTGACGTTCGCAGGAAGATTGTCGGCGGGAGAGGGCGATCGAGCTGAGGCAATAGTCGTTCGGAGCCGCCTGTAATGCGGGCGCGGGTGGCGCACTGCTGGCCGGGGTCTTGCACCTAATTCTGAAATTGGCGGATCAGAATAGGAAGGCACTATGGACGAGCACACAGGGCCGGGCAAGCAGCAGCAGATGATGATGATGAGCTGGGGCCGCTTCGCGGGGATGATCGGCACATCGACCATCGTGATGTTCTTCCTGATGTATCAGCTCATCTACTCCATCGATCACGCAATGTTCAGCATCAACCGATTGGTCGCGTCGCTCGTAATGGGCTGCGTGATGTCGATCGTGATGCTCTCGTTCATGTGGTCGATGTATCGGGGCCAGGGCACGAAGATCGCGATTCTCGTGGGCGCGGCCGCGGGCGCTGTTCTCCTGCTGACCGTGAACAGAACTCAGGCGGTGATCAGCGATGTCGCATTCATGAAATCGATGATTCCGCATCACTCGATCGCCAT
>DASUSZ010000310.1:0-5484 GCA_036374815.1 Vicinamibacterales bacterium | reverse complement strand
CGAGCGCTCGATCTTCTGACGCAGCTTGGCGACGAAGTTGTCGATGGTGCGGGTGGTCGGGAACTCTTCGTAGCCCCAGACCTCGTTGAGGATCTGTTCGCGCGTCACGACCTGGCCGGTGTGCTGGACGAAATAGCGCAGCAGGTCGAACTCGCGCGCCGTGAAGTCGATGCGCTGCTTGCCGCGGCGGGCCTGGTGCAGCTTGAAGTCGATCTCGATGTCGCCGATCTTGATCGCGTCGGCGGTCGGCTTCTGCTGGCCGCTGCGGCGCAGCACCGCGCGGACGCGGGCGAGCAGCTCCGTGATCGAAAACGGCTTGGTCACGTAGTCGTCGGCGCCAAGCTCGAGGCCGAGCACCTTGTCGGTCTCGGCCGAGCGCGCCGTCAGCATCACGATCGGCGTGCCGATCGATCGCGCGCGCAGATCGCGGCACACATCGAAGCCGTTCTTCTTCGGCAGCATCACGTCGAGGATGACCAGGTCGGGCGTGAAGCTGGCCGCCTTCTGCAGCCCTTCGTCGCCGTCCGACGCCGTTTCGACTTCGTAGCCTTCGAGCTCGAGATTGTCGCGAAGCCCAAGCCGCATCTGCGGCTCGTCTTCGATTACCAGGATTCGTTTCATTCTGCCTTTTGCCTTCTGCCTTTTGCCTTTTTGCCTTTTCCCTTTTACCGCGTCGACTCGACCAGCGTTCCCTGGAACGCGTTTTCACTGGGAATAGGGAAGTGCAGCGAGAACGTGCTGCCGCTGTTCGGCTCGCTTTCGACGCGCACGAAGCCGCCGTGGCCGCGCATCGTGTGGTCGACGATCGCGAGGCCGAGCCCGGTGCCCTGCGGCCCGCCGCCCAGCTCCTGCTGCACGCGGTAGAACTTCCGGAAGATGCGGCCCTGCTCGCGGCGCGAGATGCCGATGCCGTGATCGGTCACGCTCACGACGATATGGCCGTTGACGCGCTTGGCTTCGATTTCAATGTTCTTCGCGTCGCCTGAATACTTCATCGCGTTGGCGAGCAGGTTTTCGATCGCCTGTTCGGCGGCGCCCTGGTCGGCGAGGATGCGCGGCAGATCGGGCTCGATCTTCGGCGTGATGGTGAAGTTGCCCTGCGAGAACTGCGTCTCCATCCGCGTCAGCACCTTGCTGACCGATTCGGACAGGTCGGCCGGTTCCATGCGGTACGGACGCAGGCCGGCTTCCATCCGCGAGAAGTCGAGAATGTTCTCGATCAACCGCGTCAGCTTTTTCGATTCGCCGTTGATGATGCGGTAGTACTCCTGCGCGCGCTCGGGCGTGCGCACGCGGCCGAGCTCCAGCGTTTCGGCGAACAGCTGGATCAGCGCCAGCGGCGTCTTGAGGTCGTGTGAGACCGACGCCACGAAGTTCGATTTCAATTCGGCGAGGCGCACTTCGCGGGCCGCCGCCCCGGCAACCAGGAACACGCCAAGGCCCATCGCCACGATCATCACGATCATCAGCGCCAGCTGCGGCCGCGTGCTGGCGCTGACGATCTCCGGGATCGGCTGCGGGCCATAGCTGGTGCGCAGGCCCCACACCTCGCGATGCTGTTCGTAGGGCGCCGCGAACTCGAGCAGCTCCTTGTCGAAGAAGATGATCGCGAAGCTGCGCTCGTCGACCGGCACGTAGTGATCGGACGGGTCGGGATGCGTGGCGTAGATGTGCCTGCCCTCTTCGTCCATGACCTCGGCCTGCAGATTCGGGAAGCCTGACGGCTGCTGCACGCTCGCCATCCAGTCGCGCATCACCGCCGGCACGTACTGCGTCCGCAGTTTCTCGGCGTCGACCGCGAAGGCGACGACGCTCGTCATCCGCTGCCGCGCCGGGCTCTCGAATCGCAGCTGCGCCTGCACGTAATGCGGCCGGCCGTTGATGGTCTCGGTGAACGCGACGATCGCGCGCCGCGTCGCCAGCAGCTCGCGAATCCGCCCGAGCAGCTTGTCGCCGACGGCCTTGTCTTCGCGGAAGCGCTGCTCGAGCGCGCCGTTCGGAAACGTCTTGCTCGTCTGATCGAAGACGAGCCACTGGTTGGCGTGCGGGCCGCGCTCGGTCCATACGTAAAACGACTCGACGAACGGGCTCTCCGTCATCGCCTCGTTGAACACCGGCTCGATGAACGTCAGGTCGAGCGGCTCGGTGCGGGCCTGCGTGATGCGCAGCAGCACGCTGATGTGCGGCCGCTTCATGTAGTCCTCGATCGAGCGCGTCAGCGAGTCTGCCGTCTCGCTGCTCAACTGCCGCAGCACCACCGCCGACGTCGTTTCGATGTCGGCCAGCGACTTGAACTGGAAGTAAAACAGCACCGCCATCGGAATGGCGACCACGACGGCGAGACCGGCTGCGAGACGTACGCCGCGATCGTGAATGAATCTCGTCATCCCTTGAGTTCCCTCGTCAACCACTCGTGCACCGGCTGCCAGTGCTGCAGCTCCGGGTGCTGCGTCACGAGCGCCCACAGGATCGCGCTCGTGTCACCAAGCAACTGCTGTCGATACTCGCGCGGCAGCCCGGTCGTCGCGCGCTGCAGCTCTCGCAACGCGCCGGCCGCGTCGCCGACGGCCACCTTGCAGAGCGCCAGCCGCGACGCCTGCACTGGATTTTTTTCCGCGTCCCGGGCCTGTCCCTCGGCGTATGCCGCTAGCGCCGCCTGGAACCGTCCCTGCAAAAACAGTGTATGCCCGAGATTGTAATGGCCAAAGGCCATCCCCGGTGTGAGCTGAATCACCTGGCGGAACGCCGCTTCGGACTCGCTCAAACGGCCGAGCTCGCGGCGGACGACGCCCACGTTGTTCAGCGCCTGCGGGCTCGCCGGATCGAGCGCCAGCGCCTTCTCGAACGCCGCGAGGGCCTCGTGCGGACGATCGAGCTCGCCGAGCGTGCCGCCCAGGTTGGCCCACGCGGGCGCAAACCCGGGAAGCAGCGTCGCGGCGCGCTGAAACGATTCCGCCGCCTTGCTCATGTCGTCGGCGCGAAGCCAGAGCTTGCCGCGCTCGAAATGCGCCGCCGCCCACTCCGGCGCTTGTGCGATCGCCTCATCGAGATCGCGGGCGGCCGCCTCGAGATCGTTGACCTCCATGCAGACGCTCGCTGTTGCGACAAGCGCAGCGGGCGTACGGCCCGACTCGAGGAATTTGACGCAGCGCGCCAGGCGCTCAACAGGGTCCGCCAACCGGAACGCGAGGGCAAGCGGATGCGAGATCGGTTCGCCGGATCCAGGCATCGACAACAACGTCGCGTTCGCGTGACCCTCGAGCGCGCGTGTCCACTCCGCTTCGAGATACCGGCGCTGTGTTGTAACGAGATGTGTACCGCCGGTCTGCGCGCTTACGAACGCCGTGTCGACATTCGGTGCTCGTAAAAGAACGGGACCTGCAGGCAGGTCAGGGCAGAGCGGGAAACGGAACGGCCACTCGCTCGGGGGCGGCGCATCGATAACGATTCCAGCCGGATTCTGCTGTTGCCAGCGCTCGATCGCGTCCGCGCCGCCGGCGGGGATGGTTGGCACGATTCATTCTAACGACAGATGCGAGCGTTGCCGGCCCGCGCCAGCGGGCAGCGTCCTGTTTTCTTGTTGGCCCGCTTGCCGGGCCCGGGAGTGAAGATGCAACGCCGCACCGTTCTCGTTCGTTTCATCCAGGGCATTCACGCGCTGATGGCCGCCACGCTGGCGTTCGTCGTCGGCGGCGCCGTGGTCGCGCCAAGCTTCACCCGGCGGCCGCGCGCCTGGCTGCCGGCGGCGGTGCTGACCGATCTCGAGGAAGGCACACCGAAACAGATCGCGGTGGAGGTGAAGCGCGCCGACGGCGCAACGGAAGCGATCGATCGCCGTGTGGTGTATGTGGTGCGGTCCGGCGATTCCGTGCGCGTGCTCGATTCGACCTGCACGCACCTGGGGTGCCGCACGCGCTTCGACGCCGAATCACGACGCATCGAGTGCCCGTGCCACGGTGGCATGTACGACGCGGCCGGACGTGTCATCGGTGGTCCGCCGCCGTCGCCGCTGCAAACGCTACCGGCGCGCATCGAAGACGGCCGGGTCTTCGTCGAGATCTAGACATGCGCGTGCTGAAGCGTATGTCTGCGCTCGCTGCGCAATCGGCGGCCTGGCTGGATTCGCGCACTGGCTATCGCGCGCTGCTTGACTCGGCGCTCCAAGAACCATTGCCGCGCGGCACTGGCTGGTTCTTCACCACCGGCAGCATCCTCACCCTCCTGGTCGGCGTTCAATTCGTGACCGGCGTCGCGCTGACGATGTATTACGTGCCGTCGCCGGCGCTCGCGCACGACAGCGTGCGCTTCATCATGACCGCGCTGCCGCTCGGGTCGCTCCTCCGCGGCCTGCACTTCTGGGGCGCGAGCTTCCTGCTGGTTGCCGCGGTCGTGCACATGGTGCGCGTGTTCACGTTCGGATCGTACAAGGCGCCCCGCGAGCTCACCTGGATCAGCGGCGTGTTGATGCTGCTCGTCATTCTGGGCTTTGCCTTGAGCGGCTATCTGTTGCCGTGGGATCAGAAGGCGTACTGGGCGACGACCGTGACGATCAACATCGCGCGCAGCACACCGATCGCCGGCGACGTGCTCGCCAGCATTTTGCGTGGCGGTTCGGATCTTGGCGCGCTGACGCTTGGAAGATGGTTTTCGGCGCACGTGTTCCTGCTGCCGATGACGCTGGTCACGCTGACTGCCGCGCACATCGCCTTGATGCGGAAACACGGCATCTCCGGACCGCTGAAACCCGAGCCGGGACCGGGCAGGGAGTTCTTTCCGTGGCACGTGGCCAGGGACACCGTGATGATGGCCGCGGTGTTTGCATCGCTCTTCGCTGTGGCGATGCTGATCCCGGCGCCCCTCGACGACGTCGCCAATCCGGCCGACAGCAGCTACATTCCCCGGCCCGAGTGGTACTTCCTTTCGCTATTCCAGTTGCTGAAGTATTTCCCGGGCCCGTTGGAGCCGATCGGGACGCAGGTGATTCCGGGGCTGGTAGTGGGTTTCCTGCTGTTGCTGCCGTTCATCGATCGCGGTGCTGAGCGGCATCCGCTGCGCGGATCGAGGCGCTGGGTGACGGCGGCGTTGGTTACGCTCGGCGGGGGAGTGATGCTGTTGACCGCGCTCGGGATTGCCGATCGCCCGGCGCGCGTCGAAGTGCCGCGCGGCGTGCGCGACCTTGCCATCGCGACCTTTGACGAATCGTGCTCGAAGTGCCACTTCCTCGCAGGTAAGGGCGGCGGCATCGGCCCCGAGCTGACTCACGTGGGACGCCGCCTCGACGAAGCCGCGGTGCGGCGACAGATTGAAGACGCGCCGGCAGTCAATCCTGAATCGGACATGCCGGCGTTCAAGGGCAAGTTGAGCAGCGATCAAATCGACGCGCTCGCGCAGTATCTGGCGTCGCTGAAGTGACGGCCTATGCTTCCTTGCGGCAGATGGTGTGCATGCAGTTGCAGTGCAGCTCCACCTCCGGCGCTTTCTTGC
>DASUSZ010000309.1:0-10526 GCA_036374815.1 Vicinamibacterales bacterium | reverse complement strand
CGCTGGATGGTCGCTTCAGTAACGGCATCCGGGTTGGCCAGCTGCGCTTCGCGCAGCGCGGCGTCCTGGAAGATGAGAGCGGCGTGGTACAACCCGTCTCGCGACGCAAACAAAGAAGCGGTGTATAGCAACAAATAGCGGCGGAGCGGCCGGCGCAGATGCGCGAGGTTCTGCAGCGTGCGGCCGATGGCGGCCCAACTGTCCTGCGACTCACCGAGCATGCGCAGGTCATCGGCGAGATTCGAGTAGACGCCGGTCGCATTTTCCAATTGTCCGGCGTTCTCGTACTGCAAGGCGCTCGCGCGGCGGGCCGCAAGCGCCTCGGTCAGCCGCCACTGACTTCTGTAGACTTCCGCCTGTTGCACCAGTACGCGCGCCAACAACAAGTGATATCGGCGTTGCCGGGCCTCGCCCTCGAGTCGTTCGAGCGCCCGAAGCGCCGCGTCGAAGTGGCCCTCACGCCAGTCGGCCGCGGCAAGCCGTGTTTCCGCCCACAGGCGATACGGTGCGTCGAGACGCCGAAAGATGCGGAGTGCGTCGGCCATCGCTCGTCGGGCGCGATTGATGTCATTCGCCCCGTACAACGTGATCCCCGTGACGTATTGCTGATGGGCGACGGCCAGCTCCGCAGGGTATCGCCGCAACGCCGCGACTTCATCTGTAAACAGCGGATCCTTGGTGGCGTTGCTGATCGCCGAGGCTAACAGGTCGGCTTCGGACAGTGAGTGTTCGCTCACGAAGATCTGTTGCTCGAGGATCTCGATCGCCGCTTCCGGATGCAGCCGCGCCGTCTCGTTCGCGAATGCCGCATCGCTGGCGCGAAGGCGTGACGTCAATTCCTTGCGTCGGACTTCCCATCGTTCGCGAACGTCTTCGATGCGGTGATCGTTTTGAGCTTCACGCGCCGCTGCATCTCGCCATGCCGCGTCGGTTTCGGCGGCGGCATATTCGGCCCACGGCGCGGCCGTTGACGTATAAGGCGCCAGACCGTCGCGCGCCAGTGCGCGATTGAACAGCGCGTCGTTTGACCTGGCGATCTTCAGTGAACGCTCAGCGGCTTCAAGCGCACGGGCGAGATGTTCAACGCGCCGATCTGGTGCCCGTTCGGCTTTGGCCAGGTGCGCTGCGCTCAAATCGCTCCACGGCGCGGCGCTGTTCAGTTCAGATGCCGCATCCTCGAGCGTCGCGATGGCGAGGTCGATGTCCCCCTGGACCAGATACGCGACGCCAAGATCGGCCTGCGCCTCGGGTGTCGGATTTTCGATTGCACGCTTTTCCATCAGCGCGATCGCGATGCGCGCGTCGGGAGACAGATCGGGCGGTTCGCCGGCGGCGCGCGTCGGTCCGCGTTTCGACGGCTTGAAGCCGCCGCTGATGCGTGCCTGGAAGGGAAGCGTGTCGGCGACGGCTTCCGCCAGCGCCTCTCTCCCAGAGGGCGCAACCGTATCGGAACGGCACGCGCTTGCCGCACAAACGAGCAGAAGAAGCCCAGCCGCTGCAGGCGCGCTACGACCAGGGAGTCGCATTGCTGTCACTCGTTACGGTTGGTTCGAGAGTATACGCAACCGTGCCCGCGCATCATCCGCCCAGCCGGAGCGATCGTCGATCGTCAGGAATGCCTCCCAGGCATTCCGCGCGTCCTCGTTCAGGCCGGACAACTGCAGCGCCAGTGCGCGATTGAACATCGCTTCCGGCATCAATCGCTCGATCTCCAGCGCGCGATTGGCCGCCGCCAGCGCGTTCGATGCATCCGCGGCGGAATTCGATCGCTCCGCTTTCACCAGGTAGGCCGCTGCAAGATCACTGAGGAGTTTGGCGTCGTTCGGATTGCTGCGAGCGGCGGCGTCGAGGAGACTGATGGCACGGTCATGGTCGCCCGCAATCAGGGCCGCGGTGGCCGCGACCGGGGCGGTCGGGTGCGTTTTTTCAATCTCCGCAATCTTGATGCGAACATCCGGCGACAGGCTGACCGCATCGTTCGGCCCGCGAACCGGCCCGCGCACCGGCGCATACGCAAATCCGCCGGTGAGGCGCGGCTCGAACGTGCGCGTGGTGCCGACCGCCGCAACCAGCTCCGTCAGCGCGCGCTCGTCGTTGCCGGCGCCGAATGGACCCCAGACGTTGACCGCAAGCACGATCATCGCCGCCGCGGCGAGACCGGACATCACCATCTTCCACGGCACGCGACGCGGCGTGAACGCCACCACTTCGCCTTGAGGCGTCGCGGTGGCGCGCGCGCGCGCCGCTTCCGTGAACACGAAGTAGCACGTCTCGCACGTCGCAACGTGCTCGGCGATGACGTCGCGCTCCCGCTCCTTCAAGCGGTCCTCGACGAACGCGCCGATCGTCTCGAGAGACGGGCAGGTCCCGCCGTTGAGCTTCATCGGCTCTGCCGCCACGATGCCCCCTTCCGGTCGGACGCGTGCTTCCGGGTCGTCGAGCCCGTGTCCGTCCCGCGATCAGTCTCCGACCATTCCACCGTTGGCGCATTCAACAACGCGTCGATGTCGGCCCCGGCAATGCCGTCCTTCTCCATCGCCGCGCGCAAGGACTGCTTGATCTGATCCACCGTCCGATAGAGCGGCCGCTGCTCGAGATGCAGCGTCCGCGCGATATCGGAGATCGCCACGCCGTCTTCGAAGTGCATCTTCACGATCAGCTGCTGAACCGCCGGCAGTCCCTGGCGCGCGCGGTCGAGCGCCGCCATCACGCGCTTCGCGAGAAAATCACGCTCCGCCTTGACGACGTTGAAGTCCGCCGCAGGCCCCGGACTCGGCACTTCAACCGCCTCGTCTTCGGGCACCACGCGCCGCGATGGTCCGCGGCCCGACAGCGTGTCGCAAAACGCGCGCAGCCGATCGTCGAGCTCGATCTGGTGATTGACGCGCAGCATCTCGATCGTCTGTTCGATCGTCCAGCCGTCGCGGATCACATGCCGTTCGATCAGGCTCGCGGTCGGGCCGAGCCGGCGTGCCTCCGTCGACGGCCGCCATCGTCCCCACAGCTGATTGCGGTAATCGAGGAACACGCGCTGCACGACCACGTTGACGTAGGTCGCCAGCCCGCAACGCCCCTCGAACTTGCGCAGCACTTCGTAGTTGCGATCGAGGAAGTGCACCCGCACTTGCTGCTTGAAATCGTCGGCTTCGGTCGCGCTGAGACGATGCCGGCGGCACACCTTGCCCGTGACGTCGTCGATGACTGGCAGGGCCGCGAGGAAATTCGCTTCGTCGCTCACAACCGGGACCTGTCTCGCCGAAGCCCCGTGGGGCGAAGGCGGACGCGGAACGGTTGACGGCGGCAGGGTGGGGGCACCATGTACTCGCCTCGCGCTGACCCGGATGGGGGGCATCAACGTCGCGCGTGGCCGTTCAGGCCGCAGATTATCCGTCATTGGTAAGGCGCTCACAATCACCGGAGGCACCTGGTTAGACGGACACGCGATCATGGTTTTCCACCGCAGCCGGGCAGCGCCGGCGCCGAAGCGGACGGAGGGCCGCCGCCAGGTCGCGCGCCGACGCGTAGCGGCCGGCCGGATCCATGCAGAGGCACCGGTCGACAACCGCGCGAATTGGCCCATTTACCAGGCATTCCATGCGCGTGCGCCGGTTGGCCAGGACGTTGGCGGCCAGCTCGTAGGTAGTCGTGCCGGCAAACGGACGGCGCCCGGCGATCATCTCGAAAATCAACACGCCAATCGCCCAGATGTCCGATTGCACGGACGGTGAATGGCCGCGAATGATTTCGGGAGCCATGTAAGGCACCGTCCCCGCCGCGCCGGACGGCGATTGCTGTGTCGACGCTGTTTCTTTTGCCTCGCCGCCGGCTCGGCGGCACGCGAGGCCGAAGTCGAGAATCGTGACGTGCCCATCGGGGCCAATCATCACGTTCGAGCTTTTCAGGTCGCCGTGAATCACCCCGCGATCGTGCGCATGCGCGATCGCCGACACGATCTGGCGCGCGAAGTCGAGGGCGCTCGCCATCGACAGGGAGCGGCGGCCCCGGATCACCTTGGAGAGCGGCATGCCCTTGACGTGCTCCATGACCAGGAATGGCTCCTCACCGAGGTAGTCCACGCCGTGAATGGTGCAGATCGAGGGGTGGTCGAGTGACGCGGCAAGCCGCGCTTCGCGCACCAGTTCCTGCGGACGTTGGCGCCGCGGATCAACGAGTTTGATCGCCACGGTGCGCTGCAGCGCCGTATCCCGCGCCAGGTAGACCTGGCCCATGCCGCCCGACCCGAGCACACCGTCGATGCGGTAGCGGGCGACAATATCTCCAACCTTGAGCGGCGTGCGGTCTTGCGTCATGTCCGTTCAAATGGTGAGACGGTCAGCGCCCGGGGATTTCCGTCCCGGGGATGACCGGAGAGACGGGAATGCCCCGGGGCGGGTAGGATCTGGATACAGGAGAGTTTTGTGCGATTTGTCTGCCTTGTTGTTTGCGTTCTAAGTGTTTCCGCCGTCCCCACAGCTGCCCAGACTTCGGCAACGATGACCGGCCGCGTCGTCGATGCGAGCGGTGCGAGCGTTCCCGGCGTCACCATCACCGCGCGTCACATTGAGCGCGCGATCGAACGCGTCACGGTGACCGGCGCCGATGGCCGATTCGTGATCGCCGCGCTGCCCGTTGGCGGCTACGACGTGCGCGCCGAGCTGTCTGGTTTCAAGCCCGTATTGCGGCAAGGCATCGCGCTTACGGTTGGTGAAGCGGTGCCGGTCGATTTCACGATCGAAGTCGGCGGCCTCGCGGAGACCGTCAACGTGGTCGGCGATGCATCGCCGGTCAACACGCGCACCGGCGAGCTGAGCTACCTCGTTGACGAGCGTGCGATCGCGCAGCTGCCGCTCAACGGCCGCAACTACACCGAGCTCGCATTCCTGCAGCCGGGTGTCACGGCGTATCCGCATCGCGACGGCGGCTCGGTGGTCGCGCACGGCCTCGGCATGAGCGTGAACGGCCAGGATCCGCGCGCCAACGTGTACCTGCTCGACGGCACGCTGCTGAACGACATGACGAACGGACCCGCAGGCAGCGCCGCCGGCACCGCGCTCGGTACCGAGACCGTCCAGGAGTTCCGCGTCGAGACCAACGCCTACGGCGCCGAGTTCGGGCGCATGAGCGGCGGACAGATCAACGTCATCACCAAGTCAGGCGGCAACTCGCTGAGCGGCAGCGCCTACGAGTTCCATCGCAATGACGCGCTCGATGCCAAGAACTACTTTGACGTCGGCGACAAACCGCCCTTCACGCGCAACCAGTTCGGCGTGACGATCGGCGGCCCCGTGCAGCGCGATCGCCTGTTCTACTTTGCGGGCTACGAAGGCTTGCGCGAAAATCTCGGCCGCACGATTACATCGGCGGTGCCCGATGCCAACGCGCGCCTCGGCCTGCTCCCGGATCCCGCGAACGCCGGACAGTTTCTCAACGTCGGCGTGAACGCCGCCGTCGCGCCGTTCATCAACGCGTATCCCTTGCCGAATGGCGCGAACCTCGGCGACGGCACGGCGCTGCATAGCTTCCAGTTCGCCCAGCGCATCGATCAGAATTTTTTCCAGGGCCGCGTCGATGCGAATCTGTCCTCGTCGAGCCAGTTCTTCGTCCGCTACACGCTCGACGATGCGGATCAGCGGCTGCCGCTCGATTACCCGCAGTTTCCACGCGCGTTCATCTCGCGCAATCAGTTTGCGACTGCGGAATTGAAGCAGGCCTACACATCGAGCCTGCTCGGCACGTATCGCTTCGGCTACAGCCGCACGCGCGTCGGCCAGGACGTCGAAGCCGACGTGCCGCTTCCGCCGTTCGTGGCGGGACGGCCGTTCGTCGGCAACATCGATGTCGGCGGCTTGCAGCGCTTCGGCACGCAGAGTTCCGCGAATCTCCGGTTGATGCAGCAGGTCACGAGCCTGCAGGGTGATCTCGTGTGGAATCGCGGCCGTCACCTGATCCGCGCCGGCGCGCTCGCCGAGCGGTATCAGCAGGACATGACCAATCCCACGTTCAGCCTCGGCACCTACAGCTTCGCCAACCTGCGCGCGTTTCTCGAGAATCGTGCCACGAGCTTTATTGGATTGACGCCCGCGGCGACCTTCGATCGGCAATGGCCGTTCTGGATCGCGGGCGGATACGTGCAGGACGAGTTCCAGGCGCACCCGCGCCTGACGTTGACGGCGGGTCTTCGCTACGAATTCATGACGATGCCGATCGACACCGGCGGGCGTGATTCCGCGCTGCCGTCGTTGACCGATCGGACGGCATTGACCGGCCGGCTCTATGAAGGCCCGGACTACAACAACTTCTCGCCGCGCGTCGGCGTGTCGTGGGATGCGACCGGCGACGGTCGCACCGCGGTGCGCGGCGGCTACGGGTTGTATTACGCCACGAACAGCTCGCAGAACCTGATCGTGACGGTTACCAATCCGCCGCAGACGCCGCGTGTCGTCTTCCAGGCGCCGACGTTCCCGAATCCACCGTTCG
Source organism: Vicinamibacterales bacterium (assembly GCA_036374815.1). Lineage (GTDB taxonomy): Bacteria > Acidobacteriota > Vicinamibacteria > Vicinamibacterales > UBA2999 > 12-FULL-67-14b. The sequence goes on along the minus strand of DASUSZ010000309.1, from coordinate 4,049 downwards.
AACGCGCGTCGGGATTGTCGATTCGGCCGGTGCAGTGGGACATCGAGACGCCGTCGATTCACGTGTGGAACGCGAACGTGCAGCGCGAGGTCGGCGCGCAGACCGCGATCATGATCGGCTACGCCGGATCTCGTGGCCTCCATCTGCTGCGCAGCAACGATCTGAATACGGCGCAGCCGACGATCGGCGCCGACGGCCGGCCGTTCTTCCCGGCCGGCGCTCCGCGCATCAACACCGCCTGGACGACGATCGAAGCCAAGACGTCGGATGGCGACTCGTGGTACACGGCGTTCATCGTCGAAGCGCGGCGCCGCGTGTCGAGGGGCGTGTCGTTTCAAGCGTCCTACACGTGGTCGGATTCGGAAGACACCACGCAGGCGTCGACGTTTTTCTCGGACGCGACCAACGGCACGACGTCGGCATTCCCCGAGTTCATCCCGGACTACAACCGCGGTCCGTCCGACTTCAACGTGCGGCACAACGTGGTGGCCAACGCGACGTGGGAAATGATGTGGGGCCTGCGCTTGTCGGCGATCGCGACCTATCGCAGCGGCTATCCGCTGACGGTGTTCGTGCAGAACAATCGATCGCGATCGCAGTGGCAACCGTCGCTCGGTCCGGGCATCGGCCGCGATCGGCCCAGCTACGCGCCGGGGTTCGATGCCGACAACGCGGTCACCGGCAATCCCGATCAGTGGTTCAACCCGCAGGCGTTCGTGCTGCAGCCCGCAGGGACGTTCGGCAACACCGGCCGCGGTGATTTCAAAGGTCCGGATCTGCGGATGGTCGATCTGTCGGTGACCAAGGACGTGCAGCTGAAGTCGGCGAGTGCCGTCGAGCTCCGCCTCGAGGTCTTCAATATCTTCAATCGCGCGAACTTCGGCGTGCCGAATCTCACCGCGTTTGCCGGCGCCGCCGACAACGAGGCGCCGCTCGGCAACTTCGGACGCATCCGCAACACCGTCACGTCGGCGCGGCAGGTGCAGCTCGGCGTCAGGGTCAGATTCTAACAAGGAGAAAATTGCATGTCGTGGATCGCTCTCGCATTCGGCGCCGCTCTGTCGTGGGGCATGTACGGCGCGTCACTTCACCGCGGGCAGGTCGCGCTCGGCAACCCGATGCGCGCGCTGCTCTGCGTCGGCGTGGCGTACTTTCTGATCGGCGTGCTGGTGCCCGCGGCGGTGCTGACCTCGCAGGGCGAGATGCGCAACTTCAACGCGACCGGCACGATCACGGCGACGTTTGCCGGCGCGCTCGGGGCGATCGGCGCGGTGTTCATCATCTTCGCGTTCAGGAGCGGCGGCCTGCCGACCTACGTGATGCCGATCGTGTTCGGCGTCGCGCCGCTCGTCAACGTGCTGACGACGATGATCATCCATCCCCCGAAATCTGCGGTTAATCCTCTGCTATACCTCGGATTTTTGATGACCGCCGCGGGAGCGGGAATGGTGTTGTACTTCAGGCCACAGAGCTAAACGATCGCGCCCCGGCGGTCGTAGGTGAGCATGATGCGCAAATACGCTGGATCGATCCTGTTCCTTGCCTTGATCGCCTCGACGACCGTCGTGGCTCAACACTGGCCGCACTGGCGCGGCCCGTCGCACAACGGCGTTAGCACGGAAAAAGGGCTGCCGGATAGCTGGAGCGCGACCTGCGCCGACTCGACCGCAGAGGCCGCGTCGTTCGACAGTGCCGCCGTTACGGTACAAGGCGGACCATCGAATGCCGAAGGCGCCCCGCCGGACGGCGGGGCAAGAGAACAACGCGGTGGGCCGCCGCGCCCTCCCGGCACCAACTTCGAGGGCCGGCCGCTGGTGCCGACCGTCTGCAGCAAGATCGAAACCAAGAACATCAGCTGGAAATTGCCCTTGCCGGCATTCAGCGGGTCGACGCCGATCATCTGGGGCGACACCATCTTCCTGAACGTCGCCACCGGCACCAACACCGGCGACCTCGAGCTGTGGGCCGTCGATCGCAACAAGCAGGCGGTGTCGTGGAAGCGCTCGCTGGCCGGCGGCAACAACATGCAGCGCAAGCAGAACATGTCGACGCCGTCGCCCGTCACCGACGGCAAGTACGTGTGGGTCATGACCGGCGTCGGCATCCTCAAGGCGTTCGATTTCGGCGGCAAGGAAATCTGGACGCGCGACATCCAGGCCGACTACGGGCGTTTCGGACTGAACTGGGGTTACGCCAGCACGCCGCTGTTGAAGGGCGACGCGCTCTACGTGCCGGTGCTGCACGGCATGAAGACGGATGATCCGTCCTACATCCTCAAGATCGACAAGATGAGCGGCAAGACGATCTGGCGCGTCGAGCGGCCGAATCCCGCCGTGCACGAATCGCCGGACGCCTACATCACGCCGGCGTGGATCGAGGCCAACGGCCGCGCGGAGTTGATCATCACCGGCGGCGACGTCGTGTCCGGACACGATCCCGCGACCGGCAAGGAATACTGGCGCGCCGACGTTCTCAATCCGCAGCGGAACGGCGCCTATCGCATCGTCGCGTCGCCGACCATCGTCAATAACCTGATCATCGCGCCGACGCGCGTCAATCCGATGGTGGCGATGAAGCCGGGCGGCAGCGGCGACGTGGCGAAGACGCACGTCGTGTGGTCGTTCTCGCAGGGACCTGATGTGCCGACGCCGGTCAGCGACGGCAAGCTGCTGTATGTCGTGCGCGACAACGGCATCGTGCACGCGCTTGACGTGAACACTGGTGCGATCGTCTACGGCCCGGTGCGGTTGCCCTCAGGCACCTACAGCGCCTCGCCGATCCTTGCCGACGGGAAGATCTACGTCACGACGGAAGAAGAGGGTTTGACGACGGTATTCCGCGCCGGCCCGAAGTTCGAGATCATTTCCTCGAACCGGTTGCTCAACGATTGCGCGCCGTACTGCCTGAGCACGGTGGCGATTTCGGAAGGACAGCTGTTCATGCGAACGTCTTCCTTCCTCTGGGCGATCGGCGATCGCAAGTCCGTAGCCCGCAAGCCCGCAGGCCCTCAGTAGCTCCAGACGATCAACTTATCCACATCCTTGACGACGATGGCGCGTCCCGCGAACGCGGGATGCGCCCACGTCGCTGAATCGGCGATCGTGTAGCGCTTCACTTCCTCGAACGCGCTCGTGCTCGCCCTCGCCACGATCAACTCGCTGTTCGTCGTCGACAGCAGCAGGAAATTACCGGCGCGCACGATCGAGGCGTTCTCGGCTTCGCGCCCCTTGCCCTGCCACAGCGTGTTGCCGGTGGCGACGTCAATCGCGAAGAACTGGCCGCGGTTCTTGTTCGAGAGCCCGAAGATCGTCGAGCCGCTCGCAGCGGGCGAGCTCATATACATCGACACCCGATCGTTGGTCCATCGCGGCGTCGCCGTCCACGCCTTCCCGGTGTTGGTGATCGCATAGGCGATCGTCGGATTGTCGAGGCCGGCGGAGATGACGAGATCGTTGACGACCAGCGGCGTCACCGAATTCTGCTCGTACGGTGTCTTGATCGTCGTTTCCCACAACAGGCGGCCGTCGGCCGCCGCCACGCCGATAAGCTTGGTCTGTGATTGCGTGATGATCTGCCGCGTGCCGGCGATCGTCGCGACGATCGGCGAAGAGTAGCCTGGGCCGTCGCCGGTCCACCGCCACACTTCCTTGCCGGTCGCCGCATCCATCGCGGTCAGCGCGCCGGCCTTGTAACCGCCGAGAAATGCGATCACGTTCGCTCCGTCGGCAACCGGCGAGCTCGCGGTGCCGAACTCGGGAGGCGCGGGCGGCGCGTTCTTGCGCCACAGCAGCTTGCCGGTGGCGAGGTCGTGCGCGGAAAAAATTCCGCTGATGCCGAACGTGAACACGCGTCCGTTCGCGATCAACGGCGTCGATTTCGGTCCAGGCCCGTGACCCGTCGCCGCCGGATTCATCGTGTAGGGCGCGTCAACGCCGTCCTGCCAGAGCTGTTTGCCCGACTCCAAATCGTACGCGGACACGATCTCGCGATTGCCTTGCCGCGCGTGCACGACGACGCGATTGCCCGAGATCACCGGTGATGCGTGCCCG
>DASUSZ010000308.1:0-5297 GCA_036374815.1 Vicinamibacterales bacterium | reverse complement strand
ATCCGTCGGCAAGTGTGCCGGCGCTGGTGCAGGGACTCAAAGCCACGCGCGCGGCGATTGGATCGATTGTCGATCCGCACTCGCGCCACCTGTTGCGGGTCAAGGAGCAGCAGTTCCAGGACGCGATCAACTCGGCGATGGGCATGGAGCTCAGCGCGATCGCACAGCCGGCAGGGCTGGCCGAGCCGACCGGTCCGGGGGCGGCGTTTGCACCGCCGGCGTTGATGGCGGCGCCGGTGCCGGGACAAACCTTCGAAGTGCGCGCGCGGCTGGCGAATCGCGGCGGGGTCGCGGCGACGGGAGCATCGATCGCGATCGAAGGCGAGCGCGGATGGCAGGTGACGTCTTCAGCGCAGGGAAGCTCGGGCCTCGATCGGCATCAGCAGGTTCAGATGCGCGCGTCGGTGACGCTGGCGAACGACGTGGCGCTCAGCACGCGCCCGTATTTTTCGCGGAAGGGGTTGCAGGACAGCGTCTACACGTTGAGCGATCCGTCGCAATTCGGGAAGCCGGCGTCGACGCCGCCGCTGCAGGCGGTTGGAAGGTATCTGATCGACGGCGTGCCGATCGAGATTCGGCAGACGGTCGTTCGACGCGAATCCAAGTTGCCCTACGGGGACGTCCTTCGGGAAGTACGAACGGTGCCGCGAATCGCGGTCGCGCTGACACCCTCGAACGCGATCATCGCCATGGGCCAGCAGGCCATCGGGCCATCAGGCCATCAAGTTCCAGTTGAAGTGACCCTGCTTCATAACGCCGAGGAAGCGACCTCCGGTCAGCTGACTCTTCGCCTGCCGACTGGTTGGAAGGTTGAGCCCGCTTCGCAATCATTCAGCTTCGCGCGGGCGGGGGAGCGGGCGTCGTATCGGTTCTCGGTGCGGCCGTCGGCGATCGATGCGCGGACGTATCAGGTCGAAGCGGTCGCTACCGCCGCAGGAAGAGAGTATCGAGAAGGCTACGAGGTGATCGATCACCGCGATCTCGAAGTGCGTTACCTCTATCGTCCTGCAACCGCCGAAGTGCGCGGTATCAACGTCACTACCGTTGCGGGCCTGAAGGTGGGCTACGTGATGGGCATCGGCGATTCGGTGCCGCAGGGCCTGCAGCAGCTTGGCGCGCAGGTGACGCTGCTCGGCGAGCGCGAGCTGGCGTCGGCGGATCTGTCGCAGTTCGACACCATCATGACCGGCACGCGTGCGTATGCGGTGCGGGAGGATTTGAAGACCTACAACTCGCGGCTGCTCGATTACGTGAGGAACGGCGGCAACATGGTCGTGCTCTACAACACGCAGGAACTGGTGCCGAATACGTTCGCGCCATTCCCGGGTGAGCTGCTGCGAAGCGCCGAAGAAGTATCCGAGGAAGATTCGCCGGTCACGATCCTCGCGCCGACGCACCAGGCCTTCACGTGGCCGAACCGCATCACCGCGGCGGACTTCGATGGCTGGGTCGAACAGAGAGGATCGAAGTTCTTCTCGAAGTGGGACCCCGCCTACACGCCGATGATCTCGACGTTCGACAAAGGCCAGCCGCCGCAAAGCGGGGGCTGGCTCACCGCCAAAGTCGGCAAAGGCACGTGGACCTACTTCGCCTACGCGTTACACCGCCAGCTGCCCTACGGCGTGCCGGGGGCCTACCGGATTACCGCCAATCTGCTCGCATTGAACAAAGTTCGCTGATCACGGACGTTGCCACAGAAACATAGAGCCACAGAGAATACTTTTCTAAATGCCAGTGCCGCTTGGCAGCACTGGTTTTTAAAAAGTTTGGCTCTGTGTCTCGGTGTCTCTGTGGCCGCGTCCGTGGCTGAACAATCTGTACGCCACGATCCCACTAAGCAGGAACACTACGGAGAAGATCATTCCCTCGACGGGACCGGTCAGGAAGATGAAGACCCATAGCGCGCCCGAGAAGATGGCGGGTAACGGGTACAACCACATCGTGAAGGGCTGCGGGATGTCCGGGCGGTAGCGGCGGATCAGGATCACCGCGGCGCACTGCCAGATGAAGCGCAGCAGGACCTGCACCTGGATCAGCCAGTTCACGAGTTGGCCGATCGTGAAGAAGCAGAACGGGATCGACACCAGCGCGGTCATGACCAGCGACACGTCCGGGAAGCCCTTGGTCGGATGGACGTGCGCGAAGACGCGGAAGAAGTCGCCGTCGCGGGCCGCGGCGTAGGCGACGCGCGAGTAGCCGAGGATCGTCGCGTAGAGTCCCGCCGCGGCGACGAACAGGATCAGCGACGTCATCACGATGCCGGCGATGCGCCCGCTCGACGGATCCGCAAACGTCCGCTCGATGAAGATCGACGCGATCGTCCTCGAGTCCCGGACTTCCTGCCACGGGATCATGCCGAGGATGACGATCGTCATCACCATGTAAAGGGAGGCGACGATGAAGATCGCGAGCAGGATCGAACGGGGAATGTTGCGCTCGGGGTTCCTGACCTCGCCGCCGATGAAGCAGATCTGGTTGTAGCCGCCGTAGTTGTACATCGCCAGGATCGACGTGGCACCGATGGCGGCGAGCAGAGTCGTGTTGAAGCTCTTGGCTTCGGGAGGAAAGTCGAACGCCTGCGCGGGCGAGAAGTTGAACAGGCCCGCCACGATCACCCAGCCGATCGTGACGATGACCGCGACCATCATCACCACGGCCAGCTTGCCGATCTCCTCGATGTTCCGCCACAGCAGCGCCGTGCACACGATGCAGATCGATGCCGCCAGCAGGTGATGCTGCATCGGCGTCATCGTCGTCCAGAAGTACTGAAGGTAGTCCGAGACGCCGACCGCGCCGCCCGCGACCGACAGCGGCGCCACGAGGATGGTGTCCCAGATGAAGATGAAACCCATCAGGCCGCCAAGCTTGAACGGCTTGAAGGCCTCGCGCATATACAGGTAGCCGCCGCCGCTGCCGGGCAATGCCGCGCCAAGCTGCGCGTAGACGAGGCCATCGAAGAGCGCGAGCACGAGGCCCGCGATCCACGCGTAGATGACGTGCGGCCCGCCCATCGACGCGACCATGAACGGAATGGTCAGGAAGGGGCCTACTCCGACCATCGAAATGATGTTTGTCGCGAGCGCCTCTTTGAGACCGAGCGCGCGCTTCAAATCTCCGCGGGCTTGCGGGCTTGGGGCTTGCGGGTCGCTCATCCGAAGTACTCCGCCACGAGCTGCTTAGCGACATCCGCGGACGGAATCAGCGGGTTGAGCGCGAGGGCGTCGATCAGATCCTGCCGGTCGCGGGTCAGTGCCGCTTTGATCGTCGCGCGTTCGTAGACCTTGACGCGGTGGATGAGCGTTTGCGCGACTTCGGGGACGTCGGGGACGGCGAGCGGCTGCGGGCCGGTGTCGACGACGCGGCAGGGAGTTTCGATGATGTCGTCGGGCTCCAGGAACGGCAGCGTGCCGGCGTTGGCGACGTTGAGAGGAATCTTGTCGCCGCGATTCATCGCGATGGCACGAATGGTGAAGTAGGCAATCCGATCGTAGCCGGAGAGCTCCGACCATTCCGGCTTCACCCTCGGCTCGCTGGCGGTCTCGAGCTGCATGTAGCTGCTGTCGCGCTTGTCGAGGTACGCGCGATAAAGGTCGATCAGCTTGTCCGCGGATCCGGCGGAACGGAAGAACTCGCTGGTCAGCTTCTCGACCAGCTCGCCGCGCCCGAAGCCGGCGCGCCTGACGTTCTGCATCGCCACTTCGGTGCGGTAGTAGTAATACAAATATTCCGAGGGCAGGAGCTGTAGCCGCCGCAGCATCTCGGGCTCGAACAGCGGCGATCGATACGCGGCCATCAGCTTCTCGTCGCTGTCCCAGATGCGATGCAGCTGCGGCTCGCCCGCGAGATAAATCTCGCGCAGCCAGCCGAGATGATTGAGGCCGAAGTAATCGAACGAGCACACGTCGGCCGGCAGGCCGATGGCGTGCGCCGCGTCCTCGAACAGCTCCATCGGCGTGTCGCAGATGCCGATGATGCGCGCATCGGTTTCCTGGTGGACCGCCTGCGTGATGATGCTGACCGGATTGGTGAAGTTGATCAGCCACGCCCGCGGTGCCCGCTGCGCGATCAGGCGGCCGTAGTCGATCATCGGCGGGATCGAGCGCACCGCCATCGCAAAGCCGGCGGCGCCGACCGTTTCCTGGCCGATCACGTCGTGGGCAATCGCGATCGCTTCATCGCGCGCCCGCTGCGCCGCGCCGCCGACGCGGATGCTGGTGATGACGAAGCTGGCGCCGTCGACGGCATGCTCCGGGGACAACGCCGCCCGGATGATCGCGCCGGGCGACATCTGCAGCGCCAGGCCGGTGATGATGTCGAGCCGCTCGCGATCGATGTCGTAGAGCACGATCTCGGTGATCGGCAAGTCGGACTGCACGAGCCCGGTGACGAGCAGCGGCACGCGAATGCCCGCGCCGCCGATGATGGCAATCTTCAAATTCCCCCCGCGGTCATCGTTGAGGCCGCGCCGATTCTATTGCCGGCGGCGAGGCACTGCTCGGGTGATTTGCCGCGCAGCCACGCGGCCAGGAACCCGGCGTTGAAGGAATCGCCGGCGCCGGTGGTGTCGACCACCTTGACCTTCGGCGCCGCGACGTAGACATCCCGATCGGGGCGCAGCCAGACGGCGCCTTCCTGCCCGAGCTTGATGATGGTGATGGCCTTGCGCTCGCGCCAGCGCGGGATCGCTTCCGCCAGCGTCGCCGCGCCGGTATAGAGGCGCGCTTCGGCGTCGTTGATGAACACAAAATCGAGCGCATCGATGAGATCGATCAGCCCGCGATCGTTGCTGAGCGGCTCGTTCCAGCCGAAATCCCACGACACCGTGGTGTCGTTCGCGCGCAATCGCTCGATGCGCTTCGTCCAGTAGCGGCAGTCGTGCGGATAGAAGCAGAAGTGAACGTGCTCCCGGCCTTCAGCTTTCGGCTTTCGGCTGAAAACCTTCATCAGCCGATCTTCCAATTTCGCGTTGGCGCCGTTGTAGGTGACAAACGCGCGGTCGTCGGCGGTCGAGAGCGCCGCGGTGATGGCGTGGGGCTCGTGCTTCTTGCGGACGTTGGTAACCTTGACGCGCTCTTTCTTCAGGCGCGCGCAGGCATTGTCGCTGAGCGCGCTGACCAGATGCGTCCTGATGCCCAGGCGCGCGGCCTGCACCGCGGTGATCACGGCGCCGCCGCCGACGGTGGCGTGAAAGCGATCGGTCTTCACCTCTTCGCCGAGCTCGGGCAGGCGCTCGAGGCCGACGAAGATTAAATCCTCAAACGCCTCCCCCGCGCAGAGTAGTGTCACGACGTGGTCTT
>DASUSZ010000307.1:0-17501 GCA_036374815.1 Vicinamibacterales bacterium | reverse complement strand
TGCTACGGTCGCTGTCATGATCACCAGGGACGATTGCCTCGGCGAAGACGCGCGCGACCCGCTCGCGCCGCTGCGCGATCAATTCGCGCTCGAACAGATAGATCGCGACGGCATCATCTATCTCGACGGCAACTCGCTCGGCGTGCTGCCGAAGGCCGCCATCACCCGCGTCAAGGACGTCGTCGAGCGCGAGTGGGGCGTCGGGTTGATCCGCAGCTGGAACGCCGCCGGCTGGATTGATCTTTCGCAGCGCATCGGCGACAAAATCGCGCGATTGATCGGCGCCGGTGCCGGCGAGGTCGTTGTCTCCGACTCGACCTCGGTCAACATCTTCAAAGCGCTGCACGCGGCGCTGGCGATCAATCCCGGCCGCAACAAGATTCTCTCGGAACGGATCAATTTTCCGACCGACCTCTACATCGCGGAAACGCTGGCGCGAGATCTCGGCCTCGAGCTGGTGCTCGTCGATCGCGACGCAATTACGTCGCACCTCGATAATCAGGTCGCGATCCTGATGCTGACGCACGCGAACTACCAGACGGGGCATCTCCACGACATGCGGGCCCTGACGAGCGCGGCACAGCGCGCGGGCGCCGTCACCGTCTGGGACCTCGCCCACTCCGCCGGCGCCGTGCCCGTTGATCTGAATGGCGCGAATGCGGATTTCGCCGTTGGCTGCGGCTACAAATACCTGAACGGCGGGCCGGGGGCAGCAGCATTCATCTGGGCGCATCCCTCGCACATCGCGCGGCTCGATCGCGACAAGTTCCGGCAGCCGTTATCGGGCTGGCTTGGCCACGCCGCGCCGTTCGCCTTCGCGACGGACTACCAACCGGCCCCCGGCATGGCGCGATTCCTCTGTGGGACGCCGCCGGTGTTGTCGATGGCGGCGTTGGAATGCGGCGTGGATACCCTGCTCGCCGCGGAACCTCTCGGCGGCATGACGGCGATCAGGGACAAGTCGCTCGTGCTGACCGGGTTGTTCATGACGCTGATCGAGGAGCGGTGCGCCGGCAAAGGCTTCAGGATCGTGACGCCGCATGAACCGTCGCGCCGCGGCAGCCAGGTGTCCGTGGCCGCGTCAGACGATGGCTACGCGATCATGCAGGCGCTGATCGCCCGCGGCGTGATCGGAGATTTCCGCCCGCCCGACATCCTGCGTTTCGGCTTCACGCCGCTCTACACGCGCTTTGTCGACGTGTGGGACGCGGTCGACCATCTGACGCAAGTGATGCAGTCGAGCGAATGGCGCGATCCGAAGTTCGCCGTGCGGGCCGCGGTCACCTAAGCCGCTACTGCTGCCTGGCCAATGCGCGCTCCAGCTCCTCGAGCTGGCGATTCAGGTCCGACCAGCGTCCCTGCTCCTGACTCAGCTCGTTTGCTGCATCTGCCTCTTCAGTCACCAGCCGCAGCCGCTCTGCTTCCATCTGCTGCACCATGCGCGTCAACATGCCGCCCTCTTTCTCGGCCTGTGGCGCGTCCTCCGGCTTGCGCCCCTGCATGCGCTCGAGCGTTTCGGCCTGCGCGCTGAGCATCGCGATCTCCTGCGTGATCTTTCTGAGCGCCTCGCGCTTGTCGTCGAGCCGCTTCGCCGCGTTGGCGGTGCGCTGCTCCTGCAGCGTCAGCCGGCCGAACACGATCTGCACGCGCGCGTTCGACCCGGCCATGGTCTGGATGGCCTGCCGCAGCAGCCGCACTTCCGTCAGCAGCTCGCTTTGAATCGAGGGCGGTTGCTGCGCCGGCAGCGGCGCTACGAAACCGATCGACGTGATGACGACGACGATGGCGATGCCGGTCAGCAGGCGTGTCATGGCTCCTCCTCGAATGCGAGAACGACCCATTATGCTAGTGAATCGTGCCTGAACTGCCTGAGGTGGAAACCGTGCGCCTGATGCTCGAGCCGGCGATGAAAGACGCGCGATTCCGCCGCGTCATCGTCAACCGGCCGAACCTGCGCATTCCATTTCCGGCGCGGTTCGTCGAGCGCCTGCGCGGGAAAACGGTCGAGGCCGTATCACGCCGCGGCAAGTACCTGACGATCGAGCTGTCGTCCGGAGAAACGCTGATCATGCATCTCGGCATGTCGGGATGGTTTCACGTCTCGCCGATCGGCGATCAATCGCGCGAAGCGGATCCTCATGATCACGTCGTGTTCATGATGTCGTCGGGGCAACGCGTGCTGTTCAACGATCCGCGGCGGTTTGGATTCATGGATCTGGCCAGGGCCGGCGAGTTCGATGACTACCCGTCGCTGCGCGTGATGGGCCCCGAGCCGCTGTCGCCGTCGTTCGATGCCGCCGCGCTCGCCCGCGCCTGCAAGGGCAAGAAGGTGTCGCTCAAGGTCGCGTTGCTCGATCAGCGCGTGGTCGCCGGCCTCGGCAACATTTACGCGAGCGAAGCGCTGCACCACGCCAGGCTCTCGCCGCTCAGGAAAGCGTCGACGATCGCGACGGCGGCCGGCGCACCGAAGAAGAACGCGATTGAGCTGACGCGATCGATCAAGTCGGTCCTGACGAGCGCGATCAGGCGCCGCGAATCGCCTTACGGATCGGCGCGGTTTCGCGTCTACGAGCGCGAGGGCGAGCCGTGCCTGCGAAAAGGGTGCGGCGGCACGATCAAGCGGCTTTGGCAGGCCGGCCGCTCGACCTTCTATTGCCCGAAGTGCCAGCGCTAGCAGCGCAACGGTAGCCCGGAGCCAGGCGTCGACGATCGCGTGCACACGCTCGACCTTTTCTCGAGCCGCAAGCGACTTTAGAATATTCATCTCCGGTGAAACTGTTTTTCCTGTCGCTCCCCATGCTGGGAGCGTTGTCGCTCAGTGCCTGTACCGTTGCGCCGACGCCGACGTCGCCGAGCGCTGCGGAAGCCATTGATACGGCGATCACGACAGAAGGTTTCGACGCGGTTTTCTATCGTGCCTTCGTGCAGAACGCGTACGAGGCGCCCGATCATCTCGAAGCCATCCAGATTCTCAAGGCGCCGATGCGCGTCTACCTGAAGACCCATGACGATGCCGGCCGCGCCATCGATGCAGTGACGCTCGATACGGTCGAGCGCGCGATCGTCGACAGCGCGCGCATCTGGTCCGGCGGCACCTACGCCATCACGGACGTCGCTCGCGGCACCGGCTCCAAAGAAAAATCCGCCGGATGGATCACCGTGAAGTGGGCGAGAGCGCCGCAGGGCGATCGCTGCGGGCGTTCAACAGTTGGCGTCGACGGCGGCTTCATCGAGCTCAATGCTTCAGGAGCGTGCAGCTGCGGCAGCGGCTCGCTGGTCTACCCGCGTCTCGTTCGCCACGAGCTCGGCCACGCGATGGGCTACTACCATACCGACAGTCCCGCCGACGTGATGTACGGCCGCATCGTCTCAGCCGATGCGTGCGACATCCAGCCGAGCGATCGCGAGCGGCGCCATGCGCGCGTCGCGTACGCTGCGCAACCGTAACCAGCCCTCGCACGTCTTCGTGTTAGCATCTCGGCCGCGTCAATCGTGACGTGAATAGCCGAGGTGCTCGATGCGCGCAGTCCGTTTTGTTCTCTTGCTCGTGTTCTCCCTGGCCGTCACAGCGCCAATCAATGCGGCGAAGAGCGTGCCCTTCAAGGGTTCGTGGAACGGCGTTACCGTCTCCGCCGACACGTCTGGTTTCCCCGTCGTCGACATCGTCGCCTCCGGGACCGGCCAGCTGACGCACCTTGGCCGCTATTTCATGACCTCGCCGCACACGACGAACGTTTTCACGGGTGAAACGATTGGCGATCAGATCTTCACCGCGGCGAACGGCGATACGTTGACGGCGTTTTGCGCGGGCTTCCCGCAGCAGCAGCCGACCGGGGAAGTGGTCGGCAGCCTCGATTGCGAAATCACCGGCGGCACCGGCCGCTTCGAGGGAGCGACCGGCGCGTACGAATTCTTCCTGACGGCGTCGCCTGATCCTAACGGCCCCGGCTTCGTCACTGAAGCAACGATCGACGGCGAGATTTCGTTCTAGCGATCAGACGCGCATCGCCGAAACCGGGTTGATCCGCGCGGCACGCCGCGCGGGCAGCCAGCTTGCCGCGAGCACCACCGCGAGCAGCACCAGTGCCGTCGTCAGCAGCGTGAGCGGATCGGTCGGCGCGATGCCGAAGAGCACGGATCGCGCCAGCCGGCTCACTGCCGCCAGTCCCAGCGCGCCGGCGGCGCAACCGATCAGCGCGAGCGTCATCGATTCCATGACGATCAATCGCGCCACTGACGACGAAGATGCGCCAATCGCCATTCGCACCGCGATCTCGCGCCGGCGTTGGCCGACGGTGTACGCCAGCAGCGCGTAGACGCCGGTCGCTGCCGTGATCAAACCTGCGATCGCGAACAGCGCCACGAACAGCATCGCGAAGCGATCCTCCTGCATCGTGTCGTCGAGCAACCGCCGCATCGTCGTGATCGAGTGCACGGGTTGATCGGGATCGACCCGCAGCGCTTGTGTCCGCGCGGTCTGCGCGAGCGCCGCGGGATCCATGGTGGTTCGCACGACGACGTTCATTACCAGGTATGGATTCTGCGCGTGCGGGATGAAAATTTCCGGCGAGGGCTCGCTGCGCGGGCCTTTGTATCGCGCATCGCGGACGATGCCGACGACCTGACGCGCCGTCGCGCCGCCCTGGTAGTCGAGGATCAGCTCGCGTCCGAGTGGATCTTCTCCCGGCCATGCCGCCCGCGCGAGGCTTTCGTTGATGATGATCACGCGCGGCGTCGCGACCGTGTCTTGCGCGGAAAACTCGCGGCCCGCGATCAGCGGCAGTCCCAGCGTGTCGAAGTATCCCGGTGACGCCATGCGAACGTTCGCCTGCGGCAGCGCGTTTCCGGCGGGCTTCGCGCCTTCGAGCCAGTACGGCCGGTAGAAGTCGGCGCCGATCGTGCTCATCGGCAGCAGCGTGACCGCGGCCGCCGAGGCCACCCCCGGCACCTCGCGAATCGAATCGAGCACGCGGCCGTAATACTCGATGACCTGCTGGCCGCGGTAACGCGTCACATCCGGCGCGATGCGCAGCACGAGCAGGTTCTGGACGTCGAAGCCCGGATCGACGCGCTGCAGGCTGGCAAAACTGCGGGCAAGCAATCCGGCGCCGACCAGCAGCACAACGGTCACGCTGATCTCGGCCGCGACGAGCCCACGGCGAACGCGTCCCGCCTGTTGCCCGGACACCGGGGCACCATCCTTGAGCGCGGCGGCAATCGGGGCCGCGCCGCCTCGCAGACCCGGGAGTAATACGCCAATCGTCGTCGCGAGCAGCGCCAGCAACACCGCGAAGGTGATGACGCTCGCGTTGACGTCCACTTCATGCAACCGCGGAATATCCGATGGCGCAAACGCGATCGCTGCGCCCAGCGACGCGGTTGTCAACGTGATCGCCACGATGGCTGTCAGCGCCGCGCACAACGCGGTCTCCGCGAAGTGTTCCCTGACGATGCGAGTGCGTCCGGCGCCGAGCGCCAGCTGTATCGCGGTTTCACGCGCGCGCGCCGAGCGGCGCGCGATCGAAAGGCTTGCAACGTTCGCGCAAACCAGCAGCAGCAAACCAGACACCGCGCCGAAGACCAGCAACAGCTCGGTGCGGCTGGAGCGGACCAGCTCCTCCGATAGCGGCACCAGCTCCACACCCCAATCGGTGTTGGTGCGCGGGTGATCGACGGCGGCGCGCGACGCGAGGGTGCGCATGCGATCGGCCGCCGCTTCGAGCGAGAGATTCGATTTGACGCGGCCGACGACGCGCAGGAACCGGAAGTCGCGCGGCGGACCATCGGGAAAACGCGCGCCCTTGTACGCTTCGAATGGATCCCACGGTGTCCAGAAAGCGGCGTTGGTGTCGGGAACCGCGAAGTCCGCCGGCATTACTCCGAGCACGCGCCAGTTGCGGCCTTCGACGAGCACCGTGTTGCCGACCAGAGACGCATCGCCGCCAAGGCTCTGCCACAGTCGATGACTGAGCACGAGGATCGGCTCCAGTCCACCCGTTTGTCCCGAGGTGATCGACGGCCTGCCCGCGTAGTCATCGCCGGCAAAGGTGCGGCCGATCAGCGGGGCGCGGCCGAACACCTCGAAGAAGTTTCTCGTGACTTGCACGCCGGTAACCGGCGCGCTGCCGTCGCGTCCGCGCAGTGTTGCCGACGCCGGCCAGAAGCCAGTGATCGATTCGAAGGCGTCGCTGTTGGCCGCCCAGTCGGCAATGCTGCCGGGCGACGGTCCTTCCCGCAGCCGATTCTGCGGCACGTTCGACTCCCAGACGGCGACGAGTCGATCCGGCTCGGGGTAGGGGAGCGGCTTCAACAGCACCGCGTTGACGAGCGCGAATAGCGTGGTGGTGGCGGCGACGCCGAGGCCGAGCAACAGGGCGACGGTCAGGGCGAAGCCCGGCGACCGGAGCAGCGATCTGGCGGCGCGCGCGAGATCCTGTCTGGCGCCGACGACAACGAGATCCCAAACCAGCGCGAGCCACGTGAATACGACCGCGCCGCGCCCGCGCGCGCGGGCCGCGTCGAGCAATTGGGCGGCATCGGCCGTCATCTCGCGCGCCGATTGCGGATCGCGGCCGCGCAGCAGCGAGAGCAGGCGATGGTAGGCGCCGAGCGGGCTCATCGGGTCACGCCTTCCGAAGCGCGCGGCTGGCGCGCGCGTGATCGACGATCGCTTCGAGGCGGCGCACTTCCGCGCTCAGCACGCGCTTGCCGAGCGGCGTGAGCCCGAAGTATCGCCGCCGCTCGTCGTCCTCACTCGGACGCTTGTCGGATTCGACGATCAGATCCTGCTCTTCGAGCTCGCGCAGCGCGCCGTACATCGCCGCCGGCCAGATGCGGACCTGGCCCTCGGAGCGGGCCGCCACTTCCTGCATGATGCTGTAGCCGTGGCGCGGGCCGTCGGCGAGCGCCAGCAGGATGTGCAGCACTTTCGGTTTCAGGGGCACCAGTTGGTCGACGCCGCGCGGCCGGTCGGTCATGCGTTGACTATATACCATTTAATATATAAATGCGTTCGTAGCGAAACGCGGCCTGCCAGGTCCGCTCCCCCGTTCACCTCGCAGCGCGGCGAGGAGGGCAGCCGCGCACCCCGCCGCCCGGGAGGCCGCCGGGCGGTCCGCCTGCCATTTTGTGAAAAATCGCGTAAGATGCCCCACAATAGAGGCCGTCTCTCCCCCGGGAGACCGTTCATGACCAATTCGTCTCGGATCGCTGCGGTGATGACGCTCGTCTGCGCCGTTGCCACCCCGGCTGTTGCGCAGGAGCGCCCGGTAGCCGGACGGATCAAAGTGTCGTCGGGCGACGCCTACGTGATCCGTGACGGCGCGCAGACGCCGGCGCAGCTCGGCCAGATCGTTCACGAGTCGGACGGCCTGCGCACCGGCGCCAACGGCAAGATCGGCGTCACGCTCAACGACGACACGCGCTTGTCGCTCGGTCCGAACAGCGAGCTCAAACTCGAGCGCTTCACCTTCGCGCCTGCCGACAGCAATTTCAGCCTGGTGCTGAAGTTCGTCAAAGGCGCGGCGACCTACGTGTCGGGCCGCATCGCGAAACTCGCGCCCAGCGCTACGCGCCTTGAAACGCCCGCGGCCATCATTGGCGTGAGAGGGACGACGCTGGCGATCAACGTTACCGAGTAGGAGAGCGTGACGAGCGCCCGTCTGTTTCGCGCGTGGCCGGGATGTGCCGCAATCGCAATCCTGGCCGCGTGCGGCCCCCAGCAGATCGCGAGCCCGAGCCGCCCGGGCCAGGACGTGGTGGTGTTGTTGCCGGATGCCGACAAGACGATCGGCGCCGCCGGCGTCTCGAATCCGCTCGGCAAGGTCGACCTCGACGAGGATCGCGAGACGGCGCTCGTCTCCACCAACCGCGCGCCCGTCCTCACCAGGTTCAGCGAAGCGGATGTCAAACGCGTGTTTGGCGACGCGCTATCGGCGCTGCCGCCCGCGCCGCGCCGTTTCACGCTGCTCTTCAGGTTCGAGTCCGACGAGCTGACGGACCAGTCGCAAGCGTTGATCGCGGAAGTCGTGGCGGCGGCGAAAGAGCATGCCGTCCAGGACGTCATCGTCATCGGCCACACCGACACGATGGGCACGCAGCAAGCCAACTACGGGCTCGGATTGAAGCGCGCGCTGATGGTGCGCAACCTGCTGGTCGCGGCCGGACTCAATAGCTCCGCGATCGAAACCACGTCGGTCGGCGAGCTCGATCCATTGATCAGGACCGCCGATGAAACTCCCGAGCCCCGCAACCGGCGCGTCGAAGTCGCCGTGAGGTAGCCCGGCGGCGTGGCGAGAACCCCGAAAGCCAGGCCGACGCGCCGGCGACTGGTGTTTCTCTGCGGCGTCGGCGCGGTGCTGGTCACCGCCGTGCTCGCGCTGTTTCCTCCCGCGCTGCTCGCTCGAATCGAGAACGACGCCTACGACATCCTGTCGCGAGCGATCGACACACGCCCGATCAGCGGCCGCGTCGTCATCGTCGATATCGATGAGCGCAGCCTGGCCACGATCGGCCAATGGCCATGGCGCCGCGATCGCATCGGCGAGCTGATCGACCGCTTGAGGGATCTGGGCGCGGCGACCGTCGCGCTCGACATGGTGTTCGCGGAAGCCGATCGATTCGGCGATCCGGGCACCGCCGAGAGCACGCCGCGATCGAACGCCGCATCCGCGTTCGACGAAGCGCTCGCCGCCACGCTTCGTGACGGCCGGGTCGTGCTGGGCCATGCGATGCGGTTCGACGCGGTGCCGCTCGACGCCAACAGGTGCGTCCTGCATCCGGTTGCGCCGGCGTTGATTGGGGCGGACGAAGAGTCCGGCGACGCGCATTACTTTCACGCCACCGGCGTCGTGTGCAATCTGCCGACGCTTGCCGAAGCCGCGGGCGCGTCCGGTTTCATGAACGCGGCGCCCGATGCGGACGGCATTCTTCGGCGCGTCCCGGTGCTGATGGAGCTCGACGGCCGCGTCTATCCATCGCTCGCGCTCGCCGCCACGATGGCGGTAACCAGTTCGCGCGATTTGGTGCTGCGAGTCGCGAACGTCAACACCGCGACGTTGAGCATCGGCGACCGAGTCGTGCCGGTGGATGGGCGCGGCAATGCGTTGCTGCGTTATCGCGGACCGAAGCAGACCTTCCCATACGTGTCGGCCGCCGATGTGATGAGCGGCCGCGTGCCCGCGGCAACGCTGCAGGACAAGATTGTGTTCGTGGGCACGACCGCACTCGGCACCAGGGAAGTGGTGGCCACGCCGCTCGATACACTGTTCGTCGGCGTCGAGGTCCAGGCGACCGTCGCCGATAATCTGCTGCAGCAGGACTTCATTCGCCGATCGCAATTCGGCACCGTTCTCGAAGCCCTTGCCGTCGTGATACTGGGCATCTTCGTCGCCTGGGTCGTCGCCGGCACTCGCACGCTGGCCGGCGTGCTCGTCAGCATCGCGAGCATTGCCGCCGTCTGGTATTTCGCGGGTTGGATGCTGTCGACCACTGGCCTGTTCGTGTCGCCGTTATTCCCGACGATTGGCGTAACTGCGGTTCTCGGCACGATGACGCTGGCGAAGTTCGCCGTGGAGCGCTTGCGTGCGGATACAGCGGGCCGTGAACGGACCAACGCTCAGCGGTTGATGATTCAAACGCTGCTGTCGCTCACCGAGACCCGGGACGCCGAGACCGGCCGCCACTCGCGGCGGACGCAGCAATACGTCCGCGTTCTCGCGGAACAACTGTCGGCAAATCCCGAATACAGGGCCTACCTCACTCCCGAGCGCATCGACCTGGTCTCGAGCCTTGCGCCGCTCCACGACATCGGCAAGGTTGGCGTTCCCGATCACATCCTGAACAAACCCGGTGCGCTGACCCCGGACGAACTCAAGGAAATGCAGAGACATCCCGAATATGGATACGAGGTCATCCTGAAAGCGGAAGGCCGGGTCGGTGTTCGCGACGACGCCATCCTGGCGGTGGCGAAAGACATTGTCTACACGCATCACGAAAAGTGGGATGGCACCGGCTATCCGCGAAAGCTGCGCGGCAAGGAGATTCCCATCGAAGGCCGCGTGATGGCCGTTGTCGACGTCTACGACGCGACCACCACGCGCACGCTGTACCGCCCGCCGATGTCGCACGAAGATGCGGTCAAGTTCATCGTCGATCGAAAGGCAACGCACTTCGATCCCGCCGTGGTGCAGGCGTTCGTTGACGTGGCGACGCAATTCAAGCGCGTCGGCGCCGAATATCAGGACTGACTGGCGTCGATGAGCATCGTGATCCGCCGCGCGGTGGCCATCGCCGTTGGCCTTGTTGCCGCCTTGACCGCGGTCGAAATCTTGATCCGCATCACCGGCCGGCGCGTCGAGCCGAGCCTTGGCACCATCCTGGCCCTGACTCGGACCGCCCAGGAAAATACGCAGCGCACGGGCGGGCCGGCGATCTTCAAGCTGTGGGAATCGGACGAAGTCCTTGGCTGGCGATTCCGCGCCGACACCTCGGTCGACCTCGGGTCGATTCGCTACTACGAGAGAAAGATCGCCCGGACCAATCGCGACGGCATGCTCGACGCCGATCCCGATCCGCGCAAGAAGTTCGTTTTCGTGATTGGCGACTCGCTCGTCGAAGGACTGCCGGTGGCCGATGAGCAGCATTTTGCGCGCCGCCTCGAGCGCGTGTTTCCCTCGCACGACTTTCTGAACTTCGGTGTCTCGGGCTACGGAACGGTGCAGTCCTATCTCCACCTGCAGCAGCGGATGAAGGAGCGCACGCCGACCCACGTAATCTTTGCTGTCTACTTCGGCAACGACTTCGACGACAACGATCCATTCCGCAACAACTCGATGGTGGCGCTTGCCGGCTACCGCCGCGATGCGATTCCGTTCCTGACCGCGGCGGACGACATCGCGTATGGCGCCGCAGCGCGGCCGATGGTCGCCGGGTTACTCGAGCGAAGCCAGGTGTGGCTCGTGGCGCAGCGGGCAGCGAGAAGCGCGGGTTTGATCAGGCCGTACGGGTACGGTGTGACACTGCGCATTTTGCGGAAGCTCGACGCCGAGCTTCGCTCAGTGAATGTGCCGATGACCGTGCTGCTGATTCCGGATGACCCGATGCTGACATCTCCGGCGGCGCCCTTGCACGATGCATTGATGGCCGACCTTGCAGCGTCATCGATCGACACGATTTCGCTGCTGCCCGCGTTTCGCTCCACCGGTCTCCAGACGATGGGCTTTCGGGATCAGTCGGGGACGACGATCGATCCACATTGGACGAGCGCCGGGCACGCGGTTGCGGCGCGCGCGATCGCGGAGGCGATGCGGTCGCGGCTGCCTGGCGGCGCCGAGGATCTGTCGCGGCTCGACGAAGAGGAAACGCAGGCGGCGACGATGAAGGCGGGGCTCGATGCGCTCTACACGCGCGGCGATGCGGCGGCCGCAGTGGTGGAGTTTCGCAAGGTGCTGGCGATCAACCCCACGCACTACGGCGCCACCTATCAGCTCGCAACCGCGCTCGATCGATCGGGCCGGCCGAATGAGGCGCGGCCGCTGTGGGAGTCGGTGGTGAAGATGGCGGAGCAGTACAAAGACCTGCAGACGCTGGCCACCGCGCGCAACCGCCTCGCGCGCAAACCCTGAGGAAGGCGGAGCCGTTTAGCCGCCCTGTTTCACGGTCTGCGAGTCGGCGTGCCGGTGCACGATGCGCCAGCGGCCGTCCTCGCGGCGGAAGATCTGCGTGACGCGCAGCTCTTGCGCCGCGGCCTTGCCGTCGGCGGGACTCTTGAACCGGATCGTCTCACGCAGCACCACGTACGCGAGGTCCTGTCCCACCACGCGAGCGATCTCCTGGTGCGTGCGCGTGCCGTCTGCGTACTGCGTGGCCACCCAGTCCAACCGCTCGCTGACCTGCGTCCAGCCTTTCGCCACGGCGCCGCCGAGGCCGCCGGACAACGTCACGTCATCGCGCTGTGACCACAGCGCTTTGAACGGGCCTGGCCGGCCGCGCACCAGTTCCACTTGCGCGGCTTCAACTTCGGCGAGCACGGCATCGAGGCTTGATTGCGGCGCCTGCGCGGCGCCACGAGAGGCTTGCCCGACGAGAACGCACAGCAGAATTACGGAGACGCTACGCAGCTTCCACCTCCACTGCGGCTAGCGTAACTCGTTTGGCTCCGGTCAACGAGCGTCGTTTCGGACGGGCACCGGCGTCGCGCTTTTACGTCGCAACTTCCATAGCCAGTAGAACATCGTGCCGAACAGCAACACGATCGGCAGCAGCCGCATCGGTCCGCTGGGGAACGGCTCCGGAAGAATCGTCGCCACTCGTTCGCGGATCGAGAAGAACGATCCGGCGGCGATGAACAGGGCGACGCACATCCGCCAGAGGTGCCGCTTCAACCTCGGCGCGCCGCGCAACGGCCCCGATCGCATCATGCGCGCGTCGCCGATCGCCGCGAGCGTCATCGCGCCGGCAAGGATCAACGACATCACACCGATCGTGCGGTTGGGCACGCCGCCGGCCGACAAGCCACCGCGGTTGATGTTGTCGATGCCGCCGACGATCGAGCCGATGGTCAACACGATGACCGCCGTTAACGCGACGCCGTTGATCGCGCGGCTCCAACGCGAAGGCGGCCGCACGGTCGTCAACGCGGTGCCGACGAAGTAGAGCGTCAGAAAGCCGGCGAACACGTTGCCGTCGGTTGGACTCTTGAGAAAGCCGAGTGTCGAGGCCGTGACGCCCATGACGATCATGGCGCCGACGAACCACCGTCCACTGCGCCGGTGGACTGTGCCGCCTTTACGCGCCGACAGCGCGATCGCGCCTAGCACCATGGCCAGCGCGCCGGCGGCAACGTGGACCGTCAGCAACATTCATTCATTAGACGAGCGGCCGTGCGGCGAATGTTCAGATTGCGCCCCGGCGCCCGACGGTCGAGGTGTGGCGGCGGCGCAGTGCTTGCATCGCTCAAGCGATACCGAGGAACACCTATGTATCAGGCACGAGCATTCTCCGCCGCGAGCGCGACGTCAGCATTGTCTTTGAGCACGATTCCGCGCCGCGACCTCGCGGATCGCGACGTGCAGATCGAGATCCTCTACTGCGGCGTATGCCACTCCGACCTGCACATGGTGCGTAACGAGTGGAGCCATGCCGTGCCGACCGTCTACCCAATCGTCCCCGGTCACGAAATCATCGGGCGCGTGGCTGAAACCGGCCCGGCGGTGACGAAATATCAGGTGGGCGATCTCGTCGGTGTCGGCTGCCTCGTCGACTCCGACCGCACGTGTCCGTCTTGCGCCGCGGGCCTGGAGCAGTTCTGCCCGTCGGCAACGCTGACCTACGGCTCTCCTGACGCGCATCTCGGCGGCGTCACCTACGGCGGCTATTCGGACAGCGTCGTTGTGGACGAGCACTTCGTCCTGCACGTCCCGGCGATGCTCGATCCCGCCGCCGCGGCGCCACTGTTGTGCGCCGGCATTACCACCTACTCGCCGCTGCGCCATTGGCAGGCGGGCACCGGGAAAAAGGTGGGTATCGTCGGTCTGGGCGGCCTGGGACACATGGGCGTGAAGTTCGCGCGCGCCTTCGGCGCGCACGTGGTTGTGTTCACGACCTCGCCCGGGAAGAAGGAAGACGCGCTCCGGCTCGGCGCGCACGAAGTTGTCGTGTCGCGCGATGCGAACGAAATGCAGAAGCATGCCGGCAGCTTTGACTTCATCCTCGACACCGTCGCCGCGGATCACGACATCAATGCCTACCTGAACATGCTGCGGCCGGATGGGGCCGTCACGCTGGTTGGCGCACCGTCACGGCCGCTCGAGGTGCCGGCGTTCAGCCTGATCATGGGGCGCCGATCGCTGGCGGGCTCCAACATCGGCGGCATCGCCGAAACACAGGAGATGCTGGATTTCTGCGGCGCGCACAACATCACCGCCGATGTCGAGGTGATCGCGATTCAGAACATCAACGACGCGTACGAACGGATGCTGCGATCGGACGTGAAGTACCGCTTCACGATCGACATGGCATCGTTGAAGTCGGAGGAACCCGAGGACGTGATGGTGCGGGCTTCGTTGCGCTGATTAGCGATAGCGATCGAACGCATGCGACCTCAGGCGCCGCCTCAAGAAGTAGGGATCGTAACCGTCGTCCTCATCTCGCGGCCGAAGCGGTAACGGAGTGAACGGAACCGGGCGTTGGACGTTCATGATCTGACCACGCATCGCCTGGCGGCCTTCTGGCGTCAGGCTGAGTATCCGGAAGCGATCGTTCGACACGCTCACTAACGACGCCGCGATGCACGCCCTGATCCAGTCCTGCAGCGCGTCCGCTGATTCGTGCCGCAGCAGGCCGGTCGTCGACAGGCGAGTTAACGGAGCGGGCAGATCATCAGTGTCGCCCAGCAGCATTGCAGCGATCTTGTTCTGGCCGTAACGCTCGCCCGCTCGCGCGATGCCGGCGAGAATCTTGCGCACCAGCTCGCGCTCATAATGATCGAGCGCATCGGGGCAGCAGTTGCCGCACGCGCCGCACGGTTCGCGCACGTCGGGATCGCCGAAGTAGCGCAGGATGGTGGCGCGCAGACACGCATCGGTATTCGCATAGTCCACCATCCGATTCAGCTTCGCGTGCTCGAGCGTCCGCCGGCGTTCCGCCTCCTCGGGATCGAGCGGCGCGACGCCGCGGCGCTGCGCCGAATTCTTTCGCGGCGAGTCGATCAGGTAACGCCGGGTGTCGATATCCGCGTAATCCCACAACAGCGTCGCCGTCGCGGGTCGACCGTCGCGGCCGGCACGGCCGATCTCCTGGTAATACGCCTCGATCGAACCGGGAATCGCGTAATGCACCACGGCGTCGACGTCGGGTCGATCGATGCCCATGCCGAACGCGTTGGTCGCGCACACGACCGGCAGGCTGCCGCTCGCGAAGGCCTCCTGGACACGCGTGCGCTCGTCGTCTTTGAGTCCCGCGTGATACGCGGCCGCCGTGACATCCGACGCGTTCAGAAGCGCCGCCGCGGATTCCGCTGTCTTGCGAGTGGCCGCGTAAACGAGCGCGCGACGGCCGCGCACAAGAGCCGGCAGCAGAACGTCCTTGTCGTCTTCAATAGCGCGTTGAATGCGCAGGTGGATGTTGGGCCGATCGAAACCGCCGACCAGCAACTGCGGCCGATCGAGGTTGAGCAGTGCCGCGATGTCGTCGCGAACCTCCAACGTTGCGGTCGCGGTAAAAGCCGCAATCGGCGGACGACCCTCGCGCCCATCGCCGCGGCGGCACAGCCGCGCGCCGGCGGCGAGACGGCGATAGTCGGGGCGGAAGTCGTGACCCCACTGCGACACGCAATGCGCTTCGTCCACGACGAACCGCGCGACGTGAATGTCGCCCAGCAGTTCGGCGAATGCGCTCGATGCAAACCGCTCCGGCGCAACGTACAGCAATCGCAGCGCCTCTCGCCTCGCGGCCTCCATGACCTGCTGCTTGCTGGAGGCATCCATCATCGAATGCAGCGCGCCGGCCGCCACACCGCGTCGATTCAGCTCGTCGACTTGATCTTTCATCAACGAGATGAGCGGCGAGACCACGATCGTCACGCCCGGCAGCATCAGCGCGGGAAGCTGATAGCAAAGCGACTTGCCCGATCCCGTCGGCATCACCGCGAGCACGTCGACGCCGCTCATCACCGCGTCGACGATGCGTTCCTGTCCGGGCCTGAATTGAAGATGCCCGAAGTGCGTCCGCAACATTGACATGATGTCCATCGGACGACGATGTCATCGTCATGTCGTGTCGACAAGAGAGCAGAATCTGCGTACCCGCGATCGTCAATAGTGCAACCGGTAGAGGAGCCACTCCTTCATCCAATGCGCATTGCGGCGATGGTAGAACTCGCGCGCCGGCGTGTTCCAGTCGAGCACGTTCCAGTCCATGCGTCCGCAGCCGCGCTCCTCGCCGAGCCTTCGCACGTGCTCGAACAGCTTGCCGCCCGCGCCGGAGCCGCGCGTGTCCTCGAGCACGAACAAGTCCTCGAGGAACATCGTTGGCTTGGCGAGGAAGCTCGAGTAGGTTTCAAACCAGATGGCGTAGCCGATCGGCCGCTGCGCTGCATCGAGCGCCAGCGCCGCCTCGAACCGCGGCCGCGATGCGAACGCATCGGCGCGCAGTCGAGCGAACGCAGCAGCATCCGGCCGCGGGAGATGCTCGTAATCGGCGAGCGCTGCTATCAACCGGGCGAAGTCATCGAAGCGATCAGGCGTCAGGGGAACGATCGTCATGGCAGCCTATTTTGTGGCCTCCGGACGCTCGCCCCATCGCTCCATCATTGGTTTGACCGTCAACCCATGCAGAACAATCGAAGCGGCGATGACCGATAACGTCAGACCAGCCACTTGGTCGGTGAACGTCGCCGGCAGCCCATGGGCAATCGCATAGGTGAGGTAATAAACCGAGCCGACGCCACGGACGCCAAACCAGGCGCTGAGCATGACCTCCCGCCGTGTCACACGCGCTCGGGCCAGGCCAACCACCACCGACAGCGGCCTGATCAGGAGAAATAGCAGTGGCGTCAACCATAGGACGCGCCACGCGAACAGGTCAGGCGACAGCAATGACCCGACGATGACGACGACCGCGATCTCGCCGATGCGCTCCAACTGCTCGTTGAACGCCAGGACCGCTTCTGCCATGTAAGCCGGCGCCTTGTCCGGATGGACAGCTGCCTCCTCCTGCGACAGGCCGTCGATGGCCGTCTGTTCGAGCGCTGACGGTCGAGGGCCCGTGTTCGCCACGCGCTCGACCCGGCGCAGCGCGAGGCCGGCCGCAAACACGGCGAGAAAGCCGTAGGTGTGGCAGGCGACTGCAATGCCGTAGGCAAGTGCGATCAAACCCAGCGCCAGGAAGTCATCGAGGCCGACGGCCTCGCGGTGCTTCCGCCTCAGATACAGGACCAGAGTACCAACCGCGGTGCCGAGCGCGCCGCCCACCGCCACGCCACCGACCGTAGCCCAGATGACATCGATCGCGATCCAGCGCCACAGGCCGTCTCCGAGATCGTGAAGCCCCAACAACCCCAGGCCCAGCATCAGGAAGGGGAACGCCGTTCCGTCGTTCAAGCTCGCTTCGCCGGTCAGCGCGAAGCGAAGGCGGTTCCTGTCGAATGGGTGCTCGACCTGCACGTCGGATGCGAGCACGGGATCGGTCGGCGCGAGAATGGCGCCGACGATGATCGCCGCGCCCCAGGGCAGTCCCAACACCGCGACGATCGCCGCGGCGACGAGCGCTACGGTGAGCGTCATCGAGATCACCGCGAGGCGCACGGCGGGCACCCATTGCCGGTTGAGTACCGGCACGCGCAGCTTGAGCCCCGCGGTGAAGAGCGACACGATCACGGCAAGCTCGGACACCCGCTCGAGCGCTTCGGCATGCGTCACGATGTCGAGTGAGAGCAAGCCGGTCGCGTGGGGGCCGAGGATGACGCCGACGCCGAGGTACAGCATCGCCGTCGTCAGCGGCAG
>DASUSZ010000306.1:0-8810 GCA_036374815.1 Vicinamibacterales bacterium | reverse complement strand
TCACCGACAGCGAGACGTCGCGCACCGCGACTCGCTCGTTGAAGTGGCGGGTGAGGTGCTCGGCAATAATCACTTGAGGCGTGTCCCGCCGCAGCCCTGGCGAAGACCTACTATCTCACTTCGAAGTTCGCCTGGATCGCCTGGAAGAAAAGGTCGGCAACCCTCGCGTAGCCCGCTTCCGTGAGGTGTAGACCGTCAACGCCGACGTAGCGGTTTACATCGCTCAGCAGGCCGGCGTAAAGATCGACAACGACGGCGCCTTCCTGGGCCGCGAGAGCGCGGATGCGATTATTGAAGTCGTCGACGTAGATCTGCCCGATGGTGCGGTTGCCGTTCGGGCGCGGCGGGGCAATCGTCCCGATAAACACCCGCATGCCGCGGCCACGCGCGGCCTGCACCATGATCCGCATTTCGCTGGCGGCGCCGCTCGCCGCGCCGTCGAGCCCGCCGGGGATGTCGTTGTGGCCGTGCCATAACAGCACGACTTCGGGCTGCACCGCATTGAGCGCCTGGAGGAAACGATCGCGCGCGTTGGCCGCCTTCTCGCCGCCAAGGCCGAAGTTGGCCACGGACATCTGATCGGCCTGTGAGGAATAGCGGCCTTGCAGCGTCCTGAGCAGCACGTTCGGGTACGCGGCTGAAGGCACGACGACCTGCTTGGTGATCAAGCCCGCGCCCTTGATTGATGCGCCCGCGACCGGGAAGGTCACTTCACCGGCGGTCATGCTGTCGCCAAACGCCAGGTACTTCGTGCGCGACAGTTGCGCAAGCTTCGACACAGTCACGCTGAAGGAACACGTGCCTGTCCGCTGCAGAGTGTCAGTGGCCGTGCACGTGACTTCGGTGGTGCCGATCGGAAACGTCTCACCGGATGTCGGCGTGCACGCCACGGTGACCGAACCCTGGCCCGCGGTCACCGGCGGCGTGTCGTAGTTGACGGCAACGCCGTTGGGATTCACGGTCGCCCGGGAAATGCCCTCGACGCACGTCAGCGACGGCGGAGCGGCCGGCGGCGGCGGTGGTGGAGGAGGCGGAGTCGGAGTGGAGGGCGTGCTACACGCGCCGCCGAAAACTGCCAGCACGGCAACCAGCAGCGAGCGGATTGCCCAAGACTTCACAGAAATCATAGGTATGAACAGATGATTTTACCGTACGCCTCTTATCGTCAGCGGACGGCAAACTCATAACACCCGGGTGTGACCAGCACGCGGCCCTGATCGTTGAACCAGAGGCTGGACGGCGCGATGATGCCGGCCCCGCGGAATTGGACCGTGCGGATCTTCTCGCCGTCGGCGTCGAACACGTAGGTGTACGGGATCACGAACGACACCCACAGCCTGCCGGATCGATCTACGGCCGCGGTTCGCACGGTGGGCGAGACCAGCGGGTGCTCGCCGGAATTCCGGCGCGGCCAGCGATCCGGAATCGCCGCAATCAGCGGATCGATCTCGCGCCCCTGGATGATGCGCTCGTAGACCAATTCGCCCTTGGCGTCGTACTTCCGGAACGCGGGCGCGCCGGCCATGAAGACGAAAAAGAAACCCCCATCCGGCGCGGCGATCGGGATGCCGGAGTTCCACGCCAGGTGCAGATCGCGATCAGCTTCGTGCCCGGTCTTGCGGAGTTGACCGATCGATCGAATCGGGGTGCCTTTCGATCCGTACTCCGTCATCAGCCATCCGGTTTCGGGGTGGCTCATCAGCAGCGAACGGCCGTTGTAGGACAGAGTACCGACGCCGCTGAGCGTCAACGATCCGAGGACGACGCGCGACACGCCGCGGCCCGGCAGGAAGAAGCCGCCGGTCCATCCGCCTTCGGCGTTGAAGATGGAGATCCGCTCTCGGCCATTGGGACCATCGGCCACGGCGAACGTGCCGTTGTTGGCAACGTCGAACGCGCTTGGCTCGATCAGCCGGCCCTCTTCGGCGCCAATCTGCACCAGCTTGGTCGCGTTCGCGCCTGATTTATCGACGCGGTATACGGTGTGGCCGCGCCGATCGAACACGTAGTACTCGCCGTCAGCGGTCTGCTTGAAGTCGATCGGATCGCGGAACAGGCCAACGATGTGAGCCGGAAGGCCGCTTACTGACTTGAGGACTTCGACGCGACCCGGAGAGGGCTGTGCGGAGAGAGTAGCTAGTAGCCAGTAGCTGGCAGCTAGAAAGAAAAAGACGCTCTTCACTTCCAGCTACTAACTACTGGCATCCAGCTACTAATACGCGGCGAGCTTCTTAATCGCCGCGAGCACATCCGACGACTGCGGCAGGATTTTCTCTTCCAGGTCGGGGCAATACGCGACGGGGCAGTCGAGCGCGGCGACGCGTCTGACCGGCGCGTCGAGATATTCGAACAGCTCCTCGCCGATGCGCGCCGCGATCTCCGCGCCGAAGCCGCAGGTCAGCGTGTCCTCGTGAGCGACGATGACCTTGTTCGTCTTGCGAACCAGATCGGCAATGCCTTCCCAGTCGTACGGGATGATCGTGCGCAGGTCGAACACGGCGACGCTGATGCCGTCCTTCTCGGCCTGTTGCGCCGCCAGCAGCGAGCGCTGGACGAGCGCTCCCCACGTCAGCACCACCATGTCGGTGCCGTCGCGCCGCAGCGATCCCTTGCCGAACGGGATCATGTACTCCGCGCCGGGATACGCGCCCTTGTTGTAGGTCTGTCGATAGAGGTGCTTGTGTTCGAGATAAAGCACCGGGTCGTCGCAGCGAATCGACGTGCGCAGCAGGCCTGCGGCGTCGATGGCGTTGCTCGGGAAGACGATGCGCACGCCGGGGCAGTGCGCGAAGATGCTGACGCCCGACTGGCTGTGATACGGCGCGCCGCCGCGCAGGTAGCCGCCGATCGGCACGCGCACCACCATCGGGCACGACCAGTTGTTGCCCGAGCGGTAACGCAGCATCGACATCTCGTCCTTGAGCTGCATCATCGCCGGCCAGATGTAGTCGAAGAACTGGATCTCGACGACCGGCTTGAGGCCGCGAGTGGCCATGCCGACGGCGCGGCCGACGATGTTCGCTTCGGCGAGCGGCGAGTTGAAGACGCGCTCGGCGCCGTAGGCTTTCTGCAGGCCGTGCGTCACCTTGAAGACGCCGCCCTTGCCGGGCACGTGCGGCAACGCCGACGCCTTGCTCGCATCGGCAACGTCCTCGCCGAAGACGACAATGCGCGGGTTCTTCGCCATTTCGTCCTTGAGCGTGCGGTTGATCGCGCCGACCATCGTGTCGGGCTTGCCTTCCGGCTGTGCGGCGGTTTCAAACTGCGCGGACGTCGGATCGACCGTTGGCGAAAACACGAACGACGCGGCGGACTCAACCGGCGGCTTCGGCGCCTTGAGCGCCGCCTCCGTTGATTCGGCCACTTCGCGGTCGACCGACTGGAGAATCGCCTCGAGATCCGCTTCGGTTGCGATCTGCTCCTTGAGCAGGAACGCGCGCATCTTCGTCAGCGGATCGCGCAGCGCTTCCGCCTTGCGCTCATCCGGCGTCTTGTACAACCGCTCATCGTCCGAGAGCGAGTGCGAGTAGGGGCGGATCACCTTGGCGTGCACGAACGCGGGCTTGCGCTCGCGGCGGACGTAGGCCGCGGCCTCGCCGATGGTGCGATAGCTCTCGAGGAAGTCGGTGCCGTCGCAGCGCGTGACGCGGAGGTTCGGATACGACTCGACGAGGCGCGACACGTCGCCGCCGGGTGTCTGGACTTCGACCGGCACTGAAATCGCGTAGCCGTTGTCTTCGACGAGATAGAGCACGGGCACGCAGCGCGTGCAGGCGGTGTTGAGCGATTCCCAGAACTCGCCCTCGCTGGTCGCGCCTTCGCCGATCGACAGGTAGGTGATCTCGTCGGAATGGAACCGCTCGGCGCGATCGGCGATCGCGGTGACGCGCTCGTAGATCATGCCGGCTTCGCCGGCGCCGACGGCCTGCAGGCACTGCGTGCCGGTCGGGCTGCCCTGCGACGGGATGTTCAGCTGCTTGTGTCCCCAGTGGGACGGCATCTGGCGCCCGCCGGAATTCGGATCGTCCTTGGCGCCGACGGCGGCCAGCAGCATCTCGAGCGACGTCATGCCGAGCGTCAGGCACAGCGCGCGATCGCGATAGTAGGGATAGAACCAGTCGTAGCCGGGGCGCAGGTGCATGCCGGCCGCCGCGAGCACCGCCTCGTGGCCGGCGCCGCTAATCTGGAAGAAGATCAGGCTCTGGTTCTTGAGCTGAATTTCCTTGTCGTCGATGCGGCGCGACAGCAGCATCGTGCGATACGCACGCAGCAGGTCTTCGCCGGAGAGGCCTTCCCAACGCGCGTTTTTCTCGCTCTGCGCGTCGGGCCTGGATGCGAGCGTCGATGCCTTCATCGCCCAAAATTATATCATCCGGGCCGATGCTATAATTCGCGGCTAATTCACGCCACACGAGACATTTACAGACATGGCCAACTCCTTCGACTCCACTCGGGACAAGCGACCGGTCCGCCTCCATCGCTGGGATGAAATCGCGCTCGAAAAAGTCACCGAGATGATCTCGCGCAAGATCATCACCGGCGAGCGCGAAATGGTGACGCAGATTTACCTGAAGCGCGGCGCGATCGTGCCGATGCACTCGCACGAAAGCGAGCAGATGACCTACGTGCTGCAGGGCGGGCTGCGCTTCCTGATCAACGGCGAGGAGATCACCGTCAGGGAAGGCGAGGTGCTCCACATCCCGTCGTGGGTGCCGCACCAGGCCGAGGCCATCGACGACACGTTCGAGATGGACATCTTCAGCCCGATCCGGCAGGACTGGCTGGATAAGACGGACAATTACTTCCACGAGAAGCCCACGGAGAAGTAGTTGGCAGTTGGGAGTTGGCAGTTGCCAGTGAGTTGGCAGGTTGGCAGTTAAGCTGGCAGTTTAAGTTGGTAGTTGCGGTGAGCGCGTGAGCGTCCTTTTCACACTCCTCGTGATCGCCGCGCTCGCGGCTTACGGGCTCGCCGTATATCGGCGCCTTGCCGCCCAACGCAATCAGGTGAAACTCGCGTGGCAGAAGCTCGAGGCGGATCAGTCAAACGAAGCGATCAAGACGGTCTACAACAAACACGTCGACCTGTATAACGCCGCGCTCGCCGCGTTTCCGGCAAACGTCGTCGCACTGGCCGGAGGTTTCAAACCGGCGCGGCGTTTCCAAACTGAAACTGAAACTCAAACTGAAACTTCGAACTGAAAACTAACTGGCAACTGCCAACCGGCAACTGCCAACTTCCAGCCTCAGTGAATATGCTTCTTCCACTCGCGCTTCCACTCTTCGTCGATGTCGTCAGAGCTGCTGCGTCCGCCTGAGTAGACGTCGAACTTGCTCCGGGCGCGGCCCATCTTCCATCGCAGGTAGCGGTACTTCAATTCGTCGATCGGCCGCGCGCGCAGGCCCTTTAGATACAGGTAGCCGATGACGAGCCCGCCGAGGTGCGCCCAGTGCGCGGTGCCGCTCGTCGAGCCGCTCGCCGAAAACATCAGCGCGAGCGCGCCGGCGATCAGCACGTAGACCCGCGCCGGCATCGGGAAGATGATGTAGTAGATCGTCCGGTGCGGAAAATACATCGCGTAGGCGACGAGGATTCCGTAGATCGCGCCGGAGGCGCCGATCGTCGTGCTGTTGAGCACGCCGTCGCTGAACAGCGCGAACGCGAGCGTCACCATCGCCGCGCCGATGCCCGTGATCAGGTAGTACTTCACGAAGAAGCGCGTGCCCCACATGCGCTCGAGCTCGGTGCCGAACATCCACAGCGCCAGCATGTTGAACAGCACGTGCGTCACGCCGCCATGCAGGAACATGTAGGTGAGCGGCTGCCACACGGCGAACTGTTTGAAGACCGCGACCGGTGACAGGCCGAGGCGCTGGGTCATCACCTCGCCGACGATCCCGTTCAACGCGAACAACACGACGTTGGCGATGATCAGGATCTTCACGGCCGGCGAAATGCCGCCCGGGCCGATGGTGTACCCGACGCCGGAAGATGGATAGCGTGCCACGGACTGGATCGTACTACGGGAACCGGGAGCCGGGAGTCGGGAACCGGGAGCCGGGAGTCGGGAACCGGGAGCCGGGAACCGGGAACCGGGAGCCGGGAGCCGAATTACGGAAGCGGATCGACTTCGGGTTCGACGTGATGGGCGCCGCGATCGGGCAGTTGCCACGCGAGAACCGCCGCGACCAGTGGGATGAACGCCACGACGGCAAGCGTTTCACGGATGCCGTATCTGTCCGCGCCCATGCCGACCAGGGGAACCGTCAGGCTGCCCATGCCCCAGGCGAACCCCATCATCAACGACGACACCGTAGCGGCGCCGCCTTTGACGAAGCTCTGGGCGAAGGTGACGCTGATCGGCAAGGTCGACTGCAACAGTAGTCCGCCGATCGCCAGCATTGCCGTGAAGCCGAGCGGCGGCAGATGCGGCGCCAGCGCCATGAACGGCACCGCCGCAATCAGCGTCCAGACGATGACTTTCTTGGCGCCGACGCGATCAGCGGCGGGGCCGCCAAGGAAGCCGCCGATCCCGCTGGCAAACAAATAGAGCGACACCGCCGTGCTCGCCGCGCCAATCGAAAACCCCTGCTGCGTCAGCAGGGTCGGCGTGAAGGTCATGAATCCGTAGGTCGTCGCGGTGCGGAGCACGATCGTGAAGTAGAGCAGCGTCAGCGGCACCGCCGCCGGCTTGAGCGATCGCAGCGTCGACCGCTCGTGCTCGTGCGGCCGCGACATTGCCGGCACGTGCTGCAGCGTCCACGCCAGCGCGAGCAAGCCGGGAATCATGATCAACGGCGACCACTGCAAGCCGACGAACGCGATGAACGGCGCGAACAGCACCGGCGCCGCGGCGAAGCCCAGCGATCCGCCTGACAGATGTGTCGACATCGCCAGGCCCTTGCGGTGATCGGCAAGCTTGTAGACGAGCGCCGCCGCCGGCGGGTGAAACGCCGCGCCGCCCAGTCCGCCGATCACGAGGATCAGTCCGAGCGTGAACGGCGATACCGCCAGCCCGATCAGGCTCATGAAGATCACCGCGGACAGCGGCCCCGCGATCAGCAACACACGCGGCCGCCAGCGATCGGCGAGCGCGCCGAACGCCAGCTGCGAGACCGAGTTCGCCATCTGGAAACACATCGCGATGACGCCGGCCGCCTGCAGCGACAGGCCCAGCGCCGGAATCAGCAGCGGCAGCAGCGGCGCGTAGATGTTGTTGTAGGCGTCGACCACGACGTGCGTCGACGCGATCTTCCAGATCGACGTATGCAGGCCGAGCCACCCGCGCTCTTTCAACGCCGCATCCTTCTGAGCCGGCCCACAATCAGATCACGCGCTTCGCCGTACTCCTGGATGCGCAGCAGCTGTGCGGCGCCGGCCAGCACCGCCATCGATACGGAAATCGTGATCAGCAGGCGCAGCATCTGCAGCAGCAGCGACGCGCCGGGCAGCCACTCGAGCGTCAGCACATGCACGCCCCACGTCGCCGCCGCCATTGCCGCCGACGCGACGACGACTTTGGCGAACGAGGCGGCAATGCGCGAGCCATGGAGTCCGTGAATCTCGCGTCGCAGCAGGAACAGCTGCACGCTGGCGTTGATGATCGCGGTGATCGACGTGCCGAGCGCGAGGCCGCGATAGCCGAGCCGTTCGACCAGCGTGATGTTCAGCGCGATGTTGACCAGCACCGAGCCGGCCGACACCATCACCGGAATGCGGCTGCGGCCGACCGCGTAAAAGGTCGGCGAGATGATGCGCACGATCGAATAGCCGATCAGCCCGATCGCGTAGAGCTGCAGCGCCGCGGCGGTGGCGATGGTGTCCGCCGCCGTGAAGTTGCCGTGCTCGAAGATCATCGCCACGATCGGCCGCGCCAGCACGATCAGGCCGATCGTCGCCGGCAGGTTGAGGAACATCATCAGGCCGAGCGCGTTGGCGAGCGTCGAGCGGATGCGCGGGAAATCCTGCTCCGCGACCATGCGCGAAATTGCCGGCGTCGCCGCGGTAGCGATCGACACGCCGAACAACCCGATCGGCAGGTACATCAGCCGAAATGCGAAGTCGAGCCACGTCACCGCGCCGGTGCCTTCGCCGGTGGCGAGCACCGTGTTGACGAACACGTTGATCTGGGTGGCCGCCATGCCGATCGTGCCGGGCCCCATCAACAGCAGCACCTTGTGCAGGCCCTCGTCCTTCAGATCCAGCACCGGTTGATAGCGGAAACCTTCCCTGCGCAGCGGCGGCCACTGGATCACGAGCTGGCCGAGGCCGCCGACCAGCGTCGCGATCGCGACGATCGTGATCGGCTCGATCCCCAGCGAGGGCGCGATCGGGATCAGCGTCAATGAGATCACGACCACCGCCACGTTGAACATCGCCGGCGACAGCGCCGGAATGAAGAAGTGGCCGAGCGAGTTCAGCATCCCCATCAGCACCGCGGCAACCGCGACGAGCGTCAGGAATGGAAAGACGATGCGCGTCAGATAGATCGTCAGCTCGATCTTGCCGGGCACCTGGCTGAACTCCGCCGCGAACAGGCGGACCAGCGGCTCGGCGAAGATGATGCCGAGCACCACGATCGCGCCGGTCACGATCAGCAGCGCGTTGATCACCGAGCTCGCGAGGCGCCACGATTGCTCGCGGCCGTGGAGCGTCAGCTGCCTTGTGAACGTCGGCACAAAGGCCGCGCTCATCGCGCCTTCGGCAAACAGATCGCGGACGAGGTTGGGAATGCGGCTCGCGACGCGAAAGGCGTCGTTGGCGTCGCCGGCGCCAAAGTAAAACGCCACCACCTGATCGCGAACCAGCCCGA
>DASUSZ010000305.1:0-32096 GCA_036374815.1 Vicinamibacterales bacterium | reverse complement strand
TCAACGCGCCGCCACCAAGCACCGCAAGGCCGGCCAAAGGACCTCGCCACGCCGCAAACAACAATGCGATCGCGCCGCACGCGACAGCCGTTCCGCGGGCGAGGCGTTCAACCAAACGAGAACCTAACCTCTGGAACCCGTGGAACCCGTGGAACCTGTGGAACCTGTGGAACCCGCGGAACTGTCTTTCTTATTGGCGAGCTGCATCACCCGGTAGACGTTCAACACGCCCGCCGCGAGACCAAGGAAAAAGCCGACGAACGACAGCCATGGCTTGGTGCCGAGCACGCCGTCGAGCCACCAGCCGGCGCCAAATCCAATCACCAGCGCGAACACGAACGACAGGCCGATCGTGCTCAGCTGCCCGATGAGCTGCAGAGTGGTCTGCGAGGTCGGGGCCATGTGTCTAGTCTATGGGATATAGTGCCGATCAGGCTCCCGAACGCGCCTGCGGAAGCCCGAGGTCATCATGAGCGTTCGTCTCTTTGCCGGGGGCGCCTTTGCCCTGCTCTTATCCGCGTTATCTGTGCTATCTGCGGCGCAGGCCAACGAGCGCGTGCTCTACGTCAGCGCCTGGGACAAGAACACCCGCGCGCCGATCACCGGCCTGGGCGTCGACGCCTTCACGGTCCGTGAAGACGGCCGCGCCCGCGAAGTGCTGCGCGTCACCGCCGCGTCTTCGCCGATGCCGATCGCGATCCTCGTCGACAACTCGCAGGCCGCGCGCGATCACATCGCCGACATCCGCAAGGGATTGACCGCGTTCGTGAAGGCGCTCGGCGGCATCGGGCCAATCGCCATCATCGGCGTCGCCGATCGTCCGACCATCCTCCGCGACTACACCACCGATCCAAAGCTGCTGCTCGACGGCGTCAACAAGGTGTTCGCCATGCCGGACTCCGGCGCGACGCTGCTCGACGCGATCGTCGAGACCAGCAAGGGGCTGCAGCGCCGCGAGGAGGATCGCGCCGCCATTGTCATCCTCACCACCGAGAACGTCGAGTTCAGCCCGCTGCACTACAAGGAAGTGCTCGAACAGCTCGCGCGCGGCGGCGCGTCCCTGCATGCCATCGTCCTCACCACGCCGGCCGGAGCCAGCCTTGACGATGCGGCGCGCAACCGGGCGTTCGTCCTCGATCGCGCGCCGAAGGATTCCGGCGGCACTCGCATCGACGTGTTGACCAGCCAGGCGTTCGAAGGGAAGCTCCTCGAGCTGGCGGCGATCCTGAAGAGCCAGCACCGCGTGGTCTACGCGCGGCCGCAGCAGCTGATTCCGCCGGAGAAGATCGAAGTCACCGCGGCCAAACCGAACATGGAAATGAGCGGCGGCCCGGCGCGCGGACAGAGCGCGAAATGATGCGGAACGGTTTCGCCGCCTTCGTCGTTGCAGTCGCGGCCATCAGTGCAGTCTCAGGGGGAGCCACGTCCGCCAAGGCTACGGGGAACAAGCAGGCCGCCGCGCCCGCACCCCAGGCTCCTCAGGCCCCCCCGGCACCCAAGGCACCGGATCGGCCGCAAGTCTTCCGCGCCGGAATCGAAGTGGTGTCGCTGAACGTCACGGTCAGCGACGCGCAGGGCCGCTACGTCACCGACCTGGCGCAGGAGGATTTCTCGGTCTTCGAGGACGGCGCCAAGCAGGAGCTCACCTACTTCAACCGCACCAACCTGCCGATCGCGCTGTCGCTGCTGATCGACTCGAGCGCGAGCATGGAGCAGCGCATGGAGCACGCGCAGGAGGCGGCGATCGGGTTTGCGAAAAAGCTGCGTCCGCAGGATCTCGCGCAGGTCGTGGACTTCGACAGCCGCGTCGAGATCAAGCTCGGGTTCACGAACAAGGTCGCCGAGCTCGAATCGGCGATCCATGCGACGTCCGCCGGCGGATCCACCGCGCTTCACAATGCGGTCTACATCGCGCTGAAGGAGCTCGCCAAGGTGAAGGCGAAGAACCCGGACGAGATTCGCCGCCAGGCCATCGTCGTGCTGTCGGACGGCGAGGACACGTCGAGCCTCGTCACGTTCGAGGAAGTGCTCGAGCTCGCCAAGCGATCCGAAACCGCGATTTACACGATCGGGCTGCAGCCGCGCGAATCGAGCGCGCTCAAGGGCTTCCGCGAAGCCGAGTTCGTGCTTCGCCAGCTCGCGCAGGAAACCGGCGGCCGCGCGTTCTTCGCGAAGCAGATCGACGAGCTCAAGGACGTCTACGGGCAGATCGCCGACGAGCTGTCGAGCCAGTATTCAATGGGCTACGCGTCGAAGAATCCCCGCCGCGACGGCGCCTTCCGGCGCATCGTCGTGCAGGTGTCGCGTCCGAACAGCACCGCGCGCACGAAGAGAGGGTATTACGGCCCTGTGTCGTGAGGCCGTAACTGTTCGGGCTCGGGGCTTCGGGCTTACGGGAAAAGACTCCCGTGAACTCCCCGCAAGCCCGTAGCCCGCAAGCCCGCCAGACCCTGTAGTATTCCACCGTGCGTGCTACGGTCTACATCATCGGCGCCGGCCCGGGCGCTCCCGACCTCATCAGCCTGCGCGGCTTTCGATTGCTGCAGGCAGCCGACGTCGTGATCTTCGATCACCTCGTGCATCCCGATCTGCTCGACGCGGCTCCAAAGCACGCGGAGCGCATCGACGTCGGCAGCGCGGCGCCCGAGCCGCGCGATCAGGACGCGATCTGTTACCTGCTCGCCGAGAAGGCACGCGAAGGCAAGACCGTCGCGCGGCTGAAGTGGGGCGATCCGTTCCTGTTCGATCAGGGCGGCGAAGAAGCGCTGTTCCTGCACGAGCAGGGCGTGCGCTACGAAGTGATTCCCGGCACGCCGCATGCGATCGGCGCCACCGCCTACGCGGGCATTCCGATCACGTATCCCGGCGCGGGCGATACGGTCACGTTCGTTCGCGGCCACGAGGACGGCGGCCGCGAGAAGGCGCGCATCGACTGGACGGCGCTTGCGACACTCGACGGCACGATCGTGTCGTTTGCAGGGCCGCAACAGCTGCCGAAGATGCTGCACTCGCTGATCGAGCACGGCCGCTCGCCCGACGAGCCGGCCGCCATCATCGTCAAGGGCACGCTATCGTCGCAGAAGACGGTGACCGGCACGCTCGGGTCGCTGCTGGCGCAGCACAAGGAGGAGCCGCTCGGCGGCGGGCTGCTGATCGTCGGCAAGGTCGTCAACTTCCGTGATCACCTGCGGTGGTTCGATTCGCGGCCGCTGTTTGGGCGCCGCGCGCTGGTGATGCACTCGAAGGAGCAGCCCGACGATCTCGCCGACCTGCTGCGCGCGCAGGGCGCCGAGGTGGCGATCGACACCGACGCCGATCTCGATATTTACCGCCTGCTGCTCGATCGCAAGATCGATCTCGTCACGTTCACCAGCGCCTCCGCGGTGCTGAACTTCGCGGCCAACGTCGGCGTCGATCAGGCGTCGGATCTGCTCGCCCACACGGTCGTCGCCGTGCAGGGCAGCGCGGCGGCGGATGCCGCGGCCCGCGCCAACATCGATCCCGCGGTGCAGCACCCGGCAGGGCCGCTCTCGGCGTTCGCGGACGCCATCGTCACGCGCTTCAAGGGAAACTGAGATGAAGATTGTTTTCGCGATCCTGCTGGCCTGCAGTCTCAGCGCGTGTAATACGCAGGCGCCGCCGGCGACGGCACCGTCGCACGACCTCGTCATCACCAACGCGCAGATCGTGGACGGCACCGGCGGAGCCGCGCGCAAGGGATCGATCGCGATCAAGGACGGAAAGATCGCGGCGGTCGGCGAAGTCACTGGCTCTGGAGCGCAGACCATCGATGCGAAGGGGCGCACTGTGGCGCCGGGTTTCATCGACATGCACAGCCATTCGGACATGCCGCTGGTCACCGACGGCAACGGGCAGAGCAAGATCCGCCAGGGCGTGACCACTGAAGTGATCGGCGAGTCCGGATCGATCGCGCCGCGCAAGGAAGCCTCTGCCACCCAGCCGTGGAAGGATTTCAACGGTTACTTTGCCGCGCTCGAAAAGAACGGCATCTCGCCGAACGTGCTGTCCTACATCGGCAGCGGCACGGTGCGCGAGCTGGTGATCGGCGAGGAAGACAAGAAGGCGACGCCGAAAGACATCGAAGAGATGCAGAAGATCGTCGCGGCCGCGATGGACCAGGGCGTGTTTGGCGTGTCATCGGGCTTGATTTATCCGCCGAATGCCTACGCCTCCGTCGCCGAGCTCGGCGAGGTCGCCAAGGCCGCGCAGGGCGGCTTGTATGCATCGCACCTGCGCTACGACGGCGGCAAGCTGCGCGAAGGCATCGAGGAAGCGATCGCGATCGGCGAGCGCGCCGGGATTCCGGTGCACGTGTTCCACATCAAGGTCACCGGGCAGAAGAACTTCGGCCGGATGAAGGAAGTGATCGAGATCGTCGAGGCGGCGCGCGCCCGCGGCGTGCGCGTCACCGCCGATCAGTATCCCTACGTCGCGAGCAGCACGAGCCTGACGGCGACGATTCCACCGTGGGCGCAGGACGGCGGCACCGACCGGCTGATCGCGCGGTTGAAGGATCCGCGCGAGCGCGCGCGCATCCGACGCGAGATGGAGAACACCAATCCGGCGTGGGAAAGCCGCTATCAATCGGCGGGAACGTGGCAGAACGTGCAGCTCGCGGCGATCGGCCGCACGCGCGGCGGCACCAACGATCCGGTGTCGCCGAACCGCAAGTACGAGGGCAAGCGCGTCGCCGAGGCGGCGAAAGAAGCGGGCAAGGATCCGTTCGATTTTGTTTTCGATCTGTTGATTGAAGAACGGGGATCGGTCGGCTGCGTTTATTTCATCATCGACGAAGCCGACCTCGCGCTGGCGATGAGGCAGCCGTGGGTCTCGATCGGTTCGGATGGATCGGCGCTGGCGATCGACGGGCCGCTGCGCGCCGGCGTGCCGCACCCGCGCAGCTTCGGCACCTTCCCGCGCGTGCTCGGCCGCTACGTGCGCGAGATGAAAGTGATTCCGCTCGAAGACGCGGTTCGGAAGATGACGTCGTTACCCGCGGAAATTCTCGGGCTCACCGACCGCGGCACGATCAAGGAAGGCCAGTGGGCCGACCTGGTGATCTTCGACCCCAATACTGTCGCGGACAGGGCGACGTTCGAAGATCCGTTTCAGTATCCGGTAGGGATCGATACCGTCCTGGTGAACGGCAAGGTGGTGCTCGAAAACGGCAAGCATACGAACGCACGTCCCGGGAGAGTTCTCAAACGTTCGGCGGGACGAAAGTCGGTCCCTACGTCGACGCATTAACGACCGCTCAACACGAATGCAGCCATGAAGCTACTGACACCCGCCGGCCTGTGCATCGTCGCAGCCGTTTTCTGTGCCGCTTGCGGCTCGCAGGCGAAATACTTTGTTCCGACCGCTCCGACGGTTACAACGGCCGCAGTTACTCCAGGAAACATTCGCATCTCGGCGGTCACCCACATGTCCGGTGCTCGGTTGACCGTGCAGGAATGCGGGCCGTCGTTCACGGGAATTCCCGGAACGCACCTCTGTAACGACGAATGGAAGGCGGCGTTCGATGTCACCAGCGGCGTCGATCTGATCGACGGTTACATCACCGTGACGTTCGAATCAGGCGGTGTGCGCTGCGGCACGGTGGAGGTTGGCAGCCAGAGTTTTGCGGCCGGGCGCGAGCGGCTCGTCGGCACGTCGGACCCGGTGTACGTCACGCACGAGCGCGAAGGCTACGACAATCTTGCGGTTGAACAACGGTGCGCACTCCCGGCGACAACGAATCGGCTGGTCGTGCAGTTGTGGGATCCTCAACGGCCGGCTGCGCCGCTGGTGCGGCGCGAGTTCGATTACGTGTTCACGTTCGCTGCCGACCGGGAGGACCAAGCGTCCTCCACGGCGCGCCTGTCAGCGCCAGGGCATTAAGTTTTCAATCCACGCGATGCGCGTCAGGTCGTTGTAGATGACGGTCACCATCAGCGTCATCAGCAGCACGAACCCGACGAACAGCATCTTTTCCTTCGCCTGAAGCGAGAAGTCGCGCCGCGAGATCGTCTCGATCGCCATGATGAAGATGTGGCCGCCGTCGAGCACCGGGATCGGCAGCAGGTTCAGCAACCCGAGGTTGAGGCTGATCGACGCCATCAGCCCGAGCAGCGCGATGAAATCGGTGCGTGCGGCTTCGCCCGATACCTGCGCGATGCCGATCGGTCCCATCAACTGCTTGGGCGACGCCTCGCCGGTGAACAGGTCCTTGAGCGTGTTGAGGATCAAGCCGGCCAGCTCGAAGTTCCGCTGGATGCTCATGCCGACCGCTTCGATCGGCGACGGCTTGTAGGACTTGGTCGCGTCCTTGGGCCCCAGGCCGACCATCGTTCTCTCCCCGTCCTTGTACGGCGTCACCGAGATCGTCTGTTCGGCGCCGTCGCGGCGGATG
Source organism: Vicinamibacterales bacterium (assembly GCA_036374815.1). Lineage (GTDB taxonomy): Bacteria > Acidobacteriota > Vicinamibacteria > Vicinamibacterales > UBA2999 > 12-FULL-67-14b. The sequence continues at coordinate 25,684 of DASUSZ010000305.1, read as the reverse complement.
CGGAACTCGATCGGCTTGTTGACGTCCTTCTCCCAGATGAGCGGCGCGACCTGTGAAGCAAAGACGACGCGCTCGCCGTCGATCGACAGGATCACGTCGCCGGGTTTGAGGCCCGCGGCCTCCGCCGGCTTGCCGGGGACAATGGTCGCGACCTCCGGGTAGGCGTCGGGCAGCACGCCGATGGTCCCGATTTCGAAGCGCGCATCGTTGCGCGTCTTCAGCTCGGTGAGGTCGGGACGCACCTTCATCTGCTGCTCGCGGCCGTCGCGCAACACCGTGACGTCGACTTCGATCTCGGGCCGCTGGGCCACGGCCATCTCGAGGTGTTCCCACGTGCTGACGTTGGCGGTGCCGAACTTCCTGATCGTATCGCCGGGACGGATGCCGGCGCGCTCTGCGGGCGATCCTTCCTTGACCACGCCGACCACGGCGGGTTGATCGAAGTAGGCGATGACGTCGGCGCCGCGCATCAGGATGCCGGCAAGCAGCACCACGGCGAGCAGGATGTTCATCGCCGGGCCCGCGATCAGGATCTGAAAGCGCTGCCACTTCGACTTCGCCATGAACTCGTCGTCTGCGCCGGTCTGCGGATCGTCGGGATTCTCGCCGGCCATCTTGACGTAGCCGCCGAGCGGGATGGCGCTGATGCAGTACTCGGTGTCGCCGCGCTGCACCTTGAGCAGCTTCGGGCCGAAGCCGAGCGAGAACACCAGCACGCGCACGCCGTTCCACCGCGCGAGCAGGAAGTGGCCGAGCTCGTGAATGAACACGAGCACGCCGAGCACGAACAAGAACGAAACCAGCGTGGTCATTGCTTCTCTAATTCTAACTGCAGCGCCAGCTCGGCCGCGTGGGCGCGGGCCCAGCGATCGACGCGGCGGACCTCGGCGAGGGTTGCCGCGGGCTCCGGCGTGTGGGCGTCCATCGCCTGCTCGATCACGTCGGGAATATGCGTGAAGCCCAGCCGGCCCTCTAGAAAAGACGATACGGCGACCTCGTTGGCCGCGTTCAACACGATCGGCAGGCTCCGTTCGGCCTCGAGCGCGCGATACGCGAGGCGCAGGCAGGGGAAGTCGTCCCACGCCGGCGCGTGGAATTCGAGCGCCTTTTGCTTGGTCAAGTCGAGGTACGGCACCGGCGCGTCCCAGCGATCGGGATACGCGAACGCGTACTGAATCGGCAGACGCATGTCGGTGATGCCCATCTGCGCGATGATCGACCCGTCCTTCAATTCGACCATCGAGTGCACGATCGACTGCGGGTGCACGACCACCTCGATCTGCGACGCGGGCATGCCGAACAGCCAGTGCGCCTCGATCACCTCGAGGCCCTTGTTCATCAGCGTCGCCGAATCGATCGTGATCTTCGGTCCCATCTGCCAGGTCGGATGCTTGAGCGCATCGGCGGCGGTGACCTTTTCGAGATCGCGCAAGGAGCGGCCGCGGAATGGGCCGCCGGACGCCGTAAGAATCAGCCGGCGCAGCTCGCCTTCGGCGCGGCCATGCAGGCACTGATGAATGGCGTTGTGCTCGCTGTCGACCGGCAGGATGGCGACGCCCTTCTTCTTCGCCGCATCCATCACGATGCCGCCGGCCATCACCAGGACTTCCTTGTTGGCGAGCGCGATGGTCTTCCCCGCCTCGATGGCGCACAACACGGCGTCGAGCGCCGCCGTTCCCGACGAGGCGCACAACACGATGTCGACGTCGGGATGCGACGCGATCTCGCACAGGCCTTCGTTGCCGACGCCGGAAATCTCACCCGGTGATCCGCCGAGCGCCGCGCGCAGCTTGTCCATCGCTTCGCCGGTCGCCATCGCCACCGCGCGCGGGCGGAACTCGAGCACCTGCTTGACCATCGCGGCAACGTTCGTCGCCGCCGCAAGCGCAACGACTTCGACACGATCGCGATGCGTCCGCGCCACGTCGAGCGCGCTGGTGCCGATCGAACCGGTCGAGCCGAGAATCGCGATGCGCTTCACGACAACACGGGTTCCAAGGGTTCCACGGGTTCCAAAGGTTCCAAGGGTAGCAAAGGCATCGTTCTCTAAACGGTCCGCAGGAAGAAGTAGAAGACCGGCGCGGCGAACAGCAGCGCGTCGATGCGATCGAGGACGCCGCCGTGGCCGGGAATGAGCGCGCCGCTGTCTTTCATGTCGGCGGCTCGCTTCAGCATCGACTCGAACAGGTCCCCGATGATGCCGGCAACGACAATGCCGAAGCCGACGCTGGCGTGCCAGTACCACGGGAATGCGGGAAGCCAGTAGCTGCCCGCGACGGCAAGAAAGAGCGGCGCGATCACGAAGCCGCCGAGCGCGCCCTCGCGCGTCTTCTTCGGGCTTCGGAGCGGCGCCAGCGGCGTGCGGCCGAGCGTGCGGCCCGTGTAGTACTGCGCGCTGTCGCTGACCGCCACCGTTGCGATCAGCAGCAGCACACCCTCGCGTCCGACGATCGCGTGAACGCCGACCAGGCATCCGAGCGGCACGCCGATGTAGACGGGCGCCAGCATCGCCGCCGAGCTGTCGGCAAGCACCGGCGCCCCGGCGCGGTCCGATGCCAGCACGTTGAGCGCGATCAGCAGCAACGACAGCGCCAGCACCGACTCGAGATCGACCCACTGGAACGGCACCATCGCGCACACCAGCAGCGTCGTGACGAACGTCATCCAGTACGGCACCTTCGCGCCGATCTTCTCGACGATGCGGTGGTACTCGTGGAAAGCGAGGGCGGCAACCACCAGCGCGACGCCGAGCAGGGCGATGGAGCTGAGGAACCAGATGAGCGCGAGGGCGGCGACGCCCAGCACGACGCCGCTAAGGAGCCGGGTCATCGCGGGCTTGCGGGCTTGGGGCTACGGGCTTGCGGGGAGATCGCGAAGATGCTCACCGAACCCCCGCGGGCACGGGCGGCGTGATGCCGCCGAATCGGCGATCGCGCTTCTGATAGGCCAGCACGCCTTCGAGCAAATGGCGGCAGCGGAAGTCGGGCCACAGCGTGTCGGTGACCCAGATCTCGGCGTACGCGATCTGCCACAGCAGGAAGTTGCTGACGCGCATCTCGCCGCTCGTCCGGATCAGCAGATCGGGATCGGGCTGGCCCGCGGTGTACAGCAGCTGCGAGAACCGCTCTTCGTCGAGGTCCTCGGGCTTGATGCCGGATTCGATCGCGCGCCGCGCCGCGTCGATGATCTCGGTGCGGCCGCCGTAGTTGAGCGCGATGTTGAAGATCATGCCGGTGTTCTTCGCCGTCTTGCGCTCGGCGTCGAGCAGCTCGGTTCGCACGTCGGGCGCGAGCGCCTCGGCGCGGCCGATCACGTTGAAGCGGATGTTGTTGCGCAGCAGCGTTTCGAGCTCGAGCCCCAGGTAGCGCTTGAGCAGCATCATCAGCGTGCTGACTTCCGCCGCAGGCCGCTTCCAGTTTTCGACGGAGAACGCGTAGAGCGTCAGCACCTCGAGGCCGAGGCGCGCCGAGGTCTCGATGACATCGCGGACGGCGTCGACGCCGGCACGGTGTCCCTCGACACGCGGCAGATGGCGCTCGCCCGCCCAGCGGCCGTTGCCGTCCATGATGACGGCGACATGGCGCGGCAGCCGATCGAACTCGATCTGCCGGGCCAGCGCCTCCTCAGGGCCGCCCGCGGGAATCCACTCGAGTAGTTGATCGAGACTCATCGGAGTCGTTTGATGTTACTCCTCGACAGGCACAAGGCAAAAGCACAAGGCAAAAAGGCAAAATGCAAAAGGACGAGCCAGAAAGACAACGGGCCGGCCCCTCGTGAGGACCGGCCCATTTTTGCCTTTAACCTTTTGCCTTTAGGCTTTTGCCTTCAGGAGTTAGTTCCCCGTCCCAGGCCATGCCGGGACCTTCGAGCTCTTCGGCGCCGGGCCAAGGCCCTTGTAGACGAACTTCTGCAGGCGCTTGCCGGTGTAGGTTTCCGTCGTGTAGATGTTGCCCTTCGAGTCGACGGCGATGCTGTGCACGCCGAAGAACATGCCGGGCTGACGGCCGCCGTAGCCGAAGTTGTAGAGCTCGGTCATGCTCTTGCGATCGAACACGCGAACGTGCTCGTTGGCGCCGTCGGCCATGTACAGGAACTGCTGCGCCGGATCCTTCGAGAATGCGATGTCCCACACCGAACCGTCGGAGCGGGTCTGCGGCTCGACGCGGTGCTCGGAGACGAACTTGCCCTGCGCGGTGAACACCTGGACGCGATCGTTCGGGCGATCGCAGGTGTAAACCAGGCCGTCGTTCGACATTTCCGCGCAGTGCAGCGGGTTGCGGAACTGGCGCGGCAGCGGCGCGGTCGGATCGTACGGGCCGAGGTTGTTGTCCGTCGGCGGCTCGCCGTAGGCGCCCCAGATGCGCTTGATCTTGCCGTTGTCGAGGTCGATCACGGCGACGCGCTTGTTCAGGTAGCCGTCGGAGACGTAGCCTTCGTTGGCTTTCGGGTCGATGAAGATCTTGGCGACGCGGCCGAAGTTCTCCATGTCGAGGCTGTTCGAGCGGTAGACCGGCTTGTCGGCGGGCGATGCCGGATCCTTGCGGGCGCCGGGCTTGCCGTACTGCGCCACGAACTTGCCGTCGCGCGTGAACTTCAGGATGTGCGAGTCGGGCTGGCCGTTGCCGCCGATCCACACGAAGTTCTTGTGATCGACGACGATGCCGTGATTGCTCTCGGGCCACTGATACGGCGCGCCCGCGACCGGGCCGCCCCACGCGCCGACCTGGTTGCCGGCGGCATCGAATTCCACGACCGGCGGCGCCGGCATGCAGCACTCGCTGACGCGCGGACCGTTCGGCGTCGGCTGCGCGTACTCGGTGCGATCGAGGTTGTTCGGATCGTTGCCGCGATGAATGATCCAGACGTGATCGTCGGCCGAAATACCCAGGCCGATGGTCTGTCCGAACACCCAGTTGTTGGGCATCGGCTTCGGCCAGAACGGATCGACTTCGAATCTCGGCACCTGCTTGGCCTGTGCCGCGACGCTGTCGAGATATCCCTGCGCCACGCCCAGCGCGGCGAGGACCGCTACCAATGCGGCGCCCGTAAATAGCTTGCGGTTCGTCATTCCCCGGCTCCCCTCGTAAAGAACGTCCTAAAGCGGGCGCCAGTATACTTGGCTGCACTACCCGTGTCGAGAGTGGAAACTACCAGCAAGTCATTGAGCCGATTGGCCGTGGTGACGCTGCTGCTGATCGCGGCCGCCCCCCGAACCACCGCCCACGAAGTACCGAACGAGGTCACCGTCTTCGGCTTCGTGCGCCCCGAGGGCAACACCCTGCGCCTGTTGGTCCGCGCGCCGCTCAAATCGATGCGCGACATCGACGTTCCGTCGCAGCCCAGCGGTTATCTCGACTTCACGAAGATGGAGCCGTCCGAACGGCACGCCGCGCAGATCTGGATTCGCGACTTCGTGCACCTCTACGAGAACGGCACCGAGCTGCCGCTGGCGGAAATCGTCGCCACGCGCACGTCGCTGCCGTCCGACCGCTCGTTCGAGAACTACGACACGGCGCTGGCCAACATCCTGAGCGGCCCGCGGCTCGACAACAGCACCGAGATCTACTGGGACAACGGCATGCTCGACGTCCTGTTCGAGACGCCGATTACCTCCGACCAGTCCGACTTCGCGATTGCGCCGGGACTGACGCGCCTCGGCCTGCAGGTCAACATCGTGCTGCGGTTCCTGCAGCCCGGCAAACCCGAGCGCGCGTTCGACCTCCACGCCGAGACCGGCATCGTCCATCTCGATCCGCGCTGGCACCAGGCGTTTTACCTGTTCGCGCGCGAAGGCTTCTTCCACATTCTCGACGGCACCGATCACCTGCTGTTCCTGCTGTGCCTGGTGATTCCGTACCGCAAGCTCACGCCGCTGGCGATCATCATCACGTCGTTCACCGTCGCGCATTCGGTGACGCTGATCGCGTCCGCGTTCGGCATGGCGCCCGACAGCCTGTGGTTTCCGCCGCTGATCGAAACGCTGATCGCGATCTCGATCGTCTACATGGCGTTCGAGAACATCGTCGGCGCGAAGCTGCAGCGGCGATGGATCGTCACGTTCGGGTTCGGCCTGGTTCACGGCTTCGGCTTCTCGTTCCTGCTGCGCGAGCGGCTGCAGTTTGCCGGCGATCATCTGGTGGCGTCGCTGCTTGCCTTCAACGTCGGCGTCGAGATCGGCCAGCTGTTCGTGCTGCTGGTCACGATTCCAGCGCTGGTGCTGCTCTTCCGCTATGTCGTCGCCGAGCGCATCGGCACGATCCTGTTGTCGGCGCTGGTCGCGCACACGGCGTGGCATTGGGCAACCGAACGCGGGGCGACGCTGCTCACCTATCGCCTCCCCGAATTTTCGCTGCAAGGCATTGCCGCCGGCATCCGCCTGCTGATGGTGATGATCGCGGCAGCCGGACTGGTGTGGCTCGTCAATACGCTACTGTCCAGAGCATCAAGCCCTGCGCCGGAGCCGTCTGCCCCGTCTTCGAGCGATCCCGTGACTCGATAATCGCGCGCATGTCCTCGACCTGCATGTTGCCGCGCCCGATGTCGACGAGCGTGCCGACGATGGTCCGCACCATGTGACGCAGAAAACCGGTGCCGCTGATCTCGAAACGCAGTAACCGGCCCTCGTCAGCCGCGGCCCCTGCCCTGGGCGAAGTCGAAGAGTCGAGCGGCGACAACGCGATCGGCTGATCGGTGTGAATGTTCATCTCGACGAGCGCCGCCGACAGCACCCGTCGCGTCGTCGTCAACACGTCGCTGCCGCGTCCCTTGAACGCGGCGAAGTCATGTTCGCCAATCAACGCGGCCGCGGCCCGCTGCATCCGCTCGAGATCGAGCGTGTGCGGCACGTGCCACACAACGTGCCGGAAGAACGGGCTGGGCGGCGCGCCGTTCCAGATCGCATAGCGATAGGTCTTGCCTTTCGCGAAGATGCGCGCGTCCCATCGCTCCGGCATCTCTTCGATCGAGCGCACGCGGATGTCGCCCGCCTTCAACCGCGCGTTGAGCGCGCGCAGCAATTCGTCGGTTGGAATCGGATGATCGATCGTGATGCTCGCGACCTGCGCGGCGGCATGCACGCCCGCGTCGGTCCGTCCGGCCGCGTTCAGCGGATTGTGCGCGCCGACGATCGCATCGATCTCGTCCTCGAGCACCTGCTGGATGGTGATCGCGTTCGCCTGCCGCTGCCAGCCGGCGTAATTGGTGCCGTCGTACGCGATCGTGAGCTTTAACGTACGCCGCACCATTAAGCCTCTAGACCCGTAAGCCCGTAAGCCGCCCTACGCCTTCGCAGCTCGCGACCCGGGTTTCACGACTGGAACACCTTGCTGGCAAAGAGGACAAGCATCGGGCTGGTAGGTTTGCACGTCCATCGGCAGGAGCGCGTGAAACGGCACATCGAGGCCCTGTTTGCCGCCGCTGCGATCGACGATCGCGCATGCGCCGACGACCACCGCGCCGGCGGCGCGCGCCACATCCATCGTCTCGCGCGTCGATCCGCCGGTCGTCACGACGTCTTCGACGACGATCACCTTCTCGCCGGGATCGAGCGCGAAGCCGCGGCGCAGTGTGAGCGCGCCGTCCTGCCGCTCCGCGAAAATCGCGCGCACGCCGAGCGCGCGTCCGACCTCCTGGCCAATCACGATGCCGCCCATCGCCGGCGACAGCACGGTCTGGGCGCCGAGCGAGCGGACGATGGCTCCGAGCGCCGCCCCCAATGCCTCGGCTTCCTTTGGATGCTGGAGCACGAGCGCACACTGGAGATAGCCCGGGCTGTGGAGACCCGACGAGAGGCGGAAATGGCCTTCGAGCAGGGCGCCCGAGCGGCGGAACATGGTCAGGACTTCTGATTGAGTCATCAACCCGTAAGTATATGTTTTGCCGCCGTTCGGCCTGGATTTGCGGCCGGTCGAGCGCCGGCGTGCGAACCAGCGCATGCTCCATCCCGTCTATGATGGTGGGCTGTATGTCAGCCCGCGGCACCGCTTTTGCTGTTGCCCCGGTCTAACATCTCCGACTTTCCTTTTCATGGAGTAGCAGTGTGATGCGTTTTAGCCAGCGTTTTTGTGCCCGAACGGCGATGGCCGCCGGCCTGTTTGCCGCCGCGGTGTCCGTTTTTGGGCCGTCGCCTGTTCACGCGCAGACAACGCCGCCCGGAAGCGCCGCGCAGCAGCCGGGCCCGGTGCGCCGGATGAGCATCGACGATGCGGTGGCGACCGCGCTCGAGCAGAACCTCGACCTGCAGGTGCAGCGCATCAATCCGCAGTTGCAGGATCTGACCATCGATCAGTTCAAGGCCGCGTATACGCCGAACTTCGTGTCGACCGTGAGCAGCTCCGACGCCACGCAGCCGTCGACCAGCTTCCTCTCCGGCGCGCAGGGCGGCATCACCAGCGGCCGCAGCGTCTTCAATTTCGGCGTGTCGTCGTTGACGAACTGGTACGGCGGCAGCTACGACGTGCGCTGGAACAACTCGCGCAACACCACCAACAACGCGTTCTCGACGTTCGATCCGCAGCTCAATTCGTCGATCAGCGCCACCTTCTCGCAGCCGCTGCTGCGCAACTTCCGCATCGACGGCGCGCGCCAGCAGCTGCTCGTCAGCCAGCGCAACAAGGAGATCAGCGACACGCAGCTGCAGCAGTCGATCACGCAGACCACGCGCAACGTCCGCAACGCGTATTACGACCTGGTCGGCGCGATCGGCAACCTCGACGTGCAGCGCCAGTCGCTGCGCTTGTCGCAGCAGTCGCTCAGGGACAATCGCGCCCGCGTTGAAATCGGCACCATGGCGCCGCTCGACATCGTCCAGGCCGAGGCCGAAGTGGCGACGCGTGAAGAAGCAGTGATCGTCGCCGAAGCGGCGATCGAGCGCCTGATGGATCAGCTGCGCTCGCTCGTCTACAACCCGTCGTCGCCCGACTTCTGGACGGCGCGGATCGAGCCGACCGACACGCTGACGTTCGTGCCGACGACTGTCGATGCCGAGGCCGCGGTGAAGACCGCGCTGGTCGAGCGCACCGATCTGCAGAACGCGCGCAAGAACCTCGAGATCAACGACGTCAACATCCGCTACTTCCGCAACCAGTCGCTGCCGGAAGTGACGGCGAACGTCAACTACAACGCCCAGGCGATCGCCGGCACGCAGGTCGTGCGCGCGCGCGATCCGCAGACCGGCCTGCCGACGGGCGCGATCGTGTCGTCGACGAGCGTCGGCTTCTTCAGCGGCCTCGGTTCGACCTTCAGCGGCGATTTCCCAGGCTGGAGCGTGCAGGTGGACATGTCGTATCCGATCGGCAAGTCGACGCAGGAAGCGCAGCTCGCCCGCGCCCGGCTGCAGCAGACGCAGGCACAGCGGCAGATCGAGAGCCTCGAGCTGGCGGTGACCACGCAGGTGCGCGACGCCGCGCGCAACGTGCAGACCAACGCCCGCCGCGTCGAGGCCACCCGCGTGTCGCGGACGCTCGCCGAGCGCCGCCTCGAAGCGGAAGAGAAGCGCTTCCAGGCCGGCCTGACGCAGAACTTCTTCGTCCTGCAGGCGCAGCGCGATCTGAGCATCGCGCGCAACAACGAGCTGCTGGCGCTGGTGCAGTACGCGCAGTCGGTGGTCAACTACTCCGCCGTGCAACGCGTGCCGCTGTTCGGACAATAGCGATCGGCAATCGGCAATCAGCAATCGGCAATCACTGATTGCTGATTGCTGATTGCTGGTTGCTGATCGCTGATTGCTGCTAGCATCTCGGTGTGCCGGTCACGGCCACCATCATCACCTTCAACGAAGCGGCCAACATCGAGGCCGCCATTCAATCGCTATCCTGGGCCGACGAAATCATCGTCGTCGACAGCGAGAGCACCGACGACACCGCGGCCATTGCGCGCCGGTTCACGGACAAGGTGTTCGTGCGGCCGTGGCCCGGCTACATCGCGCAGAAGAATTTCGCCGCCGGGCAGGCCGCGCACGACTGGATCTTCTCGCTCGATGCCGATGAGCGCGTCACGCCGCAGCTCGCGTCGGAGATCAAGGCGCTGATCGCGGCGGGACCGCGCGCGGCCGGCTACCGGGTGCGGCGAGTGACGTTTCACCTCGGGCGGTGGATGCGATCGACCGACTGGTATCCGGATTACCAGCTGCGTCTTTATGATCGCCGTCGCGCGCGATGGTCGGGTAAGTACGTGCACGAGTCGGTGAAAGCGGACGGCGCGGTGGAGGATTTGCGCGGCGAGCTGCAGCACTTCGCGTATCGCGATCTCGCGCATCATTTCCAGACCATGGATCGCTACACGACGCTGGCGGCCAGGCAGATGTTCGAGGAAGGGAGGCGCGCCGGCTTTCTCGATCTGCTGATCCACCCGCCGGCCGCGTTCGTCCGCAATTACGTGCTGCGCGGCGGGTTCCGGGACGGGGTGCCCGGCCTGATCGTGTCGGCGATGAATGCCCGCTACGTCGGGCTGAAGTTTGCGAAACTCTGGGAGCTGTGTTCGCCCTCCACATCGACACCGCGCGGACCTGGCGCGGGGGACAGCAACAGGTCCTCTTAACCGTCCTCGGCCTGCGCGCGCGCGGCCACCGGGCCGTGCTGGTGGCGCATCGCGAAGGCGAATTGTTCCGGCGGGCTTCCGAGGGGCCGGACCTGGTGCCGCTCGCGCCGGTGAACGAGATCGATCTCGCGACGGCGTGGAAGCTGTCGAAGATCATCCGGCAGTGGAAGCCGCAGATCGTGCACGCGCACGATCCCCACGCGGTCTCGATGGCGTCGCTGGCGCTGTCGTTTGCCGCGCCCGATCCGCGGCCGAAGACGATCGCCTCGCGGCGCGTCGATTTTCATCTCCAGTCGCACACGTTCTCGCAGTGGAAGTACCGGCAGGTCGACGGCTTCATCGCCGCGTCGCACGCGATCAAGAACATCCTGATCCAGGACGGCATTCCCGCCGCACGCATCGACGTCGTGCACGACGGCATCGACGTCGAGAAGCTTCAGAACCGGCCGGCGGTCGACCTGCACGCGGAGTACTGGCTGCCGCACGGCGTGCCGGTGATCGTCAACGTCGGCGCGCTGGTCGGGCACAAGGGCCAGAAGTATCTGATCGACGCGATGCCGCTGGTGCTGCGCGAAGTGCCGGACGCGCATTTGTTCATCTTCGGCGAAGGCGATCTGCGCGCGCCGCTCGAGAAGCAGGTCAAGCAGCTCGGGCTCGGCAAGCGCGTGCTGCTGCCCGGATTCCGCGAAGACGTGCTGTCGCTGGTCAAGTGCGCTGATTTGTTCGTGATGTCGTCGGTCACCGAAGGACTCGGGTCGGCCGTGCTCGACGCCATGGCGATGGGCCACGCGGTCGTCGGCACGAACGCGGGCGGCATACCTGAAGCGATCGTGCACGAAGAGACCGGCCTGCTGGTCGCGCCGGCTGATGCCAAGGCGCTTGCTGCTGCGATCGTGCGGTTGTTGAAGGACGAAGAGTTGCGGAAGCAGTTCGGCGAGGCGGGCCGCGCGCGGGTCGCCGAACACTTCGGCGTCGATCGCCTCGTCGAAGGGACGCTCGACGTTTACAGACGCATCGCCGCTCGCTGAGATGGATCGCTAACGGGCGGGCTGCTGTGTGGCCAGCCAGTCGGCGAACTCAGCGTGGCCCTTCTCGCGCGCGAGATCGATCGCGCTCTTGCCGTCGTCTGACGGCAGCGTCGGGTCGGCGCCGTGCGCCAGCAGCAGCTCGGCGAGTTTTCGATTCGCGTTCGTGCCGGCTTCGTGCATCGGCCGGAAGCCGGCTTGCTGCTGCGCGTTCGGATCGCCGCCGGCATCGAGGACCGCCTTGACGATCTCGAGATTGCGGCCGGCAACGGCGGCGTGCAGCGCGGCGACTTTCAGGCCGTTCTTCGCGGCCGCATTGACGTCGGCGCCGGCTGCGATCAGCGCCTTCACCGCGGCAGGCTGGCCGAAGAATGCCGCGAGCGCAACCGGCGTGAATCCGTCGGGCGCATGTTCCGACACGCGCGCTGGATTGGTCTTCAGAATCTCGTCGATGCGATCGACCTTGCCGAGCACGCTCGCTTCGAAGATGTCGACGGTCGCGCCGAGCTCGAGCAGCGCGTTCACCACCTCGGGCTTCATGTTGTAAGCCGCGGCGAGCAGCGCCGACGCGCCGCTTGCATCGCGCGCGTCTTTCAGCGCGGGGTTCTGCTTCACCAATTCGCGGACATCCTCCACCTTGCCCGCCTTGATCGCGTCGAAGAGTTGCTGCATGGGGGTCAGACCCTGAATCTTAGCATTCTGCTATGCGGGGGACAGATCGCGCGGCGGGCCCGTTTGCAAAATTCGCGTCGTGTCGACAACCGCCTGGTTGCGAAATCTGCTGCGTCGCCTCGACGCACTTTCAGAAAGACGGGGCAAATCGCGAAAACAGGGCGGGCGTCATTCTTGAATCGCCTGCGGTATGGCCAGACCGCCACGCATCGTGTTTTGCGGCGCGACGTATCACATCATGACGCGCGGCAATCGGAAGAACTCGATCTTTGTAAACAACTATGATCGCCGCGCTTATCTCGACATCTTCGCCGAGGCGCTAGAACGATACGAGGTCGAATGCCCTGGTTACTGTCTGATGGGGAATCACTGTCATAGCGTGGTCCACACGCCGCGCGGCAACATCTCGTGGTTCATGAAGTTGGTGAATGGCTGGTTCACCCAATACATGAATCGCCGCCACAAATGGTGCGGCCACGTGTTCAGTGAACGGTTCAAGGCCATCGTGATTGATGACACGGACTACCTCCGGGCCGCGCTTGCATACATCGCGAGAAACCCAATCGAGGCCGGCATGGTGGCCGATCCGGAACGCTGGGAATGGAGCAGCTACGGCGCAATGATGGGACTTCGCAAACCGGCGCCGTTCCTGGCAACCGCATGGTTGCAGCGCGCGTTTCCTGCCAACACCATCGAAGAATCACGGCGCCAGTTTCGAGAGAAGGTCCTCAGTCTCCCCGAAGTGGATTTCGACACAAGTGAAGCCGTCCTTGCAGACCAGAAGACGTCCGCTCACGTGCGTGAATTGATCGCAACGACGATGTACCTGAGCGAGGTGCCAAGGGAGTACAAAGCACTCGCGCGCCCCGACTTAGAAAAGCTTCTAGGATGGGTGACGCGCAATCAACGGGAGCAGGCGATCCGGCGTGCGCACGTCATGTACGGTTACACCATTGCTGAAATAGCGCGATGTCTCGGCGTCCATCCGACGACAATTAGCCGCATTTTCGCGCGTTCGCGGCGGCGCTCCGAATCGTAGGGAATGCGATGCGATCTGGCCCTATTGATGCACTTTGCTAAATTTCAGGGTCTGACCCCCAGATGGCGATCCAGCGCCAATAGCGAGTCGAGGATTGTTTCAGCGACCTCAGCGAAGAAGGCGGGGTTGATCTTGTCGGCCGTATCCGTCGGCTTGTGGTAGTCGGGGTGATCCTCGACGCCGAAGTAAACGAACGGAATCTTCGCGGCGTGGAACGGGCCGTGATCGGATTGGTTCGTCCAGTCATCCAGTCCGTCGGCGATGTCCTTTGGCTTGTCGTGGCCGAACAGCACCGTGATCGGCGCGCGCTTGACGACTTCTTCGAGCGGCTTCTTCAAAGCGGGATAGTGATGCGTGCCCGCGACATAGATCTCGCGCTTGTCGCTGCGGCTGACCATATCCAGATTGATGTTCAGCGCGATGCGGTCCTTCGGCACCGGCGGCTTCGCCAGCAGCGCGCGGGCGCCCTGAAGCCCGCGCTCCTCCGCATCGAACGCCGCGAACAGAATCGTGTGACGGAACCGCGTTCGCTGACAGAACGCCGCCAGCTCCAGCACCACCGCGACGCCCGACGCATCATCGTCTGCACCGGGATAGATCTGCCCGTCGCGGATGCCGAGGTGATCGTAGTGCGCGGACACGACGAAGTACGGCAGCTTCGGATCGCTGCCCGGACAGATGCCGAGCACGTTCGCGCCGGCGCCGTCCTGGACGCCGGTCGGCGTTTTCCGCGAGTAGGTGAACGGATGCGCGTATTCGCCGGCGACCGGCTGCAGGCCGATTGCCTTGAACCGCTCGACGATCCATTCGCGCGCCGCGATGCCGCCCGGCGAACCGGCCGCGCGTCCCTCCCACTTCGGGTCGGCAAGCGTCCGCACCGACGTCATCAGCCGCTCGCGATCGATCCGCCGCGCGCTTTGTGCGTGCGCGACGCCGGCCTCGAACAGGAGGCCGATCGCAACGATGCTCAGCAACAATCTTCTGGGTGTCTTCATCTATAAGCCCGTAACCATGACCCGATCCGTCTGCGGGTCGGTACCAAACAAGAATATGTGTTCGCCGGCGTCGGTGAAACCGCATTTCGTGTAGAAGGCACGCGCGCGATCGTTGCGCTCCCACACGCCAAGCCACAACGTCTTCGCGCCGCGCTGCCGCGCAACGGTCTTCACGCGCTCCATCAGCGACTGGGCGACGCCACGGCCGTGCCACGACGCATCGACGTAGAAACGCCACAGTTCGAGGGGCTCCGGACCCGTGACGCACTCCGGAACGTGGTCGCCGCGGATCTGCGCGTATGCGATCGCTGCACCGTCCTGTTCGACCAGCAGAGTGGTGATGTCACGATCCGTGATCTCACGCGTTTGTTGATCGACGCCGTACGCGGACTGCAAGTGCAGCGCCATGTCGTTGGCGTCGTTGGTCGATGCAAAAGTGTCGTAAAAGGTGCGCCGGGCCAGGTCGGCAAGAACCGCCGCATCTGCCGCGGTCGCGGTGCGGATTGTCACACGACGATCGTAACCTGCCTTCGACTTCGCTTCAGGGCGACGCGGAACATCGGGAACATTTCGTCCGTAAGAGGTTCTAAGGTGCACATGGGTATCTGGGAAGATCTGCGATTTGCCGGACGGCTGCTGCTGAAGGACAAGTGGTTCTCACTCGTGGCGGCGGTCGCCCTCGCGCTTGGGATTGGCGTGAACGCCACCGTGTTCACTTTCGTGAACGCGGTCCTGATCAGGGGCCTTCCCATCGCCGACCCGGATCGGACGATGGCGATCGACTCCTTCAATCGCGCGCGCAACAACGGCCTGGGCGTCTCGTACCTCGACTACCGTGACTGGAAGGACAACACCAGGACGTTCGACGCGTTCGGCGCCTATAACGGCACCATCGCAAACCTGAGCGACGAAGGCCAGCCGCCCGAGCGCTACAACGGTTCGCACGTCACGGCGAACACCTTCGGCGTGCTGGGCATGCGCCCGGTGCTCGGCCGCGATTTCGTTCCGGACGACGACAAGTTCGGCGCGCCGGCGGTGGCGCTGATCGGCCACACCGTGTGGGTCAATCGCTACGGCAGCAGCCCCGAGGTGATCGGCCGCACCGTCCGCATCAACGACAACCCGGCGACGATCATCGGCGTGATGCCGGAGGGCGTGCGCTTTCCGTTCAACACCGACGTGTGGCTGCCGCTCAGCCAGATCACCGGCCTCGAGCAGCAGAAGCGCAACACCCGGCCGCTGCAGGTGTTCGGCCATCTGGCGCCCGGCGTCACGCGCGCCCAGGGGCAGGCCGAGCTGATCAACATTTCGCGAAAGCTCGAGCAGGAAAATCCCGAGACCAACAAGGACATCCAGGCGCGCGTCCAGACGTTCAACGAACAACAGAACGGCGGACCGATCCGGACGGTGTTCCTGTCGCTGATGGGCGCGGTGGCGTTCGTGCTGTTGATTGCATGCGCCAACGTCGCCAACCTGCTGCTGTCGCGCGCCACCAATCGCGCCCGCGAGATTTCGGTGCGCGTGTCTCTCGGCGCGTCGCGCTGGCGCGTGGTCCGGCAGTTGCTGATGGAGAGCGTGCTGTTGTCGGTAATTGCCGGCATCGGCGGCCTCGGCATCGCGATGATCGGCATCCGCCTGTTCGATCGCGCGACCGCGGACGTCGGCCGCCCGTACTGGATTCAGTTCACGATGGACGGCACCGTGTTCGCGTTCTTCGCGGTCATCTGTCTCGGCACCGGCATCGTCTTCGGCCTCGCACCGGCGCTGCATGCCTCGAAGACCGACGTCAACGAAGTGCTCAAGGAAGGCGGCCGCAGCGGCACCGCCGGCGTGCGCGCGCGCCGCTGGACCGGCGCGCTGATGGTGGCCGAGCTCGTGCTCACCGTCGTCCTGCTGGCCGGCGCCGGTTTCATGATGCGCAACTTCGTCACCATGTATCGCCTCGATCTGGGCATCGACACCTCGAAGCTGCTGACGACCAACCTGGCGCTCCCCGATCGCAAGTACCCGGCGCTCGAGCAGCGGCTGGCGTTTTACGAGCGTCTCCAGGAGCGGCTCAAGTCGAATCCGAAGATTGAAGCCGTCACCATCACCAGCAACATCCCGCTGCAGGGCGGGTTCCTGCGCAAGCTCGATGTCGAAGGCAAGACCATCGATCCGAATGCGCAGAGGCCCAACGTGACGATGCTGACCGTCGATCCGCGCTACTTCAAGACCCTCGGCATGCCGATCCAGCGCGGGCGCGATCTCACCGACGAAGACGGCATGACCGGGCGCGAGTCGGCAATCATCAACCAGCGTTTCGCGGCCCTCCACTTCCCGAACGAGGATCCGATCGGCCGCCGCATCACGCTGTCGATCGATCTGCAGGGCGGCGCGCCGCCGCAAGGCGGCATCCCGGTTTCGTTGACGGCGACGATCGTCGGCATCGTGCCGAACGTACGGCAGCGCGACTTTCAACTGCCGGATCCGGATCCGGTCGCCTATCTGCCGTTCCGGACCGACCCGCGCGGCTTCATGAACCTGATCGTCCGCAGCAGCGGCGATCCGAACCTGATGACGCCGATCCTGCGCGAGGAGGTTCGCGCCGTCGATGCGGACCTGCCGCTGTTCAACATCCGGACGATGGACGCGCAGCTCGCCCAGGCGCGCTGGCCGTTCCGCATCTTCGGGTCGATGTTTGCGATCTTCGCGTTGATCGCACTGACGCTGTCGGCTGTCGGCCTGTATGCGGTGACGGCGTATGCGGTGTCGCAGCGCACGCAGGAAATCGGCGTCCGCATGGCGCTCGGCGCTCAGGGCAACGAGGTGGCGTGGCTGTTCCTGCGCCGGTCGCTGATTCAACTCGCAATCGGCCTGACGCTCGGCATTGCCGGCGCGTTTGGCGTCGGCATGCTGTTCTCGCAAACGCAGCTGCTGGTACAGAACCAGGCCGGCGATCCGATCACGCTTGGCGGCATCGCCATCCTGCTGGCGGTCGTTGCCGGCATCGCCTGCTTCGTGCCCGCGAAACGCGCGACGCGGATGGATCCGCTCGTGGCGCTGCGCCGCGATTAACGGAAGCGTCCTTTTGCAAATGCGTGCATGACGGCCGCGGTGGGATCGTCCACCGCGGCGTCGCTCATCACGCGAGCAACAATTCCGGTCACGTTCGCGACGGCGAAACTCAATCCCCTCAAATTCTTCTCCGGCGCCACGCCTGGAATCGGCCGCGGCAGCCCCGTCGCGCGAAACGACCCGCCTTGCTGGCTCAGTCGATCGATCTTCATCGTGTCGCGCGGTATCAACCAATCGAGCTGCACCGCCCACACGCCGGGAATCGCGCCGGGTAACCAGCGAACACCACCCTGCTCGCCCGCAGCAATCACGACGGCGCCTGCCTGCCGCAATCGCGTCACAACGTCGCGCAACGCGGGTTCATGTTCCGGATTCTGCGTCCCGAGGCTGAGATTGACGATGCGCGCCGGCAAGGCGAGCGCGTATTCGCACGCCGCGATCAGCCCCCTGCCCGTCGATGCCAGTTCGCGATCGAACACCTTGATGGCGAAGATATCGGCCTTCGGCGCTTTTTCGCGAATCGCGGCCGTCACCGCGGTGCCATGGCCGAGCCGATCGACGTAGTCCTCATGCGGCTCGCCGTGCTCGTCGATGCCAATGCCGCCGGCAACGCCGCCCACGTGCGGGTGCGACGCGTGAACGCCGCTGTCAATCACGGCAATTCGAAACATCAGCTCACGCCGGCGGGGCGTTGCAGCTCGAACAGGCGGGCGAACGCCGCTGAGCGATCCGCGAGCTCGCGCGGGCTTCCCTGATCGACGACGCGAGCGCCGTCGAGGACGACGACGTGATCGGCGGCCATTGCGACCTCGCGGCGATGCGTGATTAGCAGCGTGGTGCGGCCGCGCATCACCGCGCGCGAGCCTTCGATGATCTGGCGCTGTGCGATGGCATCGAGGGCCGCCGTCGGTTCATCCATGACGAGCACGGCGGGATCGGCGAGGAACGCGCGCGCCAGCGCAATGCGCTGACGCTCGCCGGCGGACACCGCGAGGCCGCGTTCGCCGACGATGGTGCCGTAACCCTGAGGGAGGCTTTCAACAAACTGCGCGATGCCCGCCGCCTGTGCCGCCTTTCTGACCTTTTCAGCAGTCGCCGACGGCCTGACGTAGCGGATGTTCTCTTCCACCGAGGCATGCAGCAGCGTCGGCTCCTGCTCGACGAGAACAACGTGACGCCGCACGCTATCGAGCGTGAGCTCGCGCAGGTCGTGCCCATCGAGCCGCACGGTGCCGGCGTCTGGATCGAGCAGCCGCGTCGCAAGGTACGCGATCGTGGATTTGCCGACGCCGCTGCCGCCGACCAGCGCCACTGTCTGTCCCGGCCGCGCGATGAACGACACCTCGTCGAGGACACGCGACTGTCGATCGGTGCCGAGCGACACCGCGTCGAACTGAATTTCGCCGCGCGGATTCTCGATCGCCCTCGCATTCGCAGCCTGGACGACGTCGATCTTCGCGTCGAGGATTTCGAGCACGCGATGCCACGACACCTTGGCCGTGGCCAGGCTCGCCCATAACCCCATCAGCGCCTGCGCGGGCGCGAACACGCGCATCTGATACGCGAGAAACGCGCCCATCGTCCCGAGCGTCAGCGTGCCTTCGATCACGCGCAGGCCGCCGTAGAAGAACGCGATCGCGGAGCCAATCGACAACACGGTGCCGGGAAGCCCGCCGGCAAAGTAGGTGACGCGCTGCATCCGCATCAGCGACTCGATGAACGCGCCGTTGAGGCCGCGGAAACGATCCTGCTCTCGCTGCTGCGCGTTCGATGCAACTACCAGCGACGTTGCCTGCAGCGTTTCGATCAGGAAACTGCCGATGTCGGCGCTGCGCTGCCGCAGATCGGCGACGCGGCTTTCCAGCATGCGCCGGTAATACGCGAGCGCCAGCAGGCTGATCGGCATCGGCGCCAGCGCGATCAGCGCCAGCCGCCAGTCGAGCCACACCATCATCACCAGGCTGCCAATCAGGAACAGCACGTTGCCGACCCAGGCCAGCGCCGCTTCGGCGGCCACGCGCTGGATCTCGCTGATGTCGTTGTTGAGACGCGAGACGATGTCGCCGAGCCGCGTGCGCGCGTAGAAGCGCGGCGACAGGCGCTGCAGGTGCGCATACAGCGACAGGCGCATGTCGAACAGGATCTCCGCCGACACGCGCGTGTAGCGCAGCCCGCTCGTGACGTTGAGGATGAAGCCGAGCACGCCGAGGCCGATGAACCAGTAGACGATGCGGCGCAGCGCGTCGAGATCGCGTCCGATCAGCGCGTGGTCGATCAGATCTTTGGAAAGATACGGAATGACGAGCGTGGTCGCCGTGCTGATCAGGCTGATGACCAGGACGAGGATCAGCCGCCGCCAGTAGGGAACGAGATAACTGAAGACCCGGCGGTTCATTGGTCGCCGATAACCGGTGCCTTATCCTGATACAACCAGGCGCCGAACGTCGTGACTGCGACGAGGATTGGCAGCGAGGCAGCGATCAGCGGCACCAGCCCTTTGAAACGGAGCAACCCGATCTCGGTCCATTGCCACGTATTGATCGTCGCGACCATCCACCACGAGAATCCCGCAATCGCCGCAGCCTTCGGTCCCGGACCATAGAGCGGCCGGAGGACGGCGTAAAGCCACATCGCCCAGACGCCCGCGAGAACATTGAGACTGAAGCTGCCAAGCCTGCCGGCCGTCACCAGCGGCCTGGGCACGGCGTCGATGATTTCGCCGCCGAAGAGAATCAGGATCGGCAGGGTCATCAGCGACCAGGCCAGTCCCGCGAGAATCCCGGACATCAGCACGCTACGCCAGTTGATTCCGCCCACGGTGCAACCTCCCGTCGGAGACGTGCTACTTGCGCGGCAATATGTAGAGCGTGGTCGTCTGATCGGCGTTCATCTCAATCGTGCGCAGCTTCTTGTACGACGTCGAGTCGTAGACGTCGATCGTTGCGCCCGCCTGGTAGATGTAAAGCAGGCGGCCGTTCGACGACACGCGCAACGCCATGCGCGGCCGGCCGTCGAATGGCGTGCGGCCGAGGAGCTTCCGCTGCACCACATCGAACGCCCAGAACTCGAAGCGGCCGATCGGCTGCGCCGGCGACTGGCCGCCGCCCTGCACGAGGCCCCACGCCTTCTTGCGATCCGACGACATCGCGAAGCTGACGCCTTCGGCCGGGCCGATCGGCGTGAGATCGATCGTCTTGGCCACGAGGTTGACGCGGCCCAGGTTCATGATGCGGCGGTTCTGAATCGGATCCTGCGTGGTGAAGATGCCGGTGAAGAAACCGGGCTCCTCGTTGAAGTCGTCGACCGAGCCGAAGTTGACGCGGCCCAGGCCAGGCTCGATCGGGCGGCTGAGCGGCCACGTGTCCACCTCGGTGAAGTTCGTCGTCTCGAGGATCAACACATCTTCGCCGAAGAAATACAGCAGCTTGCCGTCGGGCGAGAACCGGATGTTGACGAACTCGCGCTCTTCGCCGCGCGGCCATGGAATGGTGCGCGTGATCTTTTTCTGCGCGAGATCGTAGAACTGCATCGAGATGTCGCCGATCTCGTAGCGATCGATCTGCTTGGTCGCCGATCGCGTCAGGAGGATCAGGAACCGCTCGAGCGGATCGACCTGGTAGCCGCGGATGCGGACCTTCTTGTTGCCTTCGCTGAGCGTGAAGGTTGACAGCGTCGTGCGCGTCGGGATGTCGACGATTTCGATCTTCTCGTTCGACGCATCGAGCACGTAGAACTTCGTGCGTGACTGCGACAGCGTCAACGCGCGCGGAATGCCGGTCTGCAGCTTGATGTCCGCGACCTTGGCCTCGGTCGCTTCGTCGAACACCTGGATAGTGCCGGCATAGGTGCCGATATACATCAGGTGATCGCCGCCGTTGGGCGTGACCGGCTTCTGTGCGCTCAGCGTCGTGGCGCCGAGCGCACACAGCGCGAGCGCGGCTCGAAATCGTCGCGTCACGATCAACCCTTCTTCTTCTCGTCGGCCGGGAAGATCAAATCGATCTTGCGCCAGTCTTTCTGCGCGGCGGCGCACTTCGCCGTCCAGTCGGGCGCGTGATTCAGCTGATCGGGCACCTGCGCCGGCCAGAAGCAGCCCATGTGGCAGTCGAACAGATCGCGCTCGACCGGCTGGCAGAGACCAGCGGTGCCGCCGGTGCGATCGGCTTCCCATCCGGGCGAGAAGACCAGCGAACATCCGTTAGGGATGTGCGGTCCTTCGGGTTGTTGCGGCGGCCCGCCCTGCTGTTGAAGCGCGACCACGTCCTTTTCAGTGACCGCTTCGACTGCGGCGGCCTTGCGATTAATCGGTTTCAGGTGCTTCATGAAACTTTCTCCGGAACCTCTTCGTCATCGAACTGCCGCAGGAAACCGGGATTCTTCTCCGCGATCTCGCCGTAGATCTCGAGACAGGTGTGCGTCCAGCCGCGAATCCATTCGCAGTAATGCAGGTTGGGACGGTTCGTCGATCCGTAGCGCGTGTGCGCCTCGTGATAACAGCCGCCGGCGCAGATCGGCCGCGCCCAGCACGTCGCGCAATCGGTCTTGCTGTTGATGTGATGCGTGTGCAGGAAATCCTGCTGCTTGTCCCACGACACGCCGTCACGGACGTTGCCGAGCGAGTGATCGTCGGAGCCCGCGAAGCGATGGCACAGCGCGACGTGGCCGTCGGTCGAGACGCCCATCAAGCCGAGGCCGGCGCCGCACGGATATGCCTTCGCGTGGCCGTGATGAATTTCCTGCAGCGTCTCGCGGATGTTCGAGAAGCCGTGATGGCGATTCTGCAGCGCGGCATCGCGGAAGTCGCCGGCGAGATCGCGGAACTGCGCGAGCAGGTGATCGAAGCCGCCGTCGGCAATCGCATAATCACGCCCCGGCGCCGTCGTCACCGGCGCGAAGCCGACTTCCCAGAAGCCGAGCTCCTCGGTGAGGTGCCGATAGATCTTGCGAACGTCGAGCGTTTGCCGCGTCAGGGTGACGCGCGCGCCGATCGGGCGCGACTTGTGCCTGGCAAGCAGCGCTTTGATCTTCGGCGCCGCGATGTCGTAGCTGCCGGTGCCGTTCTTGAAGACGCGGAACTTGTCCTGCATCTCCTCGGGGCCGTCGATGGAGATGGTGACGCCAACGCGTTCCGTCGCCAGGAACTCGATCACGTCCGGCCGCAGCAGCGTCGCGTTGGTGGTCAGGCTGAAGTCGATGTCCTTGCCGACTTCGGCAGCCCGCCGGCGCGCGTAGCCGATCGTCGCCTTCAGCACGTTGAAGTTCATCAACGTTTCGCCGCCGAAGAACGTGATGTGCGCCCGCGGGTTGTCGCGCGATTCGCGCAGCGCGAATTCGATGGCCTCGCGCGCCGTCGCCTCGGTCATGAACTTCGGCTGCTTGCCGTTCTCGGTGTCGACGATCTTGTCCTCGCCGTACTCGTAGCAATATGTGCATGCAAGATTGCACTGGTTGGTGACGTTGACCACCAGCGTCTGCAGCGGCACCGGCTTGAGCGGGATCACTTTCGGAACGGGAGCAGGTTTAACCGACGATTCGCCGAGCGCGCGGATGCGCTGCAGCTCGACGATCGTGTCGCCAACCTCCTCGGCATCGAACCGTCCCGCCAGCTCGCGAGTGAGATCATCGACCGCCCGCGGACCTTCGAGCAGCGAGTCGATCACCGCCGACGAGCAGTCATCGAGCGCGAACACCGCCGCGCTCGGCACCAGGTACAGAAAGCGGCGCCCGGCGGCCTCGAACGGATGAAATTCGCGCAGGCCGATGCTTGTCATTGGCCTCTCAACGGATCGAACCGCATGTAGAGCGGCACGGTGACGAGCAGGTGCGCGCGCGCACGCAACGTATTCGCCGGCTTGCCGCCCACCGAATCGCCGAGCACCTTCGCGACCACCCACACATCGCCGATGTTGTTGCGCTCACCGCTCCGTTTTGGATTCGGCCCGTCCGCGTTGGGCGTGAACCTGCCGGTCGCCTCGTTCAGCGTCCCGACGAACTTGATGTCATCGTCGTTATACGTGGCTGCGTATTCCTCCATGCTCCACGCGGCGTCGACCAATCCCAATTCGATGTCGTCGGGAGAGTCCGGCTTGCCGTCGGCCCCGTTGCTGTAGCCCCACGCTTCGAACTGCGCCAGCATTTTCGGGAACGTATCGCCGCCAACCCGCGCCATCGCCCAGTCAGGCTTCACCTTGATCGCGTCGATCTTGTCGTAGACCGCCAGCGCCTTCGGACGCGCGGAGCCCGAGACGAACAAATCGCGCGCGCCCTGTGCAGCGGTGGCGGCGACGTCGACAGCGACCGTGGCGAGATCGGGCGTCGCGCTGATCACGCGCGACACCGTAATCCCGGGACCCAGATCGACATCCGCCGGCCGCAGCGACGATCCGAAATTGACGCCGTAGATCTTCAGCTCCTGCGCGGTGCTGCCCTGCTTCAACGCCGTGCGGTCGGTGCCGAGGACACGTGTTTCGTTGCCGACGCGCTCGAGCTTCACGTCGATGCCAAGCTCGTCGTGGCTGCCGCCGAACCAGCGGCCTTCCATCGCCCGCCAGTTGCGATCGACCATCATCACTTCGCGCATCGACGAGTCCGCGGCCTGCGTCGACGAGCTGCCGCGCCACTGATAACCGGTATAGACAATCGCCCGGCCGGTGCGCGTGAACGTTTCACCCGTCCGTGCCACGCGATACGTCGCCGACGTCGTGAACTCTTCCGGCGACGAAGTGCTGCCCGTGATCGTGACGAGGCCGTAGATGGCGCCCTTGCCGATTTCCCAGCCGGTCAGCGCCCAGGTGCCGTCGAGCCGCGCCGGCCGCATGTTCGCGGACCACGCGGTCCACTCCGGCGTCTTCAGCGGAAACGTCTTCGAAAGGTGCTCGACCGTCTTCTCGAACGGATGGCGATTGTCCGGCGGCCGCCCGTCGGCCGCGGCATCACGCGGCGGCGGACCCGATCGGCGAAACGCCTGGTTGTCGACGAGCGGATAGAGCCCGCGATGCGTGGCGATCAGCAAATCCCATTCGGTCTTCGTGCGGCGCTGCGAGATGATGCGGCCAAGCGAATGGCACTTGTTGCAGGTCGCCTCCGCATCCGCGCTCGCGGTGTACTTGAAGTCGATCAACCGCCGCTCGGCTTCCCACGCGGCCGGCTTCGCTTCTTCCGGCGCGAGCCCGTGATTGGTCGAGAGATATTTGACGACCTGCCGCGCCGTCGCGGCATCTGTATTCAAACCGTTGAGCGCCACCATGCGCTGGACGATCGTCTGCCATCCCTCCGGCGTCGTGCGGATGAACGAGATGCGCGACATCTGACCCTTGTCGTCGGCGCGATGACACGACCCGCACGCCTTCTGCACGGTCGCATCGGTGACGGGAATGCCTTCTTCCGGTTTTGCGGTTGGAGCAGCCGTGGGCTGCGGCGCCTGCGCAGCAAGAGAAGCGGCGAGTGTCGCGGCAGAGACGAGCGTGGATATGGCTAGAAGCCGATTTCGCATGTGAGTCTGAGCTATCTGTGCCATCTGCGGCCTTGGGAATCTGTGGCGGTCATTCTGCCACAAGCCACCCGTGTGCAACCGCGGTGGCAACGGCATATAAAAAATCCGGCAGCGGCACGTCTCCCGCCTTTCGGGTGTAGCTTTCAAACAGATCCGGCACCTGCAGGATGGACGGCGCAAGCTGGACCAGCGTGACTATATCGACCCCGCGAACGTAACGAGTGCCGCGGGGATGATTGGCGGAAATGAGGTGCGGCTCGAGCACGATTTCGTTCCCGCGCACCATCGGCCGGGGCTGAATGCGGATCGACGGGCCAATGCGCGGCTGCCAGAGCGTGGTTGCGCGCAGGCGATGCAGTGCCTGCCGGACGAGCTCGTTGTCGTCATCGTCCGGTCCGCGCTCATCGGAACGTTCGTCCCAGAACGGCCGGTCATGCGCGGCCGCGGCGCCCGCCAGGAACAGGCTGCTCTGGCGCGACAATTGCCGCTCAATCTCTTCCTCCCGCGTCGAGAAGAACTCAAACGCCGCCCCGCGCATCGAAGGCGTCTTCAGCGCGGTGTTCACGGCGACCGCCGCGAGCCAAGCCGACGCCAGCGCTTTCTTGACGCCCGCGGACGACAGCGGGTCGACGAAGGATCCGGCATCGCCGACCAGCAGCCACTTGTCGCCGGCATACTGACTGGCGCGATACGGCGACGCGTCGAAGCCGCGCGGACCCTCGATCATCGACGCATCGGCGGTAATCGTCTTGAAGACCTCCGTCTTCGCGATCTCGTCGCGGTAGGTGTCGACGGACGACTTGCGGGTCAACTCCGAGCGCTGCGGATCGACCATCGCCGCGATGTGACGCAGGCCGCCGCCTGACGG
>DASUSZ010000304.1:0-13507 GCA_036374815.1 Vicinamibacterales bacterium | reverse complement strand
GAGCGTCGATCGTGACGGCATCGGCGGCACGCGGGCCGGCTATTCGTTGACGATGCAGTTCGAAGCCGCCATGCACGAGGAGGTCACGCGACTTCGCAAAGCTACGCCGGTCAGGACTTACGTCGTCGGGTTGTCGGCCGGCGGAGCGATTGCGCGCATGATCGCCGAAGCGATGCCGACGCCCTTCGACGGCGCGCTGATCATCGCCGGCGCCGGCGGCGACCTCATCACGCGCATGGATCGCCAGCAGCGCATCGCGGCCTTGTGGCCGTCGATCGATCCGCGCTCGCACGCCGGGCTCACGAACAAGGATTCGCGAATCATCTCGTATGCCGAAGCAGTCGGCACCCCGGTCGAAGCGCGTCGGCTGTGGCCGTACACTGCCGCGAGCGCCGTCGCCGCGAAGCCGCTAACGGGAACGGTGGACAACTCCACCGCGAAGCCAGCGATCCCGATGATCGAAGTGGTCGGCACGTGGGACGATCTCGTCATCCGCGAAATCCGCGCGTATCGCGAGCGTGTCGAACCAAAGGAGCGCCATCGCCTGTATCAGGTCGAAGGCGTGTGGCACATGTCCGGCGATGACGATGGCGTGCAGGGCTTTCAGTACGCGGCGGAGTCGCGCATGAAGCTCGACAAGGATGTGGCGGACGCGATGGGCGAAAGCCCGTCATACATCCCGACCGTGCGAGACGCCTTCGACCACCTCGCACGGTGGGTCGAAAAGGGTACCGCCCCGCCACCAAGTCAGACGGTTCGCCCTGGTCAAAAGCTTCGCTGACGAAAAACCACACGAAGGTACGAAGCTACGAAGGCATTTTTTCTAAAATGCGCGTCAGCTTCGGAGCGGCACTGGTATTTAACAAAAACGTCTTCGTGTACCTTCGTTCCTTCGTACCTTCGTGTTGTCTTTCACTATGATGCTAGTGGAAGGCCAAGTTGACCCTGCTGACCAGCTACGATCTGCATCTCCTCGGCGAAGGCACTCACTTCCAGGCGTTCGACAAGCTCGGCGCGCGGGTGGTTGAGCACCAGGGCACGAGCGGCGTGGCGTTCGCGGTGTGGGCGCCGAACGCCCGCGCGATCAACGTGGTCGGCGACTTCAACAAATGGGACGGCGCGAGGCATCCGCTGAAGCGCCTCGAGAGCTCGGGTTACTGGGAAACGTTCGTGCCCGGCCTCGCGCTCGGCACCAACTACAAGTTCGAGGTGTTCGGCGCCGATGGGCACCGCGTGCTCAAGTCGGATCCGTGCGGCCGCTACTTCGAGATTCCGCCAAACACCGCCTCGGTGGTGTGGGACAGCAGCCGCTACGCCTGGCAGGACGATCGATGGATGACCACGCGATCGTCGCTCGATCAGTGGAAGCATCGCCCGATGTCGGTGTACGAAGTGCATCTCGGCAGCTGGCAGCGATCGCCGGACGGCAAGCTCCATTCGTATCGCGAGATGGCCGCTCGCCTCGTGCCGTACGTCAAGGACCTGGGCTTCACGCACGTCGAGATGCTGCCGGTGATGGAGCATCCCTATTCCGGCTCGTGGGGCTACCAGGTGATCGGCTTCTTCGCGCCGACCAGCCGCTTCGGCCCGCCGGAGGATTTCAAGTTCCTCGTCGATGCGTTTCACCAGGCCGGCATCGGCGTGATCCTCGACTGGGTGCCGGGACATTTCCCGAAAGATCAACACGGCCTGGCGCGTTTCGACGGCACCGCGCTCTACGAGCATTCGGATCCGCGGCAGGGCGAGCATCAGGACTGGGGCACGCTGGTCTTCAACTACGGGCGCCACGAAGTGCGATCGTTCCTGCTCAGCAACGCGCTGTTCTGGCTGAAGGAATTTCACATCGACGGCTTGCGCGTCGACGCGGTCGCGTCGATGCTCTATCTCGATTACTCGCGCGACGAGGGCCAGTGGGTCCCGAACCAGTACGGCGGCCGCGAAAACCTCGAAGCGATCGAGTTCATCAAGCAGCTCAACATGCTGGTCGAGCACGAGTGTCCAGGCACGTTCGTGTGCGCGGAGGAGTCAACCTCGTGGCCGGGCGTGTCGCGGCCCGTGCATCTCGGCGGACTCGGTTTCACCTACAAGTGGAACATG
This sequence comes from Vicinamibacterales bacterium, assembly GCA_036374815.1. Classification (GTDB taxonomy): domain Bacteria; phylum Acidobacteriota; class Vicinamibacteria; order Vicinamibacterales; family UBA2999; genus 12-FULL-67-14b. Next base: position 11,410 of record DASUSZ010000304.1, on the reverse strand, counting down.
GGCTGGATGCACGACATGCTCGACTACACCAAAGAGGATCCGGTCCACCGCAAGTGGCACCACAACAAGATCACCTTCTCGATGATGTACGCCTACAGCGAGAAGTTCATCCTGCCGTTCTCGCACGATGAGGTGGTGCACGGCAAGCGCTCGATGCTGGACAAGATGCCGGGCGACGTCTGGCAGAAGCACGCCAACCTGCGCGCGCTGTACGGCTACATGTTCGTGCATCCCGGCAAGAAGCTGCTGTTCATGGGCGGCGAGATCGGGCAGTGGCGCGAGTGGAACCACGACTGGCAGCTCGATTGGGAAGTGCTCGGCGATCCGCGTCACGCCGGATTGCAGCGATGGGTCCGCGATCTCAATCGCGTCTACCACGAGCAGCCGTCACTGTGGGAAGCGGACTTCGACCCCGCCGGCTTCGCGTGGATCGACTGCAACGATCACGAGCAGTCGATCATCGCCCTGCGGCGCACCGCGCGCGGGGGTGCGGATTTTCTAGTTACGATCGTCAACTTCACGCCGGTACCCCGCTATGGCTATCGCGTCGGTGTGCCGGTGAACGGCGACTACGAAGAGCTGCTGAACAGCGACGCCGAGGTCTACGGCGGCGGCAACGTGGGCAACCAGGGCAAGGTCGCCGCCGAGAGCAGCCCCTCGCATGGCTACGAGTATTCGCTCAGCGTGACCGTCCCACCTTTGGGATTCCTGCTGCTGAAACCGAACAACTAGATTCGGCGGATCTTCAACGCGCTGGATCTCTGGAACCGTGCGTCCCTGGACGATTGCAGGAATCAAGCTGGAAACTCGCGCGTCTCTGTGATCAGCGCCATCTACGGCGCTAACAGGGTGTGCGGCATGGTCTTCGCTATAGCTCCAGCGCATGGTCCGGCGTGGGACGAATGGAGTGACGAATGGCAATCTGCTTGACCGCCCTGCGCGGCAGGTTGATAGTGCCCCCATGAGCGCCTCCTCCGTTCACGTGCCTCTTCGCATCATCTTCAGCGTCGCGACCGCACTGGGGTTCTTTTCCGCGTTCGCCGTTTTCTACTTCATCTCGACGTTCACGCCGGACAAGGCCGCGCCGTTCGGCCTGCTGCTGACGCTGAATCTCGGCTACTGGTATTCGTGGGCGGCGCTGACGCCGGCCATCCTCTGGCTCACCAAACGCTTCCCGTTCGATCGCACGACCTGGAAGTCGGCCATTCCGATCCACATCCTCGGCGTCGTCGTCGCGGTGTCGCTGCACGTCGTGCTCACGGTGGCGCTGCGCATGGGGACGTACTGGGCGATCGGCGAATCGCTCGACACGTGGCTGCACGAAGCGCAGGAGATGTTCATCCTGAACTTCGACTGGGAGATGATGACCTACTGGACGATCGTCGGCGTCGGCACGGCGCTGCGATATCTCCATGAAGCGCGCGCCAAGGAGCTGAACGCGGCGCAGCTCGAGACACGGCTCGTCGAAGCCCGGCTGCACACGCTGCAGCGGCAGATGCAGCCGCACTTCCTGTTCAACACGCTCAATACGATCTCGGCGCTGATGCATCGCGACGTCGAAGCGGCGGACGCGATGATCGCGCGGCTCAGCGATCTGCTGCGGATGTCGCTGCAGCGCGTCGGTGTCCAGGAAGTGCCATTGAAGGAAGAGCTCGATTTCCTGTCCAAGTACCTGGAGATCGAACAAACGCGGTTCCGCGACCGTCTGACAGTGGTATTCGACGTCCAGGCGGAGACGCTGCACGCGCTGGTCCCCAACCTTTTGCTGCAGCCGCTCGTCGAAAACGCCATTAAGCACGGCATTGGTCCCAGGCCCACACCTGGCCAGATCGCCGTCCGGGCCCGCCTTAATGGCGCGATGCTCGAACTCGACGTCCAGGACAACGGCGTCGGGCTGTCGGCGGCGCGATTGACCGACTTCAATCGCGGCGTGGGCCTTTCGAACACCCGGTCGCGGCTCGATCACTTGTACGGGTCGCTGCACCGGTTTGAATTCCGGCAGCCCGCCGAGGGCGGACTGCTCGTGTGCATCGCCATTCCGATGGCGGAGCTTGCCAGTCAGGTGGATGGAGAGGCCGAGGCCGTGGCCTAGAGAATTGAGGGTGGCGTGACCAAGATTCGCACGGTGGTAGTGGACGACGAGCCGGTGGCGCGCGAGCGCATCATCGGGCTGTTGAACCAGGAGAAGGACATTGAAGTGGTCGGCGAGTATGCCGACGGCACGCAGGCAGTGTCTGCGATCCAGCAGCAGCATCCCGACCTGGTGTTCCTCGACGTCCAGATGCCGGCCTGTGACGGCTTCGGCGTGATCCAGCAGCTCGGTCCCGAGCGGGTGCCGGCGGTCGTGTTCGTCACCGCGTACGACGAGTACGCGCTGAAGGCGTTCGAAGTGCACGCCATCGATTACCTGCTGAAGCCGTTTGGCCGCGATCGCTTCGCGCAAACGCTGCAGCACGCGCGCGAGCACCTCGAGCGGCGCCGCGCCGGCGATCTCGGCAAGCGCCTGATGGCGCTGGTGCAGGACATCAAGCCCGAGCCGCAGCGGCTCGATCGCCTGGTCGTGAAATCCGGCGGCCGCGTGTTCTTCCTGCGCACGCAGGAGATCGACTGGATCGAGGCGGCGGGCAACTACGTGCGCCTGCACCTCGGCGAGGAGTCGCACCTGTTCCGCGAGACGATGAACAACATGGAAGGGCGGCTCGACGCGCAGCGCTTCGTCCGCATCCACCGCTCGCGCATCGTCAACACCGACCGCATCAAGGAAATGCAGCCGTGGTTCAACGGCGAATACGTGGTGGTGCTGCAGAACGGGACCCGGCTTACACTGAGCCGCGGCTACCGTGAGAAGCTACAGGAGCGGTTAGGAAAAGGTTTTTAAGGCAAAAAGGTAAAAGGGCAGAAGCGAGGTCGCCATGGCCGACGAGAACAAGCCGCAGCACTGCGAGAAGGAACTGGCGCAGTTCATTCGTTCGGGCGCGACCAGGCGGCCCGACCAGGCGTTTGGCGACTACTACCGCGGCCGGAGCGCGTCCTGCGCGCTCGGCGCGGCGTACGAAGGCATGTATCGCCTGCCCTCACAGGCCGGCGGCCTCCGCCCGACCAAGGACCTCGAATGGTTCTTCGATTGTCTCGAAGGATCAGTGCGCCGCTGCCCGGGCGGCGACAACTGCAAGAAGACGCTCAGTCTTGCCGCGATCATGGTGCACCTCAACGACGACCACAAATGGTCGAGGGAGCAGATCGCGCAGTGGCTGGAGGCGCTCAAGTGAAGTTGGCAGTTGGGAGTTGCCAGTTGCCAGTTAGTTTTCAAGTTGAAAGTTTCAGTTTCAGTGCAGTCAGGAAGTCGTCCATCGTCGACGTATAGCCGAACACGTATTTCGCGAGCGCGCGGAAGAGGACGTTGTAGATTTCGCCTCGCTCGGTGATCGTCAGGCGCGACCCCGCGTCGGTTTTGACGATTTCGAAAGTCCACGTTCCGCCGAACTGAGTTTCTTCCACGATCCTTGTAACGAGTCGCGACGGCGGCACCCGTTCGACGACCGCGGTCTGCACATCCGCTCCGTCCCACCACGCGCTGTAAGAATCCGGATCCTGAATGAGCGCCCACACGGCCTCGGGCGGCTTCGTGAAATCCGCCGTGCGCGAGGCGTCGTGCTCTACCGGCAGGAAATAGCCAGCGATTGCGATAACCCCAACGAGGGCAATGAGCGACACAACGATCCAGAGCGCGCTTCTCATGACCGATTTCCCTGAGCCAGCCGCGCGCCTTTCGCGAGCAGGCCGATGCCCTCGAGCGCGCGTTTGCGTTCGGAAGATGAGAGGCGGCCAAGCATTTTGGCGACGAGCGCCGCATCGAGGACAGAGCTGGCCTGCATCGCGGCCGCGCCTTTCGCCGTCAGTCGCAGGTCGATCGCGCGGCCATCCCTCGCGGCACGATCGAGCGTCACGTACTCGAGCTTCGCAAGCCTGTTGATCGCGGCCGAAAGGGTGGAAGCGGCAAGCCCGAGATGCTTCGCTAATTCAGTTGGCCGAGTCGCGCGCTGCTCGTCGAGATGCGCGAGCAGCGTCGAATCCGCGGCGGAGAGACGTGTCGCAGTGGACGCCCGACGAATGTGACGCGTGTGACACGCGAAATAGATCTGCGGATAGGCAACTTGCACGAGGCGCACATCCCGATTCGAAACCAGCATGGGCGAATCGTAGGGGGACGCAAATATTTCGTCAAAACGAAGTAGTTGGCAGTTGCGGAGTTGGCAGTTGCCAGTTAGTTTTCAAGTTTCAGTTGGGTTGGCAGTTGCAGTGGCAGTTCCTCCAACGCGGTTGCGCGCTCGGCGCCGGATTTTCTGCGTACTTCCGATGACCTGTTTCTGATTTCACGCCTGATTTCTCTCGGAACTTCGTTTGCACCTTTGGATGGAATGAAAGAGCCATCCGACAAGAGAGAGCGCACCCTCGCATTGCAGGAGCGCGCCATTCGCTTCAGCGTGAATGTGAACAGCTGCTGTCCAGACCATTTTGCCAACGAACCCAGCAGAGTCGTGTGGGGTCAATTAGTGCGCGCCGCAGACGGCACGTCCAGCAACCTGGTCGAAGCCGATGACGGTGTCAGCGATGCGGATTTCCTCAACAAGATGGGCACTGCCCTGAAGGAGGCAAAAGAATCGCGCACCCAGTTGGTGAAAATCCGCCTCGGCAACCTGCAAAACTCTTCAAAAACGGCGCAACTGGATCTCGAATCGGAAGCGACGCAATTGAGCGCAATCTACGCGAGCATCATCCGAAACATGGAGGCGCGCCTGGAGCGGGAAAGAGCGGATCGGCGCCTCGCGAAGGAAGACCGCGCAAACGACGCCCGACGCGCGCGAAGGCGCAGTTGAAACTTCCAACTTCCAACTTAACTGGAAACTTGAAACTAACTGGCAACTGCCAACTGGCCAACTGCCAACTTCACGCGGCGGGTATCCGCACTCTGAACACCGACCCCTGCCCGACCACCGACTCCACATCGACCCGGCCTGACATTTCTTCCACGCAATCCGCGACGATCGACAACCCGAGCCCGACGCCGGGGACGTGCCCGCTGCGGTCGTGCGCGCGCGTGAAGCGGCGGAAGATGTCCGGAATGCGATCCGTCGGAATGCCGAGGCCGTTGTCGCGCACCTCGATCACGCACTGCTCGTCGGTCACCATGCGTCCCGACACTTCCACGACGCGCACCGGCTTGTTCGGATCGGAGTACTTGATCGCGTTCGACAGCAGGTTGACGAGCGTCAGTTCGAGCCTGCCGACGTCCACGTGCACGATCGGCATGTCGTCGGCGACGTTGACGGTCACGCCGCCGGCCTGCGCCATCTCGCGCAGCTGGCGCGCCGCCTCGCGGGCGACCACGGTCAGCTCGACGCGTTGACGCATGGCGCTGTCGTCCTGCGAATCGATGCGCGCAATCCGCTCGAGCGTCATCGTCATGTCGATGAGGCGGCGCACGTTGCGATCGATCATCGCGACGCTGTTGTCGCGCTGTTCGGCGCTGACGCCGGGCAGGCGCAGCACCGCCGCCGCGGTCTGCAGCGTCCCGAGCGGCTGGCGCCACTCGTGAGCGGCCATGCGCGTGAACTGTTCCAGCCGTTCGGCCTGGTCGGTGATGGTGCGCGTGTAGAGCCCGACGAAGGTCTCGACGGTTTCCTGCAGCAGCAGGCTGACCGCCTGCTGAATGCGCATCACCACCTTGATCGATTCGGTTGCGCCGGGCGTCGAGGGCGCATCGGCGACCTCCGCCTGCACGAACTGCGTCAGGATCTCGCCGAGCAGCTGGTACTCGCGCAGCACCTGGTGCAACGAGGCCTGCTGTTGATGGCGCAGCGTGCCAAGCTCGCGCGCCTTTTCGAACACGCGCGTGTTGGCGACGATCGCCTCGGTTTCCGGCGTGCGGACGTAATCGCTGATGTCGATGATCAGCGACGGGATGTGATCGAGCAAGCTGTCTGACGGAAAGACCTCGTTATCGCTGACCGGAACGAGCACACGAAGGCGCGCGAACCAGCGCGCCGCCAGCGAGGCATGTTCTTCGGCCAGGCGATTCGCGATCGTTCCTGCGAATCCGGTATTGAGCATGTTTGGCGTGGAGAGCACTTCATTATGATGCTCGACGCCAGGACATGAAACTGAGCCGTGAAAATATTTCCGATGGAATGCTTGCCGCCACCCCTGCTGAGTTCGCGACGGCCGTCTACCGGTATCGCCTCCGTGCGGCTTCATATAACTGTTGCGCCTCGGCGCGCTGCGGCGTGATTGTCAGCGCCTGTTCATAGGCGCGGAGCGCCGCCTCCGGGTCGCGCAGCAGCTCGTGCGCGTATCCGAGGTGCAGCCACGCGGCCGCATTCGACGGATTGATTTGCACCGCGCGCTCGAATGCGGCCCGCGCTTCCGCGCGCGACAGCAACCGCTGCAGCGCCAATCCGAGCCCATCCCAGGCGAAGCTCGAATCCGGGTCCGTCGCTATGGCCACTCGATATGCGCGCTCGGCTTCGCCGAAACGGCCTTCCTGCAACAGGGACAGTCCGGTCATCGCCTGTTCCTCGGCGAGGTTGCGCGACGCCGCGTCGCGCCACGACTCAGCGGCCAGCCACGCCAGCACGAACACGGCGCCGAGCCGGGCCATCGTTTTCCAGTTGCGCGCGCGCCACGTGCCGATGATGGCCGCCACGCCGCTTCCCGCCATCGCCAGCACCACGGGAACGAGCGGGATCCGGTACCGCGTGCCGACCACCAGGAACACGATGGTCGCGAGCATGGCCGCGCCATACGCGATCAGCCACGCCGGGTCGCGCGGCCGCGCGGCGGTCAAGGCGGCGACAGCCAGCGCGATCATCAACCCGAACGACGGCAGCCAGCGAAGCGGCGCCCACGCGTCAGCGAAGAAGTAATAGCTGTGCGTGTCGCGCAACTCTTCGTCCTGGAGCGCCCACCACAGCTTGGCGGCGAGCAGCGCCACATAGGCCGATGGCTGCTCCGAGATTTCGGTGACGGCCCGCCGCAGGTAGTAACGGTCTTGATCGTTTCGCGATGCGCCGGCGCGGCTGGCTTCGGCTTCGAGGCGATCCCATTCGCCGCCCGGCCGCGCGCGGGCCGCGCCATCGCCTGATGGGCGATTGCCCAGATACACGTTCATCCCGCCGTAGGCCTGGATCATCGGCACGCCGGCGACGCGCCAGTTCTGGATTGTCACCGGCGCGACGAAGACGAGCACGCCACCCGCGAAGGCGATTGCGGGAATCAGGGTCTCGCGGTTCCATCGATGACGGCGCGCCAATACGATGAGAAACGCGGGTACGAGCGCGAGCGCGGTTGGCCTGACCACGCACGCGGCACCGAGAACGACGCCGCCGATCAACCACCGATTGCTGCGGCGATCCGCGGCGGTGATGACGTCGAGCGTCAGCACCAGCAGGAACACCAGCAGCGACTCCGCCAGCAGCGCGGTGTCGAGGTAGATCAGCGGGCCATACGCCGCCTGGAGCAGGCCGGCCCACAGGAACGCGCCCGGACCGACGGTCCGCGACGCAACGCGCGCGGTGAGGACGCAGGCGATCGCGCCAAGCACCGACTGGACCACGCGCACCGCCATCAGCGAGCCGTCGAACAGCGCCAGGATTGCGGCGAGAAAGAACGGGTAGCCGGGCGCGTGTTCCGGGTACGGCGGCCACGCGAGTCCGCCATCCACGATCGCGCGCGCCCACATCAGGTACGCCGCTGAATCGAGCTGCGGCGTGCGCGACAACGGCAGCGAACCGAGCTGCCACGCCGCCAGCAGCCGCAAGACCAGCGCTGCCGCGAAGATCGTGAGTGCTGGAATCAGCTGTGATGCCGGCGCCGGCGGGATCGGCGGCGGCGATGACTTCGGTCGCTTGCGCAATGTTTCGGATGATACCGCTAGAAAAAAAGGGCCGCTGGATTGCTCCAGCGGCCCTTCACCAAATCGGTGATGAATGGTGTCGATTCGGTCGATTACCAGCGGACCGCGACGCCGAAACGCATCACGCGCGGCGCGATGATGCCGCTCACCACGTTGGCGTTGGCCGCCGCCTGGTTACGGTTCTGCGCCAGCACGGTGTTGTCGTTGGTCAGGTTGAACACGTCGAGCGCCGGGACGATCGTCACGCGATTGAAGCGGAACGTGCGATCGAGACGGAGATCCATCGTGAACATGTTGTCGTAACGGTTCTCGCCCATCGGGTCGAGCTGCACCTGGCCCTGGCCGCCGCCGTTGGCGCGGTTCGGCGTCAGGATCGACTGCGGGAACGGGAAGCCCTGGCGGCCCAGCAGGTTGCCCGCCAGGTTGAAGTCCCACGGCAGCTGCACGCGGCCGTTGAGCTTCACCAGCCACTTCGAGTTCTGGAACACGTTGCCGATGCCGCTGCCGGCCGATTCCGGCGCGTACTCGTTCGTGCCCGGGCAGACGTTCTGCACGCAGGTCGGATCTTCCAGCGCCGCCGCCTCGAACGTTTCCGTGGCGTCGTTGTAGGCGTAGCTGGCGTTCATCGACCAGCGGTTCGCCATCCGCTTCGCGAACGTCACCTCGAAGCCGCTGAAGTCGCGGTAGAGGCCGTCGCGGTTGGTGTACTGCGTCGCCGACGGCAGCTGTGTCGACGGCTCGAAGTAGGTCACCGTTTCGCAGCGCGCGCCGGCCGGGCAGGTGGTCGGCGTGTAGGTCACCGAGCGGTAGTTGCTCGAATCCCAGTTCAGACGATCGGTCCACGCGAACTGATCGTACTTGCGCCAGATGTAGCTGGCGCCGAACGCCATCTGCGAACCGAGCTGGCGATCGAAGCCGACGATGAACTCGCGCGTGCGATCGTTCTTGATGTTCGGATCGATCACCGCCGGAGCGAACGCATTGGTCGGGTTGGCCGGGTCATACGCGTTGCTCTTGGTGAGGAACGGCACCGAGGTGTTCACTTCGCCCGGCTGCACGAACCGGTCGCCGTTGGTGTCGGTCCACGGGTAGCGGACGAACACCGCGCCGGTGGCCGCCAGCTGCGACGAGATCTGGCCGGGCGACATCTGGCCGTAATAGGTGGCCCACGACGATGACAGGACGGTCTTGCCGTCGCCCTGGAGGTCGTAGGTCGCGCCGACGCGCGGCGAGAAGTCCGTCCACACGATGCCCGCGTCCACGCCCGGGAAGTCCACCGCGGGCATCAGCTGCGGGAAGTGCGGGTTGGCCGGCACCGGGCCGGGCGACGCGGCGTCATCCTGGCGATCCACGCGGAAGCCGAGGTTCAGCGTGAAGCGGTTGCGGGTGAACGTGTCCTGCACGTAGAACGCCTGCGTATCGAGGTGCGACTCGGAGTAGCCGTCGCGGTAGATGTCGGCAGCGTTGGCCGCGCCGTTGGTGAAGCGCGCCTCGACGAAGCCGCCGCGGTGGTTGATGCTCGTCGAGTGCGCCGAGCGCCAGCGGTAGCCGAACTTGAACGAGTGATCGCCGCCCAGCTTCGCGGGCAGGAAGTAGGTGCTGACCACATCGAAGCTGTTGGTCGGGCGGAGGAAGATCGACGCGTTATACGAACGGCCCCACAGGCCCGTGGTCGTTTCCAGGCTCGGCTGCACGTCATAGAGCGACGGATCCTGCAGGTCGAGCGCGAAGTTGTTGCCGAGGTGCGACCACATTACGTCGACCAGCATGCGGTCGCTGATGACGTGCTGATCCGCCGCCTTCCAGAACGGCGACGGGCCGGTCAGCCAGCCGAAGGTGCCGTAGGAGCTGTCGACGGCCTTCTGCCGGTAAGCGGTTTCGATCGGGCGCAGGTCGCCGGCGTCGCGCGCGTTGCGGACCTTTTCCGCCCAGGTGTTCTGGAAGTTGAACCGGTTGTTCGTGAACGGCACGTAGGTGATCTTCCAGTTGTAGTTGTTCAGCGTCGTCAGGTCGGTGGCGAGACAGCTGCGCAGCGTCTCGGTGTCCGTCGTCTTCGGGTCGATGGCGACGCCGTTCGGCCGGCAGGTCGGGTTGTTCAGGTAGAAGCCGACGACGCCGACCTTGACGTCCTGCGTGCCGTACGAACCCCAGTACCACAGCTTGCCCTTGGCGATCGGACCGCCGACGTCGAAGCCGTAGTCCTTGATGTTCTGGATCGGCGCGCCGGCGCCGGCGCCCTGGACGCGCAGCTCGTCGGTGATGTTGTCGCTCTGGAACTTCTCATCGGTGAGCAGGTAGCGGGCGTTGCCCCGGAACATGTCGGTGCCGCTCTTGGTCACGAGGTTGATGCCGACGCCGCCGGTCTGCTGCGACACGTCCGCGCCGCCCGTGGTGACCTGCATTTCCTCGAGCATGTCGAAGTCGTAGTAGATCGGCGACGCGCCGGTGGCCGCCATGTCGGTGATGTCGACGCCGTCGATCGACCACTTGTTGTTGGTGCTGGTCGCGCCGCGCGAGATGTAGCCGGACTGCTGGCCGGACTGGTTGCCGCCGACGTTGGCGCGGTCCATGAAGATGCCGGGCGTGCGCTCGAGCATGACCCACGGGTCGCGCGCCGACGGGATGTTCTGCATGGTCTCGAGGTCGAACGCCTGCTTGGTGCCGACTTCGCGCGTGTCGACGAGCGGGCTGGCGCCGGTGACCGTCACCGTTTCCTGCACGCTCGACAGCTCCATCGACGCGTTGACCTGCGCGCGGAAGCCGATGGTGACGCGAATGTCCTGAACTGCCGTGGTCTTGAAGCCGGCGAGCTCGAAGGTGACCGAATAGGTGCCGATCGGAAGTTCCGGGATGCGATAGGTGCCGGTTTCCGAGGTGACGGCCACGCGCGGCTGGATGAGCGCGGGACCCGCGACCGTGACGGTCGCGCCTGGCAGAACGGCGCCCGAGTTGTCGGCCGCCCTGCCGTAGATTTCACCGGTCTGCTGCTGCGCCATCGCCGCCGTCGTACCGAGTAGAAGTACGAGCGCCGACGCGACAAGCGTTCTCAACGTCATTTCCCATCCTCCAATGCGCCGGGACTCGTCCCAGCGAAGGTCATTGCATATGGCCGTCCCCCATCATCTGTGGTTCGGCCCAACTACAGAGGTTCACGTCCCGAAGAGCAGCAATTGTGCCACTGGTCACAACGCGGAATGGGACGGAAACAGGCGCAATAACCTCAAATTGCTGGGATGAGCTGCTGGTTTTCAGGGGTGAATTCAATGGCTTGGATGCGAGTTAACCAATTGTTCGAATTACTCCGGGAACGGTTCACAAAGTAGACTCGTCTACTCTGTGAACAATGGGCCGCACCTTCCTCGGCGAGTTCGAACAACGCGTGTTGCTCGCGATTCTTCGCTGCGATGCGAACGCGTATCCGATCGAGATCCGCAAGGAGATCGCGCGCGCATCGGGACATGAACCATCGCGCGGCGCGTTCTACACCACGCTCGATCG
>DASUSZ010000303.1:0-5200 GCA_036374815.1 Vicinamibacterales bacterium | reverse complement strand
CGCGACCGCGGCGGTGATGCCCGAAGCGCCGGCGGCCGCGCCAGCGCCGACGCCGGTCGAGGAGCCCGTGGTTGCGGCTCCGGTCGTGGAGACCTCGGTGCCCGACGCACCGGCGCCCGCGCCCGTTGCGCCCGAAGCGCCGGTTGCACCCGTTGCGCTCGCGCCTGTCAGCCAGGCGCCGCTGCCGGTGGCGATGCCCAGCGTGATCGCCGCCGCCACGCAGACGCCGGCCACGCTGCAGCAGCTCGGCAACCAGCCGACCGGGCAGCGCCAGTTCACCGGCGACCCCGTGACGCTCGACTTCCAGGGCGCTGACCTTCGCGCGGTGCTGCGCACCTTCGCCGAGATCAGCAACGGCCTGAACATCATCATCGACCCGAGCATCCAGGGCACCGTCGACGTCTCGCTGCGCGACGTGCCGTGGGATCAGGCGCTCGACATCATCCTGCGCGCCAACAAGCTGGGATACTCGGTCGAAGGCAACATCGTTCGCATCGTCCCGCTGAACGTGCTGGCGCAGGAAAACGAAGAGCGCCGCAAGCTGAGTGAAGCGCAGGCGCTGGCGGGCGAGCTGCGCACGCTGACCGTGCCGGTGAGCTACGCCAAGGCGGCCGACCTCGTGCCCGTCATCACGCGCAGCACGCTGTCGGCGCGCGGCGACGTGCAGGTCGACACCCGCACCAACACGCTGATCATCCGCGACCTCGCGGAGCGCATCCAGAGCGCGGCGGACCTGGTCCGCACGCTCGATCGTCCGCAGCCGCAGGTCGAAATCGAAGCGCGCATCGTGCAGCTCAATCGCAACAGCGCGCGCGAGCTCGGCATCTCGTGGGGCTTCAACGGCAACATCGATCCGCAGTTCGGCACCAGCACCGGCCTGGCGTTCCCGAGCAGCGCCGGCCTGACGGCCGCGACCGGCGGCGTCAACCCTGCCGCGAACTCGGCGATTGGCCTGGCGCTCGGCTCGATCAACGGCGCGCTCAACCTCGACGTCAACCTGCGCGCGCTCGAGAGCGACGGCAAGGGCCGCATCCTGGCGACGCCGCGCGTCGCGACGCAGAACAACGTCGAAGCCGAAATCACGCAGGGCTCGCAGATTCCGATTCAGACCGTGTCCAACAACACGGTGACGGTGACCTTCAAGGACGCGGCGCTGACGCTCCGCGTCACGCCGCAGATCACCGCGGCCAACACCGTGATCATGCGCATCTTCGTCGAGAAGGCGGCGCCGAACTACACGCAGACGACGGCGAGCCAGCCGGTGCCCTCGATCGACACGCAGCGCGCGGTCACGACGGTGCTGATGGGCGACGGCGAAACGACGGTCATCGGCGGCATCTACACGCGCGAAGAGAGCGAGGCGTTCACGCGCACGCCGCTGCTGCACCGCGTGCCGCTGCTCGGCTGGCTGTTCAAGACCGACCGCCGTCTCGATGACAGCGACGAACTCCTGATCTTCATCACTCCGCGGATCGCGAAGTAGGGCATATGAGCACACGAACTGTTTTCGCTAACTTCGGGCGGCTGGCCGTGGCGGCCGCCTGCGTGATCTCGGCCTCGTGCGGCGGCGACCTGATGCGCACCGGCCGCAGCCCGATGATGCTGGTCATCGACAACATGGCGGCGACTCCTGGCGGCGGCGGCGCGGCCGCCGGCTTCCTGATGTCGGACGTGCAGGTGCTCGTTGATCAGACGGTCAACGGCGTCACCACGAAGGTGCCGACCATCTTCAACGACTCGCTGACGGCCACGATTCGCTCGATCGAGAAGAATCCGAACGCGACGGCGACGCCGATCAACGGCATCACGCTGACCCGTTACCGCGTGGTGTTCCTGCGCGCCGACGGCCGCAACACGCCCGGCATCGATGTGCCGTTCGGCTTCGACGGCGGCCTCGGCATCACCATCAACCCGGGCAACACCGCGCAGGTGAGCATCGATATCGTGCGGCATCAAGCCAAGCTCGAACCGCCGCTGATGAACCTGGCCGGCACCGGTGGCCTCGGCTTCATCTCCTCGATTGCCGAGGTGACGTTCTACGGCCGCGACCAGAACGGCAACGAAGTGTCGGTGACCGGCCGCATCGACGTGCAGTTTGGCGATTTCGGCGACGAATAGAGTTTTTCAGGACTAATCATGCGAATCACTACTTACGTTTCCCTGCTCGGTGTTGCAGCGGCGCTCGCCGCGTCGGCTGGGTGTGTCAAGGATGTCGACGCGCCGGCGTTTGCCGGCCCGTCAACGTTTGCGAACTCGATCGTCATGGTCGCGCAGCGCAATACGTTGACGCAGAACGGCGCCGACTTCACGGACATCAGCATCACGGCGCTCGGGCCCGACGGCCAGTCGCTGTCGATCCCGCTGCGCGCGCAGATCTACGTCGACGGCGTGCCGAACGATTTCGGCACGTTGAGCACCAAGACGCCGATCACCCCGACCACGATTCGCTACACCGCGCCGCCCGCGCCGACGCTCGCGTCGACGCAGGTCGCGACGACGGTGACGCTGGTGGTGACGCCGACCAACTCCGGCGACTTCCGCGGCGAATTCTCGCGGCAGCTCGACATCCAGCTGCTGCCGCAGGGCATCATCCTGCCGATCAATCCGAACCTGGTGGCGAACTTCACCTTCACCCCGGCGTCGCCGCAGGTCGGACAGACGGTGGCGTTTGATGCGGCGACGAGCACCAACGGCGGCACCGCCTGCCTGACGCAGTGCACCTACTCGTGGAACTTCGGCGACGGCACTTCGTCAACCGGATTGACCACCACCAAGGCGTTCAGCACCGCGAGCACGTTCCCGGTGACGCTGACCGTGACCGATCCGCGCGGCGCTTCCTCGTCGAAGACGACCTCGGTCACCGTCGCGGCGCCGACGCCGCCGACGGGCAGCTTCACCGTGTCGCCGACCCCGGCGCCGACCAACGTCGATGTGTTCTTCAACGCGTCGGCCGTGCAGTGGGCGGGCCGCACCATCACCGCGTATGAATGGGACTTCGGCGACGGCACGCGCGGCTCGGGCGTGACCACGACGCACCGCTTCTTCGGTGTCGGCACCTACTCGGTGATCCTGACCGTGACCGACAGCTCCGGCACGCGCATGCAGCTGGCGCCGGTTGCCCTGCAGGTCGGCGGCGCGGGCTCGAACGGCCAGGCCGCGCTCTCGATCACGCCGAGCAGCCCGCGCGTCGGGCAGCAGGTCGTGTTCAACGCGAGCGCCAGCGTGCCGAGCACCGGTGCGACGATCGTCAATTACCGCTTCAGCTACGGCGACGGCACGGTGGAGGACTCCTCCAACCCGGTGCAGAGCCATACGTATGGGGCCGCCGGCGTTACGACCGTGACTCTCGAGACGAGGGACTCGAACGGCAAGACGTCGACGGTGACGCAGACACTGACCATTAACCCGTAAAGTAGGGGAGTGGGCGGCGACAACCCAAGACTGCTCGAACTTCGACGCCGGGTCCAGGCGGATCCGGCGTCGATGGCTTTTGCGCAGCTCGCCGAAGAGTGCCGGCGTGCCGGCGATTTCGATGAGGCCGTCGCGATCTGCCGCGCCGGGCTGCCATCGCACCCCGATTACCTCTCCGCGCGCGTCACGCTTGGCCGCGCGCTGACCGAGCTCGGACGCTACGACGAAGCGCAAACCGAGCTGCAGCTCGTTCTCGCCAAGGCTCCCGACAACCTGGCCGCGAACCGCGCGATGGCGGAGATCCATCAGCAGCGTGGCGAGATGAACGAGGCGCTCGCGTTCTACAAGAAGGCGCTGCAGCTGGCGCATTACGATCCGGAGCTCGAAAGCGCGGTCGAGCGCATCACGAATGCCGTGGCGCCGCCGCCACCGCCGGCAGCCCTGGAACCGACGCCAACGATCGAGGACCTTTTCGATTTCGACACGCTGCTGGCGCAGCTTGGCGGCCGCACCCAGCCGAAACCCGGCGAGCCGCAAGGCGATGGGGTGTTGCCGATCATTCCCGCGGCGCCCGTGGTCGATCCGCTGGCCGGCGTCGAGCTGCCCGCCGACGACAACGATCCGCTCGCGATGCTCGAGCGGCAGTTGCGGCAGAACGAGGACCAGCGGCCCTACGAGCAACCGGTCAACAGCGACGAACGCCAGCGCGCCCAACGCGTGCTCGGCGAGCTCGAAGACTGGCTCGTCGCGATCGCCAGCGATCGCAATCGCCAGGCCTCGGCGTGATGCACGTCGCGCCCGCACCTCTGCGCCTCGCGCGGCATGCGAGGCTTCGCGAAGCGATCCTCAACGCCGGTCTCGACGCGCTGCTGGTGACATCGCTATCGAACGTCGCGTATTTGAGCGGCCTCTTCGCATCGGCCGCGGCGGCAGTCATCACGCGCGATCGCTTCACGTTGATTACCGATGGCCGTTACCTTGGCATCGCGCGCGGCTTGCTCGCCGACATGCCGGACGTGGAATTGGTCATCACGCCGGCGACGATTCCCTTCGATCAGGCGCTCGCCGAAGCGCTGTGCAGTATTGGGCATGGCCGCGCCGGGTTCGAAGCCGCGCACTTAACGGTCAAACGGTTTCGTGATCTGCAAACGCGCGTGACGAAATTGGCGCCGGGATGCGAGCTCGAGGGCGTCGAAGGACTGGTCGAACAGCTGCGAATCCTGAAAGACGAATGGGAGCTCTCGGTGTTCGTGGAGGCGGGCGCGAGACTTTCGGAAGCCGCTAAGTGTATAATCCCAAAAGCCTTAGCGGCGGCGAAGGCCGGCACGCGGGAACGGGAAGTGGCGGCAATCATCGAGGCGGAACTGCGGCGGGTCGGCTTCGACAAGCCTGCCTTTGATACCATCGTCGCCTCCGGCCCGAACTCGGCCGTGCCCCATTACCGCGCGGGCGATCGGGTTTTGACGGACGGCGATTTGGTCGTCCTGGACTTCGGCGGCATGTTTCGCGGTTACGCCGTGGACCTGACGCGGACGATCACGGTGGGGCCGGCAAACGCCAGGCAGCGCAAGCTGCTGGAAGACATCGCGGCGGGGCAGGACGCGGGCTTCGCGGCGGTGCGGCAGGGGGCGCCGGCGACCGACATCGATCGCGCGACGCGCGCGTCGATGACCGCGTCGGGGCTGGGTGACGCGTTCGGCCACGGCACGGGCCATGGCCTGGGATTGGAAGTGCACGAGCGGCCGCGGATCGCGCAGTTCCGCGCCGAGCTGCCCGGCGAGCCGCTGCA
>DASUSZ010000302.1:0-3535 GCA_036374815.1 Vicinamibacterales bacterium | reverse complement strand
GCTCTGGGTCCACTCCGTGAGCAGATTCCAGGCGGCCTCTCTCGATAACGTCATGGGTGAATGATACAAGACCCTAAGACCTTACGAGCCTAAGACCGCTCAGGATCACGTCCTTCGCGTGGCGGTTGACGCGGTAGTCATCGATCTCGGATGCCGTGACCCACGCGACGGCGTCGGCGTCGGATCCTGGCACCGCTTCACCACCGCCCGGCCAGCAAACGAAGTCGATGATCACGAAGTGATACCTGATCCTGCCCGCATCGTCCCGGTGGACGCGATCGAATGTTTCGATCACGGGACCGACTTCCACGTCGAGGCTGGTTTCTTCCTTGATCTCGCGGCGCACGGCATCCTGCAGCGATTCGCCGAGCTCCAGCAGTCCTCCGGGCAGCGACCACTCACCCTTCCGCGGCTCGTGCGCGCGCTTGACGATCAGCGCTTTCCCGTCGCGCACGATCACGGCGCCGACCCCCACGACCGGATGATCGGGATATTCGCGGGCCAATTATTCCCCGATGACTTTGATCAGGACGCGCTTGTTCCGCTTGCCGTCGAACTCGCCGTAGAAAATCTGCTCCCACGGACCGAAGTCCAGCTGCCCTTTCGTGATCGCCACCACCACTTCGCGCCCCATGATCTGCCGCTTCATGTGCGCGTCGGCGTTGTCTTCGCCGGTGCGGTTGTGCGCGTAGCGTTCCGGCGACGCGTCGAACGGCGCGAGCAGCTCCAGCCACTTCGCGTAGTCCTTGTGCAGGCCGCTCTCGTCATCGTTGATGAACACCGACGCGGTGATGTGCATCGCGTTGACGAGGACCATGCCCTCTTTGACGCCGCTCTTTCGCACCGCTGCCTCGACCTTGGGCGTAATGTTTTCAAACCCGACCCTGGCAGGAATGTTGAAGGTCAGGTACTCAGTGTATGACTTCATAAAAGTCCCGGGATTAAAGAGCCAGAGAAGCAGCCGCGTTGAGATCCGGCGGCGCCAGTCGTCCAGCCGCCAGCTGACGCAATCCTGCTGCCGCAATCATCGCGGCGTTATCGGTCGAAAGCGATAGCCGAGGAATGAAGACCGGAATCTCACTGCGCTCGGCCTTGGCGAGCGCTTCGGCGCGCAATCTCGAATTCGCCGACACGCCGCCGGCAATTCCGATGGCCTTTGCGCCGTGCCAGCGCGCCGCGGCAAACGCGCGATCGATCAGCGTTTCGACAACGCGCCGCTGGAAACTCGCGGCAAGGTCGGCGATCTCCTGCGGCGGCAGCTGCTCGACGCCGAGATCCGCCTGCCGCTGGCGCACATGACGCAATACCGCCGTCTTCAAACCGCTGAAGCTGAAATCGAAACGGCCATCGCGCTCCGGCGCGTTGCGATCCGGATTGGTGAGGCGGGTCCCCGGCCATCGGATCGCGGTTTCATTCCCGTCCTTCGCCAGCCGATCGATGATCGGCCCGCCCGGGTAGCCGAGCGACAGGAGCTTGGCGACCTTGTCGTACGCTTCCCCCGCCGCATCGTCACGCGTACGGCCAAGCAGCTGATACCTGCCGGGCTCTTCGACGAGATACAAGCTGGTGTGGCCGCCGGAGACGACCAGCACGATCGCGGGGAGCGGGATTGAACCGTGATCGAGCCAGATCGATTCAATGTGGCCGGCCAGATGGTTGACCGCGACGAGCGGCTTGTTGAGCGCCCATGCCGCCGCTTTCGCGAACGATACGCCCACCAGCAGCGAGCCGACGAGGCCCGGCCCTTGCGTCACCGCGAGCGCGTCGACGTCGGACCAGCCGGCGCCGCCATCCGCCAGCGCGCGCTCCACGACGCCGCAGATGTCGCGGACGTGCTGACGCGATGCCAGCTCGGGGACGACGCCGCCCCACTCGCGATGGATGTCGACCTGCGACGCGACGACGTTCGATCGCATACGCCAACGGTCCTTCGACGAGCTGAGGACCTCTTCAACGAGCGCTGCGGCGGTTTCGTCGCAGGACGTCTCAATTCCCAGGACCAGCATTGGCCAGGCTTTCGGTGAACGGCGCGCGGTAGACACCGCGCTCCGTGATGATCGCCGTGACGTACTTGCTCGGCGTCACGTCGAACGACGGGTTGCGGATCTGCGCGCCGTCCGGCGCCAGCTGCGTTGCGCCAACGTGGGTGACCTCGCGGTGCGCGCGTTCCTCGATCGGGATCGCGTCGCCGTTCTTCGTCGACAGGTCGATCGTTGACCACGGCGCGGCCACGTAAAACGGGATGCCGTGTTCCTTCGCGAGCACCGCCACCGAGTAAGTGCCAATCTTGTTGGCGAAATCACCGTTGGCGGCGATGCGATCCGCGCCGACCACGACGAGGTCGATGTCGCCCGCCTTCATGATCGCGCCCGCCATGTTGTCGGTAATCACGGTGGTGTCGATGCCGTCTTTGATCAGCTCCCATGCGGTCAGCCGGGCGCCCTGGAAGAATGGCCGCGTCTCGTCGGCAAGCACGCGCACCTTGCGGCCGGCCTCGATGGCACCGCGAATGACGCCGAGCGCGGTGCCGTAGCCCGCCGTCGCCAGCGCGCCGGCGTTGCAGTGGGTCAGGATGCGGGCCTCGGCCGGCACCAGCGCGGCGCCGTGTGCGCCAATCGCGCGGCAACTGGCCACGTCTTCGTCATGAATGCGATCGGCTTCCTGCCGCAATCGGGCCTTGAGGTCGTCGACCGACTCGCCGGCCAGGGCGCCTTCCGAGAACGTGCGCTTCATGCGCTCGATGGCCCAGAACAGGTTGACCGCGGTGGGGCGCGTTGCGCCCAGCAGCTCGCAGTTCTTCTGGAACTCGGTGGTGAATTGCTTGGTGCCGGTGGCCTTGCTGCGCGCCGCGCCGAGCGCCAGACCCATTGCGGCGCAGACGCCGATTGCCGGCGCGCCGCGAATCACCATGTTCTTGATCGCCTTGGCCACGTCGTTGACGTTCTTGCAGGTCACGTAGATTTCATCGGCCGGCAGCTTGCGCTGATCGACCATGACAATGTCGTCACCCTGCCATGCAATTGTCGGGAGCATCTCTATCGATGATATCGCGTCGGGAGCTGACTGCTGGTCGGGAGGTGATTTCCGTCCGGAGTTGAACTCCTATCGAGCCGCGGACTCGCGTCGCCTTCAGAGAAGGCGCTTGTCGAACGGCAGCGGGAGCAGGTCCTTCATCCTCAGCGTCGTCTTGATGTCGGTGAGGTTGGCGAGGATCACTTCCGCGTCGCCGCAGAACTCCCAGATGATTTGCCGGCAGGCGCCGCAGGGCGGGGTCGGCTGTTGCGTGTCGGCGACGACGGCGATGCGTGTGAACGATCGCTTGCCTTCCGACAGCGCCTTGAATATCGCCACCCGCTCCGCGCAGACGGTCAGGCCGTAGGTGGCGTTCTCGATGTTGCAGCCGGTGACGATCTCGCCGGTATCGGTCTCGACCGCGGCGCCGACTTTGAAACCCGAAAAGTCCGACACGGCATTGGCGCGTGCTCGGCGGGCGGCGTCGACGAGCGCGTCAGAGCCGGCCAATGATGCCCTCGAG
>DASUSZ010000301.1:0-19768 GCA_036374815.1 Vicinamibacterales bacterium | reverse complement strand
CCTGATCTGTTCGGCCTCGGCGATGAACCGCAGACGCTCGGTCACCGTCTTCGTCGAGATCGTCCGGAACTCGTAGACCTGCGAGCGCGACAGCACGGTGTCGGGGATCTTGTGCTGCTCGGTCGTCGCCATCATGAAAATGACGTGCGGCGGCGGCTCCTCGATCGACTTGAGCAGGGCGTTGAACGACGACGCCGACAGCATGTGGACTTCGTCGATGATGAAGACCTTGTATTTGTTGCGGACCGGCGCGATGGCCAGGCCTTCGATCACGACCTCGCGGACGTTATCGACGCCGGTGTGCGTGGCGGCGTCGATCTCGAGGACGTCGATGTCGCGGCCCTCGGCGATCTCGATGCAGGCATCGCAGACGCCGCACGGGTCCGGGGTCGGTCCCTTGGCGCAGCTCAGCGCGCGCGCCAGGATGCGCGCCGTCGTCGTCTTGCCGCAGCCGCGCGGACCGGAGAACACGAAGGCCTGCGCGATGCGCTTGCTCTTCAGCGCGTTCTTGAGCGTACGCGTGACGGCTTGCTGGCCGATGACGTCTTCGAATTTCTGCGGGCGCCACTTGCGGGCGAGTACCTGGTAGCCCAAGGAAAGTTTAAGGTTTCAAGTTAGGAGCTTCGACGAACTCGGCCCGGAGGTCCTCAACACATCACGGAAACGACTTAGCGCTGCTGCCTTCCGGCCCTGACGCGATTCGCCGCCCTGAGATTGCCGAGGTTCCGGGCCGAACTCTTAGTGTGACACAGAAGTGCACTCAGCGGGCCTGCGGTCTTGCGGGCTACGGGCCTGCGGGCTCCGGAGTGTGCGCACACGTGTGCGCCCACGAAAATCGCACCGCGCACATCGGGCCGAATCGCGCCATGTCACTCAGCCATCAGGACTTGGTCAATTGCCCGTACGGGCATTCATATTGCTCCACCAAACCCCAGGTCCCAGGCCTCAAGTCCCATGATTAACTTTCCGCCGGCCGATCGCGGCCAGACCGAGCTTTTCGGCGAGCCTGACCGTCTCGCACTGCTCAGCCTCGCCGCGCACATCATCGTCGTCGACGATGACGAAGCGAACGTGCGCATGCTGATGCGCATGCTCGCTCGCGGCGGATTTCATACGGTCACCGGCTTGACGGATCCGCGCGAGCTGCCGCCGCTGCTGATTACGTCGCCGCCCGATCTGGTCATTACCGATTTGCACATGCCCGAGGTCAACGGCTTTGGCGTGCTCGACACGCTGACGCCGCTGATCAACCAGGAGCGGCTGCCCGTGCTCGTCGTCACCGGCGATTCGTCCCGCGATGCGCGGCAGCAGGCGCTGACGCGCGGCGCGAAGGACTTCGTCACCAAGCCGTTCGACATGATCGAGGTGCTGTTGCGCGTGCGCAACCTGCTCGAGAGCCGGATGTTGTTCCAGGATCTGCGCAAGCAGAATCGCACGCTGCTCGAATCGGCGATCGGCCGCAAGAAGGAGCTCGAGTCGACGCGCATCGAGATGATCGAGCGGCTGGCGCTGGCGGCGGAATATCGCGACGAGGAAACCAGCGATCACAATCAACGCGTCGGGTTGCTGTCGTCACGCCTCGCGGAAGCGATTGGCTGGACCAGCGAGGACGCGGGGCTGCTGCGGCGCGCCGCGGCGCTCCACGATATTGGCAAGATCGGAATCCCGGATGCGCTGCTGCGCAAACCGGGCGCGCTGACCGAGGGTGAGGTGCGTGTGATGCGCACTCATACCTCGATCGGCGCACGTATCCTCGGCGGCAGCCAGGTGCCGCTGCTGCAGCTCGCCGAGACGGTGGCGATGTCGCATCACGAGCGCTGGGACGGCACCGGCTATCCGCGCGCGCTCCAGGGCAACGCGATCCCGGTCGCCGGCCGCATCGTCGCGGTGGCCGATGCGTTCGACGCGATCACCAGCAGCCGCCCGTATCGTCCCGCCCGTCCGGCGAGCGTGGCGCTCGAGGTGCTGCGCGAGCAGTACGACCGCGACTTCGAAGGGCGTTTGATCGACGCCCTCGAGCGGATCGTCCTGAGCGACAGAAGCTACGAGGAAGACAACAAGGTCGCCGCCAACTTCTCGTAAACATCGACGGCGCGAGTGAGCTCGTCGATCGCGATGTGCTCGCGATCGGTGTGAGCGACGTGAATCGATCCCGGTCCGAGCAGCAGCGGCGTGCCCCAGTTGGTCAGGAACGGGATGTCGCTGAAATAGGAAAACACCGCCGTGTCAAATCCAGGCACGGTGTGCATCCGCACCGCGGGCAATTCCAGGATCTCGGTCACTTCGACGCGGCCCGCGAGTATCTCGTGGAGCAGCTTTCGCACCGGCGCGGGCTCGCCGATCGTCCGAAAGAACACTTCCGCTTCCGCGTTCGGAGGAATCACGTTCGGCGCGACGCCGCCATTGATCAGACCGATCGTGTAGTGCGTCTTGCCGAGCAGCGGATCCGCGGGCCAGTCGGCGCTGCGGAGCGCGATCAGGCAATCGAGCATTTTCTCGATCGCGGACTCACCCAGCTCCGGATATCCCGAGTGTGCCGCCTTGCCTTTGGCCGTGAGCCGCACGCGATAGCATCCGCGCGTGGCCGCGCCGAGACGAAGATCGGTCGGCTCGCCGTTGATCAGGAATCGCGTCTTCGATGCGATGCGGTTTGCCGCCTTGGCGCCGTCGCTGCCGCGTTCCTCGCCGCCGACGAACACCAGCCCGACGCGCGTCTCACCTGTTGCGCGCAGCCGCTCGGCGGCGGCAATCTGCGCCGCGAGAATGCCCTTGGCATCACACGACCCGCGGCCATAGAGCTTGCCGTCTTCGATCCGGCTGGGAAAGAAAGGCGGCACGCAATCAAAGTGAGTGGAGAAGACGACGTCGGGCTCGCCCACCGCGGCGATAACGTTGAACCGGGAACCGGGAGCCGCGAACCCGGAGCCGGAAAGGCTCTCGAGGGGTTGCTCGAGGACTGAGTAGCCGCGCGCGCGGAGATAATCCGAGAGGAATTTCGCAACCGCTCCTTCATTCCCAGTAGTGGACTCGATGTCAATCAACTGGCGGGTCAAGGCGACAACGTCCACGCCCAGCTGCCCTGATTGCTGATTGCTGGTTCCTGGTTGCTGACTCACCGGATCCACTTCTCGAGCTCCGTTCGCGCGTCGGTCTTGTCGTCGCGGTACTTCACGATCACCGGCGTCGACAGCGACAGCCCCCACTCTTTTCCCGCGCCGACCGTCACCGCGCGCGCGCCGGGCACCACCACCGCGCCTGGCGGAATCACCAGCGGTTGTCCGGCCGCGGGCTTGATGATCGTCCCGTTCACGAGATCGTAAACGGGCGTCGACCCGGTGAGCACCGTGCCGGCCGCGATCACCGCGCGCTGCTTGATTACCGCACCCTCGTAAATGCCGGTGTTGCCCCCGACCAGCACGTCGTCTTCGACGATCACCGGCAGCGCGCCGACCGGCTCCAGCACGCCGCCGATTTGCGCCGCCGCGCTGATGTGGACGCGCGCGCCGATCTGCGCGCACGATCCGACCAGCGCGTGCGAATCGACGAGCGATCCTTCGCCGAGATAGGCGCCGATGTTGACGTACATCGGCGGCACGCAAATCACGCCGCGCGCCAGGTGCGCGCCGCCGCGCACCGCCGATCCACCCGGCACGATGCGGATGTTCGATTCGGGAGCGAACCGCTGCACCGTTTGCGTGTCCTTGTCGTAGAACGGCAGTCCGGCCGATTGATCGACGATGTCGCCGAAGCGGAAGCCGAGCAGGATGCCCTGCTTGACCCACGTGTTGACGCGCCAGCCCGTGGGCGATGACGCGTCGGGCTCGGCGGATCGCACCGTGCCTTTTTCGAGCGCTGACTTCAGTTCATCGAACGCCGCACGCGCCTTCGCGCGATCGGCATTGCCGCCTGCGGCGGCCAACGCCTCAATGGTGGACCGCAGATGATTCAATCCCAAGCTCCTTCAGGAACGCGCGGATCTTTTCCTGCGACGCGGGTCGCGGCGAGACCATCGGCAGCCGGTAGACCTCTTCGCACAGTCCCATCGCGGCCATCGCGAACTTGACCGGGCCCGGGTTCGACTCGATGAAGTTGCCGAGCATCAGCGGCACCAGGCGATGGTGCATCTTGCGGGCGGCCGCGAAGTCGCCGCGCTCGGCGGCCTCGATCATCTGCGACATCTCCGCCGGGATCGCGTTCGACGCCACCGAGATCAAGCCGCGGCCGCCGATCGCCATCAGCGGCAGCGTCAACGCGTCGTCGCCCGACAGCACCAGGAAGTCCTGCGGCACGGCGCGGCAGATCTCGACCATCTGCGTGATGTTGCCCGACGCTTCCTTGACGCCGATCACTCGCGGAATGGTGGCGAGCTTGGCGCACGTCGCCGCATCGATGTTGCAGCCGGTACGGCCGGGCACGTTGTAGAGCACAATCGGCACCGACGTCGCTTCCGCGATCTTCGAGAAATGCGCGTAGAGCCCTTCGGGTGTCGGCTTGTTGTAGTACGGCGTCACCGACAGCAGGCCCTGCACGCCGATGCTTTGCATCTCTTTCGCGACGTGCACCACTTCCTGCGTGTCGTAGCCGCCGGCGCCGGCCATCACCGGCACCTTGCCGCTGGCGGCTTCGAGCACGAGCTCGACGACGCGGCGGCGCTCGGCGCTGCTCAGCGTCGGCGTCTCGCCGGTCGTGCCGCACGGCACGAGGAAGTGAATGCCGTTGTCGATCTGGCGTTTCGCCAGGCGCTTAATGGCCGCTTCATCGAGCGCGCCCGACTTCGTAAACGGAGTAATCAGTGCAGTGCCGACACCAGTGAATTGCGTTCTCATGACTAAGCCCTTAGGAGGTCGCGAATGGAAAACCAGCCCTTTTTGCCGACCAGCCATTGCGCGGCCGACAACGCGCCGCGCGCGAAGACCGCGCGGTCGCGCACCGTGTGGGTGAGCTCGATCGTTTCCGACGGCCCGTCGAAGCCGATCGTATGCGTGCCCGGTATCGATCCGACCCGCGTCGACGACACATCGATCGGCCGCGAATAGCCGACGCGCGACATGCCGTTGAGGATCGTCACCGCGGTCCCCGACGGCGCGTCTTTCTTCATCGCGTGATGCGATTCGTGCAGCCACGCCGAGAATTCCGGATGCTTGGCAAAGTGCCGCGCCGCCTCTTCGACAGCAAGCTGGAAGATGTTGACGCCGAGCGAAAAGTTCGACGCCGCCAGCACGCCGATGCCCGCCTTCTGGGCGATCGCGCGCATCGCCGCCTCCTGCGCCTGCCACCCGGTGGTGCCGATCACGACGTTGATCTTGCGGTCGGCGAGGCGCGGAAGATTCTTCGGCACCGCCTCGGCGAGCGTGAAATCGATCGCCACGTCGGCATCGGTGATGTCACCCGAGTGCTCGTCGACGATCCCGACAATGGTGGCGTTGTATTCCGGCGCCAGCGATTCGACCAGCTTCCCCATCCGGCCATGGCCGAGCAGCAGGACTTTCATCACGCGGTAACCGCGGAAAAGAACTTTTCGTGCATGCGGCCGAGCGCCGCCGGCAGATCGGCTTCGCGAATGACGAAGGTGATGTTCCGCCGCGACGCCGCCTGCGACAACATCCGCAGCGGCACATCGCCGATCGATGCGAGCACCTGGGCCGCGAGTTGCGGATCGTCGCGCAGCCCGTCGCCGACCACGCACACGATCGCCATCTGATCTTCGCGCTCGGCGTGCGCGAAACTCGACAACCCTTCGATGATCGCCGGCAGCCGCCGCGCATCGTCGATGGTCACCGACACCGTGACTTCCGACGTGGTGACGACGTCGACCGGTGTCTTGTGCCGCTCGAACACCTCGAACAGGCGCCTCAGAAAACCGTGCGCCATCAGCATGCGCGTCGACGTGATGTCGACGACCGTGACGCCTTTCTTGGATGCCACCGCGGTGAGCGGGCGATCCATCTTCGGCCGCTCGCCGGTGATCAACGTGCCTTTTGCAGTGGGACGATGCGAGTTGAGGATGCGAACGGGAATGTTGCGGGAGACGGCCGGCGCGATCGTCGCCGGGTGCAGCACCTTGGCGCCGAAGTACGCAAGCTCCGACGCTTCCGCGAACGACAGGTGCGGCACGACCTGCGGATTCCTGACGATGCGTGGATCGGCGGTCAGCATGCCGTCGACGTCGGTCCAGATTTGAATCTCCGCGGCGCCGAGGCAGGCGCCGACGATGGCCGCGGAATAATCCGAGCCGCCGCGCCCGAGCGTGGTCGTCACGCCGGTGGTCGTGGCGCCGACGAATCCGCCCATCACGGGAATGCGCCCGGCGGCCAGCGGCGGGTCCGCGTGGGTCATCAATGCGGCAGTGGTTTCCTCGAACATCGGCGCGGCGGCGGTGTGCTCGCCGTCGGTCACCACGGCCTTGCGCGCGTCCACGAACGTGGCGAGCAGCTTGTGCGAAGTGAGCGCCGCGGCCACGATCTGGCTGCTCAAAATCTCGCCGGTCGCGGCCAGGGCATCGAGCCAGCGCGGCGACACTTCCTGCAATACCGCAAGCGCCGTCACGACGCGCTCGAGCTCGTCGAACTCGCGATTGAGCGAGTCGACCACCGGCTGGCGCAGCGACGGCTCCTTGATGACTTCGGAAACCTTGATGTGCCGCGCGCGCAGATCCTGGAGGCTGGTGCGGGCGCCTTCGACATCGCCCGAGCCCGCCAGCGCCGCGACACCGAGCAATCGATCGGTGACGCCTGACAGCGCCGAGACGACCACGACCGGACCGCGCGCATCGCCGCCCTCGGTCTGCGCTTCCGCCTGCCGCTCCGCCCGCACCAACGCGATCAGGCGTTCAATCGCGGGCTGATCCGCTACGGAGGTGCCGCCGAACTTCATTACTTTCATCGTGAACTCAAACTGAAACTGAAACTAAAACTGCAACTGCCAACTTTCAACTCAACTGGAAACTGACAACTTTCAACTTCCAACTATTGCAGCATTCCCTCCGCGTGCATCAGCTCAGCGTTGAGAATCGCCGCGCCCGCGGCGCCTCTGACCGTATTGTGACCGAGCGCGACGAACTTCGCATGCATCACCGGGCACTCGCGCACGCGGCCGACCATGATCGCCATGCCGCCGCCGAGGTCCGCATCCAGTCGCGGCTGCGGGCGGTTCGGCTCGTCGCTGACGACGATCGGCGGCTGCGGCGCGCTCGGCAGCCACAGCTCCTGCGGCTTGCCGGCGAACTTGCGCATCGCGTCCTTGATCGCGTCGATCGACGGCTTCTGTTCGAACGCCACGGACACCGTCATGGTGTGGCCGTCGATCACCGGCACGCGATTGGTGTGGGCGCTGACCACCGCGCCATACGGCGCGCGCCCGCCGTCCGCGCCGAGGATCTTGAGCGTCTCGCTCTGCATCTTCTCTTCTTCGCCGCTGATGAACGGCACCACGTTGCCGAGGATGTCGAGCGACGGCACGCCCGGATATCCCGCGCCCGACACCGCCTGCATGGTCGACACGATCACACCCTTGATGTTGAACGGGCGCAGCGGCGCGAGCGCCATCGCCAGCACGATCGTCGAGCAGTTCGGGTTGGTGACGATCGCGCCGGTCCAGCCTTTCGAGCGGCGCTGCTCGGCGATCAGCTTGAGATGATCCGCGTTGACCTCAGGAATCAACAGCGGCACGAGCGGGTCCATGCGGAAGTTGCGCGCGTTGCTCACGACGATGTGGCCGGCCTTGGCAAACGCGCCTTCGATGTCTCCGGCGACCGATGCATCGAGGCCCGAGAACACCACCTTCGGCCCCTTGCCGGGGACGCACGCTTCGACAATGCGTTCCGCCGAGCCGCCGGGAATCGGCGTGGTCAATTTCCAGGGCGCGACCGTCTTGTACGCCTTCCCTTCCGACCGCTCGCTCGCCGCGAGCCACGTGCACCGAAACCACGGATGCCGCGCGAGCCGCGACACGAACTGCTGTCCCACGACTCCGGTCGCACCCAACACGCCAACTTCAATCGCGTCCATTCTCACTTCCTGATGGCCTGATGGCCTGAAACAAAAAACCCGCTCACGGCATGGTCCGCGGCGGGTGGCTGTCGATCGTTGAACTCCGAAAACGAGTCCTTACAAACGAATGCCCTCCGCGCCAGTCTTGGCCCGCTTAGGCATCCGCTTTCGGAGCGTCGTCACGCTCGTCAGTATACAGGATGCCTCGGGTCTTGTGAAAAACGTGCGGTCTTGATAAACGGACTCATGGCAAAACGCTCTACGCTCGTCCTGATAGTCGCGGCGCTGGCCGTTACCGCGGCGGCATGCAGCAAGGACTCGCCCACTTCCCCATCCAATGACGCGCAATTGACCATCTCGCCGAACACCGGCGGGCAAGGCAGCGCAGTTCCGATCACCATCACCGGAACCGACTTCGTTGTCGGCAGCTTCCTCGAAGGCAGCGTCAGCGGCCCGGGCATTGCGGTGTCCAGGATCACCGCGCTCAGTTCGACGTCGGCCAACGCGACGATCAGCATCGCGGCGGATGCGGCGCTCGGTGCGCGCACGCTGACGGTGAAGACGCCCTCGGGCCGCACGTTCACGGGGACGTTTACCGTGACCGTTCCCGCGCCGGGCCTGTTTGGAATTGGACCGAGTGCCGCCGTCACCGGCACGTCCGGGGTGTTCACGCTGAGCGGCTCCGCATTCGGCACCAACACCACGGTGTCGGTGTCGGGTTCGGGCGTGACCATCAGCGACGTGAGCGTGCAGGACAGCGGCACGCTGACCGCGCGCTTCACCGTGGATGCCAACGCCGACATCGGCGAGCGCTTCATCACGGTGACGACGCCGACCGGATCGGCTTCGCATGTCTTTACGCTCATCCCGCCCGCCCCGGTGCTGGCGTCGATCGCTCCGGCATCGGGCGCGCCGGGCACGACCGTCAACGTCACCTTGACCGGATCGAACTTCGTTCCCGGCGGCACGACGGTCAACGTCAGCGGCAGCGGCGTCACGACGCAGATCGTGAGCGGCCCGCAAGTCACCGCGAGCGGCCGCTCGATGGTCGTGGCGTTCGTGATCGATTCGAACGCCGCCCAGGGATCGCGGAGCGTCACGGTCACGACCGCCGGCGGCACGAGCAACGCGCAGACGTTTGCCGTCGGCATCACGACGCTTCCGACCATCGGCAGCTTCACCGCGACGCCGGGCACGATCGGCAACGGCGGCACGTCAACGCTGCGGTGGAGCGGCGTCACCAATGCGACCAGCTGCAGCATCAACAACGGCGTCGGCGACGTGACCTGCGCCGACGGCAGCGTCAACGTGTCGCCGACGTCGACGACCGAATATCAGTTCATGGCGATCGGCCCCGGCGGCCGCGAGTGGATGTACGCGCTCGTCGTCTTCGACGGCGGCAGCCTGACGTTCAATTTCACCGGCGCCGCGCAAACATTCACCGTGCCTGCGGGAGTCACGCAGGTGAACATCACCGCTTACGGGGCGCAAGGCGGCGCGGGCGCCGGTGCCGGACCCGCGGGTGGACTTGGGGGCTCGGTGACCGCGAGGATCACGGTCACGCCCGGCGAAGTGTTGCAGGTCAATGTTGGCGGCGCCGGAGCAGCAGGCGCCGGCGGCGGCGCCGGTGGATTCAACGGTGGCGGCGCCGCGGGCGCCGGAGCGGTTCAAGGCGGTGGTGGCGGCGGCGCGTCGGATGTTCGTCAAGGCGGCGTGGCGCTCGCAAATCGCGTGGTCGTCGCGGCTGGTGGCGGCGGCAGCGGTCCGGTCGGGACCGGAGGTACCGGCGGCGCAGGTGGCGGACTGAACGGATCGAACGGCACCGCAGGCACCGCGGGCGCCGCGGCTGATGACGGTGATGGCGGCGGCGGCGGCACGCAGGCAGCCGGCGGTGCAGGCGGAACCGGATCGCTCGGTGCTGACGGCGCAGCAGGCGTTTCGGGTGTCGGCGGTGCTGGCGGCGCCAATGCGAGTGCGACTGGCGGCGGCGGTGGCGGCGGACTTTTCGGCGGCGGCGGTGGTGAAGGCGCCAACGCAGGCGCCGGCACCGGCGGCGGCGGTGGCGGCGGATCGTCGTTCGCGCTCGCGGGCGCGAGCAACGTCACGCACGCAGCGGGAGTGCGGACCGGCAACGGTCAGATCGTGATCACGTGGTAAGAGCGCTTGTCGTCGCGCTGGCGTGCTGCATGCCCGTCATGTTCACGCCGGCGCTGACGCGCACCGCGGCCGGACAGGCCGCGGATCTGCCTCAGCGCGACGCCTTTCTTCGTGAAGTGCGCGAAGCGATCAGCCGATCGCAGGAGGTCGCGCATCGCTACGCATACAAGGAACGGCGCACCGAACTGCGGCTCAATCCTTTCGGCAGGATGGGCAGCGGCGTTACTCTCGTCTACGACGTGCGGCCGGCGCCCAACGCCAAGCTCACCTACCGCCGCTTGATCGAGCGCGACGGCGTTGCGGTGTCGAAAGTGGAGCTCGATCGCCAGGACGCCGACTACGCCGCCCGAGCGAGACGCATCGCCGCGAGCGGCGACGATGAATCGCCGGCAGCGCGCGAACGGCGTCGTGGCGAAGACCTGCTCGCGCGCAAGCGCGCGCAAATGATCGTCGACGATGTCGTCGGCGCCCTGCAGTTCGACATCGCACGACGTGAATTCAAGGACGGCAAGCCGCAAATCGTGATCGCATTCGCGGCCAATCGTGATGCTCGTCCGGTCACGCGCGAAGGCCGTCTCATCAAGTCGTTTCGCGGCCACGTGTGGGTGGATGAAGCCTCGCGCGAAGTCACCGACGTGCGCGCGACCGCGATCGAGAACGTCGGCTTCGGCGGTGGATTCATCGGCAAGATTTACGAAGGCATGGAAACCGTGGTCGAGCGTCACGAAATCGAAACGGGCGTGTGGATGCCGACGCGCCTGACGCTGCGCGGCGATGTCCGCGCCATCTTCCGCCGGGCGCGAATCGATCACGTGGTCGAGTGGTTCGACTACCGCGCGATGCCATGATGCGAATCCTTGTCGCCGCCGTGCTGCTCTTCTCGCCGCCGGTAGTGGCTCGTGCGGTGGCGCAGGATCGGCCCGCGCCGATCGTGGAAATAGAGGCCGGCTGGGTCGGCTTTGCCGACGACGGCATCGTCAGCGAGACGTTATTCGGCGCGGCCGCGCGATGGTACCTGTCGCCGCGGATCAGCGCGGGTCCGGAGGTTGTGTATCTCGCCGGACCCAATCACAGTCATCTCGTCGTCACCGGCAACCTGTCGTTCGACATCATCCGCGAGCGCGCCAGTCGCCCGGTGATTCCGTTCCTCGTTATCGGCGGCGGCATGTTTCGGACCCACGAAACATTTTTCGATGATGCGTTCACCTCTTCCGAGGGCGCATTCACCGCCGGCGGCGGCGTGCGCGCAATCGTCAACGATCGCGTGACCGTTGGCCTCGACGCGCGAATGGGCTGGGAGCCGCACGTTCGCCTCAACGGCACTGTCGGCATTCGCATCGGAAGATAAGCGCAGAGCGGCCGCGGTAGCTGCGCGTGGCATTCGCGTTGCAATCACGACGGCGGAGGCACCGATGCCGGACAACAAACGTGAACTCATCGATACGGGCAACGACAAGCGCTTCGTTCGCCGTGATGAAGAAGGCAAGTTCAAGGAATCCGACGACGTCGGCCGCTCGTTATCGGCGGACCGGAAGCGTGATGCGGAGAACGAGTCGGAGAGCGGTCAGGGCGACCGCGGCGACCGCAAAGAGTGAAGCGGCGTTAAAGGCAAAAAGGCTAAAGGCAAAAAAGGGCCGGCGTTCTTTGCCGGCCCTTCTGATTGCTGATTGCTGATTGCTGATTGCTGATTACGGGCAGGTTGCCGAAACCATCTTGATCGCGCTCAGCCGCATGTAGTGATCGGCCTTCGGCGGCGTCGGCTTCATTGCTTCGGCCTCGGCGGCCGGCACGTTCACGCCGACGATGTCGATCTTGTGGCCGGCGTGCTTCGACAGATCGTCCTTCGAGCCGACGATGCCGATCGTCTTCGGGCCCTTCTCGGCGGTGTTCTGCACCGTGCCGGTCGTGGCCGTGGCGCCCTTCTGCAGGCAGCCGGTCATCGTATGTTCGCCGGCAGGCTTCTTGGTTTCCTGCGCGGACACGCCGGCGGCGAGCGCCAGGGCGGCAGCCGCGGCAATTGCTAAAACGCGTTTCATATCGAACCCTCCATCACCTTCAACACCACATGTGTCGAAATCATTCCCGGGGCGGATATTCTAGGCTAACTTTGCAATGTAAAGTGCATGTTGATAGGATGGGCTGGTGACGCCGCAGGTGGCCAAGCCCAGCTCGGTGGGCGACCACGCCGCTGAAAACCTGGTGTTCATCCGCCAGGCCATGGAGCGGAGCGCGACGTTCACCACGATTCCCGGCGCCGGCGGCGTGGCGATGGGCATGGTCGCGCTGGTTGCCTCGGCCGTTGCCGCCCGGCAGCCAACCGGTGATCGCTGGCTGCTCGCGTGGCTCGGCGGCGCGGCAATCGCGGCCGTGGTCGGCTTGATCGCGATGGTGCGCAAGGCCAATCGCAGCGGCAGCAACCTGACCGGCGCGATTGCGCGGCGCTTCGCGCTCGGCATGGCGGCGCCGTTCGTGGCCGGCGCGGCGATCACCTACGAGCTGTGGGTGGTGCGCAGCTTCACCGTGATGGCGCCGGCGTGGCTGCTGCTCTACGGCGCCGGCGTGCTGACCGGCGGAATTTTCAGCGTGCCGATCGTGCGCGCGATTGGCTTGTGTTTCATGGCGCTGGGCATTGCGGCGATCGTCTCGCCGCCGGACTGGCGCAACATCTGGCTGGCGATCGGGTTCGGCGGCCTGCACATCGGATTCGGCGCTTACATCGCAAGAAACTATGGCGGCTAAAGGAAACTCAGCGCGTCGGCTCGACACGAAGGTTCGTCACGAGGGCTCGTCCCGGACGTTCAGCACGGAGGTTCGCTCCGGCGAGATCGCGACCAATCTCGATCGGCTGCTCCACGATCGCATGCGGCTCGGCATCGTCAGCGCGCTCGCCGCGGGCGACGAGATGTCGTTCAGCGATTTGAAGACGGCGCTGAACGCGACCGACGGCAACCTGAGCGTGCACGCGCGCAAGCTCGAAGAGGCAGGCTACGTCGCGTGCACCAAGACGTTTTCCGGCCGCACGCCACGCACCGACTACAAGCTCACCGCGTCAGGCCGCCGCGCGCTCGAGAAGTATCTCGACCACATGGATGCGTTGATCAAGGCGGCGAGGCGGACCTAGCCGCCCCGGCGGTGCAATCACGCAGCCCTGCGACCGGGGGCGGCTCGGTATTTGCTTAATGAATGGCCATGGCAAATACGTCGCCCTTGCGCAGATACGCCGGAAGAAAACTCACCCGCCGGCTCGGCAGATCGATTCCCTGGATCGGCGCCGCCATAGCCATCGTCACCGTTGGCAGCGCGATTCGCCGGAAGGGATTTCTCCGCGGCGTGATTCACAGTGGCCTCGACGCGATTCCGTTCGTCGGCGGCGCGAAGAATGTGGCCGAGGCGGTGCGCGGCCGCGACTTCATTCCGGATCGCGAAGTTCGGGCCCGCGTCGACGCGCGGGCGTAAAGGGACGCGAGCTGGTGGGATGAGCTCAGCCACGGGGCGCGGCCTCGTCATTGTGCTGGCGTGCGGGCTTGGCGCGGCGTGCGCAGCGCGCGCGGGCGGTCACAAAAGCTACCTGCTGCCCGCGGTCGAGATCGTCGCGATGGATGCGGGCATCAACGTCGCCGCCCGCTACGTCGACGAGCCCGCCCACTACGAAATTTCCGGAGCCTCGATCCGCCGCAACCTGACGCACGCCTGGGTCGTCGACGACGATCCGTTCGAGATCAATCAGGCCGGACATCCCTATCAGGGCGCGATGTATCACGGCATCGCCCGCGCCAACGGCCTCAACTACTGGCAGTCGATGGCCTACACGTTTGGCGGCAGCGTGTTCTGGGAGATCGTCGGCGAAACCACGCCGCCGTCGTTCAACGATCAAATCTCGACCGGCATCGGCGGATCGTTCCTTGGCGAGCCGTTGTATCGCGTGTCGCGGCTGCTGCTCGAGCGAGCCGACCGCGGACCGGGCATCTGGCGAACGCTGGCATCGATACTTGTCTCTCCGTCGACAGGTCTGAACCACGTGCTGGTCGGCAATCCGGACGGATCGTTCAAGCGTGACGCCGTGCCCTTCTCTGACATCCGCGTCGAGCTCGGCACGACCGCCGTCGCCACCGGCACGCGCTCGCTGTCGGCGTTGTCGTTCGATCGTCCGCATCTCGGGTTGTCGATGGACTATGGCTATCCGGGTAATGCGAGCTACCGGCACGAACGCCCGTTCGATTACTTCAGGGTCGAAGCCGACGTGTCGAGCGAAGGATTGGATCGGCTCTCGACGCGCGGCCTGATCGCCGGCGCGGACTACGACGCCGGACGTCTCGCCGGCATGTGGGGACTTTACGGCTCGTACGACTATTTCCTGCCGGACGATTTTCGTTTCTCGTCGACGGCGTTCTCGATCGGGACGACGCTGCAGGCGTCGCTGTCCGAGTCGCTCGTCATTCAGAGCAGCGGACTGTTCGGTGCCGGCTACGCCGCGGCGCGCGCGCTCGGGCAGCGGGACGATCGTGATTACCACTACGGCATCGCGCCGCAGGCGACGGTCAACCTGCGATTCATTACCGGCACGCGCGCCGCGCTGGACCTGACCGCGCGGCAATACTTCATCAGCAACGTCGGCGGTTTCAACACCGGCCAAAACGATCAGATCCTCATCGGCGACGCATCGCTGGCGATCCGGCTCGCCGGCAAGCACGCGCTCGGCCTCAATTACCAGCTTGCCGGCAGGAGCTCGGAATACCTGGAGCTGCCCGACGAATCGCGATCGCGCTCGCGCGTCGGCGTGTTCTATACCTTCCTCGGCTCTGGCGGTTTTGGAGCGGTACCGTCCAGGCGCGATTGACCTTCGCGGCGAATTGAAGTTCCATAGGTGGGCGCACCGCCACCGAAGCTCTTCTATGGAACATCACAACGAATTCATCCCCAATGCAGTCCGAGCTCAACTCCTGGCGGCGGGCGTGCCGTCGTGGAAACATACGCGCGAAAGTCTGCTCGCGCTGTTCCCGCGCGAGTTGAATGTCGGCGCGACGAATCTCGACGCGAAGGATCTCGCGGAGGTGCTCGTCTATCTGTCGACGCGCGGGCTCGTCGATCTCTCGAAGTCAGAACCGGCATCAATCAGGAACGTGCATCCCGGCTGGCACTTCTGCCAGTTCTACCGCGACACGCCGCAGCTGCTGAACATGGTGGCGCCGTACATGGCTGAAGGCCTGACGGAGGGCGACGGCTGTTTCTGGGTGTTGCCGACGTCGGCTTCCGCGGACGCCGCGTGCGACGCGCTCAGCCGCTCGATTCCCGACGTCAGGTCCTATGTGGCCGACGGCCGGCTCGAGTTCGGCTTCCATCCGAATTGGTATCTCGATCGATCGGGGCGGATGAAGTCGTTCGAGGAAGTAGCCGGTGCGCTGCTCGAGAAACAGGACCAGGCGCTCGCGAACGGCCGGCGCTATCTGCGCGCGGCGGGCGATACCGGCTGGGTGTCGGGCAGCGAGCAGAGCAAGCACTTCATCGATTACGAGATGAAGGTCAACGAAGCGCTCGGCAGCACGAAGGTCGCCGCGGTGTGCACGTTCCGGGCGTCCGTCACCGCCGATGAGCTCGTCGACATCGTGACCGCACACCAGAACGCGCTGCACTACCAGTAAGCATCCGCCCGATCCGGCGGATCAGCGTGCACTCCATCGCGTCTCGACTCCTGACGTCCAGGCCGATCTCACAACAGAATCTCGTCAACCGGCCGGCGAAGCGACCGCGGCATCTCCGGCCCGTACCCGAATCGAACCAGGAGGTCGGGCCGCCGATGGCCTAATCCAAGCCAGCTCGCAAGCTGCGGCCGGAGCGCGGCAACTTCGACCGGCTGATTGATGAAGGCATTCCGCAACCCCAGAGCCGTGGCCTGGAGTGCGAAGCGCTCGTAGCGGCGGCCCACGCCGATCCAGTGCGCTTTGTCGTCTTGTTCCGAAGTGAACACCGCAAGGCCCGCGGAGCTCCGGATGTGCCGGATGTCCTTCTCGTTTTGTTTCTTTGCCGACAAGGCGACGCGCATGAAGCGCTTGCCGATCCATCGCGGCACTTCAGGATTGCCAGTCGATCGAGCGGACAGTCCGTCACGCGTCCGCGACGCCTCGTCGGTGTTGAAGCGAATCCATTCCGCCAGCTCCTTCTTGAACTTCCGATCGCCCAACTGCGTCACGTTGCCTTCGGCGACATACTCGGCGACCGTTTCGATCTGGGCTTTGTCTGTCAGCAGCAGCGCGCCTCCGTCCGCTCCCGTCCCCGCATCGTCGAGCAGCTTCAGTTCGGACGCGGGCACCGGTTGAAAGGAGTATTCCGCACGGGTGCACTGCCGGCGGGTGATCGAGGCGGCCAGCGGCGAGCGGCACGCCGCTGCGGTCTCCAACGCAATCCGGATGGTTCCCCCATCACTCGACTCGTCGAACGCCATGTCGCCACGAAGGCCGGCGGCTTCGGCGGAGAGCAGCAGGTTCTCGGCTGCACAGCCCAGGCTTACGAACAAGTGATGGTCGTCGGGATCGACCACCGGGCAGCGCCGGGTGAAGTCCGGGAGAATCGAGATGCGCTCAGCATCGATCTTGAATTTCCAGGGCTGAGTGTTATGGCTCGACGCCGCAAACGAGGCATCCCGGACGAGCTCTCGATAATTGATGTCGTTCACCCCACGGCTCCCTCCGCTCGCCGGGCCGCTCGCACGAGTAGCAAGAGCGGTTCCGGCGCGCGTTGAGGTGAAACCGCGCCGCTTTCGGAGGCGTCGGCACTCGACGATTGTCAGGGGTGGGAAATCCTCCACCTGAGGCCGGACTATTTCTGAGCCGATGATTCGGAATTCCCGGGAAACCGCCACCATTCGGTCCATTGAGGTTGGTCTGTTCTTTGCCCCAAGCGGTCGTCGACCGGAAGCGTTTGGCGCGGATTCTGGTGGAGACGACATGCCGACAACCACGCCACTGACCGTTTTGGTGATAGAAGACGAGGCACTGATTCGATGGGCCCTGGTAGAAACCCTCTCCGAGGCCGGCCACGCCGTGATCGAGGCGCCTGACGGCGCCGGCGGCCTCCGCGCGGTCATGACCGCGACACAGGCCTTCGATCTCATCTTCCTGGATTTTCGACTGCCGGACTCCAACGATTTCACGTTGCTGACGTCGATTCGCAGTTCGGCGCCTCGCAGCGCCGTCGTGCTCATGACGGCGTTCGCGACGCCGGAGATGGCCGACGACGTGTACCGCCTTGGCGTGTATCGGCTGCTCCATAAGCCGTTTGACATCCTCGACGTACACCCGATTCTGAGTGCAGTGGCTGCGTCACGGAAGCCGGGAGCTGATTAGGATGCCTCAATCTGCAATCAACGTGTCCCCGTTTCGGTGCCGGTGGATCGCGACCGGAACGGAAATGCACATCGAACAGTGGACCTACGCCAACTGCGAGCGTTGCCCTAACCAGCAGCGGGTGGTGAGCGAAGACGAGTGCCGCTGCTGGGAGCCGCGGGCGGCAGCGCGCCATGCCGCTGATGCTCGCGATGTGGAGTTCGGCTGATGGACCATATCCCTTCCGTCGGTTCGGTCATGACGCCATTTCCGTATGTGGTGCAGGTCGATGAGAGCGTGATGAGGGCCAAGGCCCTCATGGTCGAGCACGAGGTTCGTCATCTCCCGGTCATGGGTGGCCGCACGCTGCTCGGCGTGCTCACGGACCGCGACATCAAGCGAGCGCTCGATCCCACCCTCCGGCTGCCACCGAAGGATCAGCTCTTCGTTCGCGACGTATTCGTACCCGATGCCTACGTCGTCGACGTCGGTGCACCGCTCGACGACGTTCTCGAGCAATTGTCGACGCAGCACATTGGCAGTGCGCTGGTGACCAAGCACGGGCGCTTGGTTGGCATCTTCACGCTGACCGACGCAGCGCGGGTCTATTGCCGCCACCTGCGCGCGCTCTTCCCGGCCCCTTCAGGCAACGAGGTTGCGTAGCGACGAATCGACGTTGTGGGCTGATGCGAGATGACGCTAAACTATTGATTCCATTCGAACGGAGAGATGTCCGAGTGGTTGAAGGAGCACGCTTGGAAAGCGTGTGTACGGGAAACCGTACCAAGGGTTCGAATCCCTTTCTCTCCGCCAATCTCGCTCAACTCGCGTCTCGCTCGATTGCCGTCGAGAAAGGATTCAGCGGCGCGGCCATCGCCTTCGGCTCGGCCTAGCGGCGTCGAATCCCTTTCTCTCCGCCAGCCTACGCTCGGTCCATTCCGGTCACATGGGTGACGGTTTATTCCGGGCACATAGGTAACACTCCGACGTAGCTACGAGCAGTGCCGGTCGCTTCCGCGTTGATCGCGCACTAGTTGCACCAACAACCGACGCAGAGGTAATTTCGTGCGGTGACGACGGTCAACCTCATTTGCTTTCTCCTTTCCGCCGCCCTCTCCGCGCCGATTCAAGCGACGCCTACCCCAACCGCGAGCACAGCGGTGATGACGCTGACGGCGCCCGCCTTCGACGCGGAGATCGAAATCGAGGGTAAGCCCATCACCGGCACCGGCACGCAGCGCACCTACGAGACGCCGCCGCTGACGCCGGGCCGCGCCTATCAGTACACCGTCACTGCCAAGTGGGCGCCGAACACCTACACCAAGATGACGCGCGTCAAGACCGTGCGCGTCCGTGCAGGCGATCGCTTGACGATCGATTTGTCCGTCGACGACCCGAGCGATCGCGTCTCCGTGATGTACGTCCCGACTCCGGAGTTCGTCGTCGATGCGATGGTGAGACTCGCGCGCATCACGCCGAACGACATTACCTACGAGCCCGGCGTCGGCGATGCGCGCATCACGATTGCCGCGGTGCGTGCCGGCGCGAAGAGGGCCGTCGGCATCGACCTCGATCCGGACCGCGTCGAAGAGTCGCGCGCCAACGTCAAGGCCGCAGGCCTCGCCGACAGGATCGACATCCGCCTCGGCGATGCCCTCGATCAGCCCGACCTTGGATCGATGACTGTGGTGTTTCTCTACATGGGCGATCACTTCAACATGCTGATCCGCCCGTATCTCTGGAAGCAGCTCCCCGTCGGCGCGCGCGTCGTCTCGCACCGGTTCCTGATGGGCGACTGGAAGCCCGATCAAACGATCAGCGTCGCCGACGAGTACGGCCTGCCCTACGAAGTCCACGTCTGGACGATTACCGAGGCGCTCAAGCGGCGGAAGTAAGCGAGCGGCTACGAGAGGCTTGAAGCGGCGAAAGAGCGCGCCGCGCTACGGCCGGCGGCGTGGCACGCCGAGCTCGGCGAGCTTGGCCGCGACCGCCTTGCCGTGCGACGCGGGGCTGACGTGCTTGTCGATGTAGAGAATCCTGCCGTCCGGCGCGATGTAGAACGTCCACCGCGATGCGAACGGCTGGTCCGCGTTCACCACGCCATAGGCCGTCGCGACTTGTTTCGAGGGATCGCTCAGCACCGGGTAATCCAGGCCGAGCGATTGCGCGAAGGCCTTGTTGGTCTCGGGCGTATCAACGCTGACAGAAAAGTACGCGACGTCGAACGGTCGAATGTCGTGGCCACTCTCACGGAGTGACTGGCATTCCGCCGTTCAAGGGCCGGTAAAGGCCTTGGCGAACCAG
>DASUSZ010000300.1:0-4415 GCA_036374815.1 Vicinamibacterales bacterium | reverse complement strand
CCCCACGCCAGCCCGCCGGCCACGAACATCACGCTGCTGCCGAGCAGCGCGCCCGCGACGCCGCGTCCAACGCGATCGAGCAACACCAGCGCCAGTAGCGGCGCCGTGAACCATACGGTCTGCGATCGAAGGCCGATGCTGAACGCGGCCAGGAACGCGCCGATCACGATCATCCGTCCCGACGCGCCGGTCAGCGCCGGCGACAGCCGTCGATCGCCGTCGGGGCCGGCGCGCTGCTTCCGCCACGCCGACATCAAGCACGCCTGCGAGGCGAGCGCGGCGGTCAGTCCCGGCAGATCGCTCATCGGCCGGGCGCCCAGATACCAGAACAGCGGGCACGACACGGCAATGGCGGTGGCGGCGAATGCCTCGACATCAAACCCGCTCGAGGATCCCATCGCGGCAAAGACGCGATACAGCAGCACAATCGCGACCACGCCCGCGAGCATCGACAGGATCGCCAGCGCCCTTGCTTCGATCATCGATGCCGGCGCGTCCGAGAACGCGCCGGTGATCGCCGTCGCGGCCTTGCCGAGTGCGATGTAAACGGGATAGCCGGGCGGATGCGGCCGGTGCGTCGCGACATCGAAGTCGCGAACGCCAAGCGCGAAGTTGACCGAGTCGATGTCCTCGAGCGAGCCGGCGAGAAAAGGGACGTGCGCAATCGCGAAGATCAGCGCGAGCGCGGATAGAAAGCGATAAGGCTTGCCCTGAGCGAGAGGACTGCCGGTCACGGCAGTCCTCGAGGCGAATGGGTCACGAGACGGGGCGCAGCCGCAGCGCCTCGTTCAAACTTCCAAGACGGTAACCCTGGAGGTCGAGGCTCACGTACTGATAGCCCAGCGCCTTCAACGCCGTGACGATCTGCGTATTGATGGCGGGATCGAGCGCGCGCGCCATCTCGCTGCGGGCGATCTCGAGGCGAGCCACCGTGTCGTGATGGCGGACGCGAAACACGCGGAAGCCCAGATCGCGCAGCACGGTTTCCGCGCTTTCGATCTGCCGCAGCTTGTCATCCGACACTTCGGTGCCGTAGGGAATGCGAGACGACAGGCACGCGGAAGCCGGTTCGTTCCAGCTTTCGAGGCCGGCCTCGCGCGCGAGCTCGCGGATCTCGTCCTTCGTCAGTTCGGCTGCGTCGAGCGGGCTTCGCACGCCGTGCTCGCGTGCCGCCTGCCGGCCGGGGCGATAGTCGCCGCGATCGTCGGCGTTGTTGCCGTCGACAACGACAGCGAAACCGCGCTCGGCGGCGAGCGCCGAGAGCTGCGAGTACAGCTCGTCCTTGCAGAAGTAACAACGGTTCGAGGGATTGGCGCGGTACTCGGGCCGGTCGAGCTCGCTGGTGTGAACGATCTCGTGCGCGAAGCCGAACTGGCTTGCGATCGACAACGCCAGGCGGCGATGCGCATCCGGATAACTGGGGCTGTCGGCGGTGACGGCGAGCGCGCGCTCGCCGAGGACTTCGGCGGCGGCAATCGCCAGGTAGGCACTGTCGACGCCGCCGCTGAACGCAATCAGGACGGACCGGTAGCCGGCGAGGATCTCCTCGAGATGCCGGCGCTTCGCGGCGAGGGCGCTACTCGTCTTCGTCGACGCGATCGTCCTCGTCGTCCTCGTCGTCATCTTCGTCGTCTTCGTCATCATCCCCGGCGCGATCGTCTTCTTCTTCTTCGCGATCGTCGTCTTCATCGTCGAGATCGTCGTCTTCGTCGGCAACCTCGAATTCGAGCGGCGAATCGCTCGCCACGCGCAGCAGGGACCCGCACTCCGAGCACGTCAGCTCATCGCCGATGTCGACGTCGAATTCGTCAACGTCAATAGCTGAATCACACTCGGGACAAATCGCGGACATGGATGGGTGCTCCTTGGCGGGACAATCGTTTCGGGCCGTCCAAATTATAGGCAGAACCTGATAAAGTCTGCAACGAACGCACGCGTCTTACGCGCGTTATGACCTCGTCAACTTCCACTCGGAAGACCGTTGCCGTCGCCACCGATACCGAGTTTGCTCGGGAACGGTTCAAGACCGCCCTCGAATCGGCGGGGCACCGCGCCATGATGATCAAGTCCGTGGCGCAGCTGCTCGCGCACGTGCGGGCGGACTTCGACGATCTGCATCTGATCGTGCTCGATTTGAAGATGCCGCACGCCGCAGGTGTCGAGCTGGTGAAGCGCATCCGCAAGCTCGATGGCGGGCGGCTGCCGATCCTGGTCTTCAACGGCAGCGTCAGCAACGTCGATGAGGTGCGCGAGCTCGCGGCGCTCGGCGTCGGCGGCTACCTCAACGAGTACAGCGCCGTCGAGCACATCCTGCCGTCGATCGCGCCGCA
Organism: Vicinamibacterales bacterium; assembly: GCA_036374815.1. Classification (GTDB taxonomy): domain Bacteria; phylum Acidobacteriota; class Vicinamibacteria; order Vicinamibacterales; family UBA2999; genus 12-FULL-67-14b. The sequence goes on along the minus strand of DASUSZ010000300.1, from coordinate 2,085 downwards.
CCTCTTCCCTGAGACGTTCCACAAGCGCGCCAATCCGCGCGTGGTGATGGGCATCCCGGTGTCGTACAAGATCGGCAAGACGATCACCGCGGCGATCGCGATGGATTTGAGCGCGGGCGGCATGGCGATCCGCACGAAGAATCCGCCGGTCCGCGGCACCGTTTTAAAGGTGAAGTTCGCGCTGCCCGGCTCGAAGAAGCAGCTCGAGGCTGAAGGAGTGGTGTGCTGGAGCGTGCCGCGCGCCGGCACCGGCCTGCAGTTCACCAAGGTCAAGGCAGCCGATCAGGCCGTGATCGATGCCTTCGTCGAAGCTCACTTCTTCCGATCGACCAAAAAGGAAGACTAAGTGAACTTGCGCAGGCGCACGGCGTTGGCGACAACAAGTGCGGAGGCGCCGGTATCGGCGAGCACCGCCATCCACAGCGTCGCCACACCTGACACGGCGAGCACGACGAACGCGACCTTCAGTCCAATCGACAACGCGACGTTGACGCGAATGTTCGCCAGTGTCGCGCGGCTCAAGCGGATCGTGTAGGGAACCTTCGGCAGTTCATCGGTCATCAACGCGATGTCGGCGGTCTCCAGCGCGGCATCGCTGCCCATCGCGCCCATCACGATGCCGACGTCGGCCGCGGCAAGCGCGGGCGCGTCGTTGACGCCGTCGCCCACCATCGCAATGGCGCCATGCGCATGACGGAGATCTTCGACGGCCGTGACCTTGTCTTCGGGCAGCTGGCCCGATCGCACGTCGTCGACACCAAGCTGCGAACCGGTGGCGCGCGCGGCAGCGTCGTGATCGCCGGTGATCATGGCGACGCGCGACACGCCTTGCGCACGCAGATCCGACACCACCCGGGCCGCGTCGGCCTTCGGCCGATCCTTGACGCCGAGCACGCCGATCGGCACGCCGTCGCGCGCGACGACGATGGGTGAAAGACCCGCGACGACGATTTCCTGCGCGAGCTGTGCGATTGCCGGCGTCATCGCGCCTCGCTCGGCGAAGAGGCGCGGAGTGCCGCACACGATCGCGGCGCTGCCGACCCGCCCTTCGACACCGAGTCCCGGCAATGCCTGGACGTCCGTCGGCGCGCTCAACCGGATCGAGCGTTGCTGCGCCGCGGACACGATTGCCTCCGCGATCGGATGTTCGGATTGCGACTCCACCGATGCGGCCAGCGCGAGCAGATCGTCGGCAGTCGTGTCGCCGACCGGCCGGATTGCATCGAGGGTCAACCGCCCGGTGGTCACCGTTCCGGTCTTGTCGAAGGCAACGACGCGAACGCCCGCGAGCCGCTCGAGGTGAATGCCGCCCTTGACGAGCACGCCCTGCCGCGCGGCGCCGGCGAGCGCGGAGACGATCGATACCGGCGTCGAGATCACCAGCGCACACGGACACGATACGACGAGCAGCACGAGCGCGCGATACAGCCACGTATCGAATGGCTGGCCCAACACGAGCACCGGCACCGTCGCGACCAGGACGGCGAGGATCACGACCGACGGCGTATACCAGGCCGCGAAGCGATCGATGAATTGCTGCATCGGCGCGCGCTTGGCCTGCGCTGATTCGACCAGGTAGACAATGCGAGCCAGGGTGGTGTCGCCGCGGCGCCGCGTGACGGTGACCACCATGGCGCCGTGGCCGTTGATCGTGCCGGCGAACACTTCGTCGCCCTCGACCTTTTCCACCGGCAGCGATTCGCCGGTGATCGGCGCCTGGTTCACGTCGGAACGGCCGTTGCGCACGATGCCGTCGAGCGCGATCTTCTCGCCCGGCTTGACGATCATCAGCGCGCCGGGAGTCACTTGCTCGATATCGATCTGCCGCTCTCCGGCGGCGTCGCGGACCAGCACGGTCGGCGGCGCCAGATCGAGCAGCTTGCCGATCGCCTTGCGGGCGCGGTCGAGGCTTTGCGCTTCGAGCCACTGCGCCGCGGCGAACAACGAGACGACCATGGCCGCTTCTTCGAACTCGCGAATCGCGATCGCGCCAATGACGGCAATCACCATCAGCACGTTGATATCGAGCGTGCCGCGCTTGACCGATTGCCACGCGCGCTGCGCCGGGAAGACCGAGCCGACGAC
>DASUSZ010000299.1:0-4304 GCA_036374815.1 Vicinamibacterales bacterium | reverse complement strand
CCTGCAGGCGGTCGCGGCGCTCTGCGACCGCGCGCTGCTGCTGCGGCCCAATCAATCGCCGCTGCTCGACCGGATCGAGCAGGTCACTTCGGCATATCTCTCGGCCGGCGCGGCGCGCGGCGATAGCCGCGCAACGCTCGGCGACGTCAGCATCAACCGGGCGCACGCCAGTGCTCCGCTGACGGCAACCATTCGGCCGGGAGAGCAGCTCACGCTGCGGTTCACCGCGCACATGCTTGCCGACTTGCCAAGATGCGCCGTTGAGCTCCACGTGCTCCGACACGACGGCCTGTACGTGTTCGACGGTGTGTCGTTCACCGAGAACGGACCGGTCGTCGATGTGCGGGCGGGATCGACGCTGCACGGCGAGATTGACTTCCGGGCCAACGTGCTTCGCGGCGCATATCGAATCACCATCAACCTCGTCGATCCGTCGCGACTGTGGAAGGCCGTCGAGTTTCCGGCCGTTGCCTCGTTCGTTGTCGAGGAGAGCACTCGCTGGGGCGGATGCGCTGAACTGGAGCCGCGCTATCGCCTGACGACGACCGCCAGCGACGACATCACGAGCGGCGTGCTCGCCGCCTGCAGCGCGCCATGAAGCCGGTGATTCACTGGTTTGTCGCCGGCGACAGTTCGGTCGCGAGCAGCCGTCTGCATGGATTCCTGATCCACGCCGGCCTGGTCCGCGCCGGTCATCGCAGCCGCATTGCTTACGCGCCGCCCTCCTGGTCGGCGGGCACCGTGGCCGCGGCTGCTCCGTTCATGACAGGAGCGATTCGGCGCGGCGACATCGTGGTGTTCCAGAAGCTGGATGGCCCCGAGGTGATCCGGCTGATCGACTACTGCAACGCGCTCGGCGCCGTTACGGTCTATGTCGAGTGCGACTGGCGTCCCGAGGCACTGGCCAAGTACCGGTGCGCACACATCGTGTGTCCGTCCCGTTATCTTCAGCACGCTTTGCAATCGAGCGGCTCGGGCGCGAAGGTTCACTTCATTCCGGATCCGATCGAGGCCTCATTGCCGGCGCCTCACAGGCAGCCCGGCTCCTCGTACAGGATCGTGTGGACCGGTTCGCGCGCCAATTGGCCGTCGCTCGATGTAGTGCGCGCGATTCTCGCGGAACCGGAGTTCCGCGATCTGGCACTCGTCACGATCTCCGACCACCACGATGCCACTCATGCTTGGGAGGCGGCGACCGCGCTCCAACGGTGGGCTGACGCCGACGTGTGCGTGATCCCGACGTCCATGACGCCGCACGCTCGCGCCAAGTCCAACAACCGATTGACGCAGGCCATGGCGCTTGGATTGCCGGTCGTGTGTGGCGCGATCCCGGCCTACGCCGATATCGTCGCCGACGGCATCAATGGATTCGTATGCGATTCGGCGGATCGATATCGCGCGGCGTTTCGCGCGCTCAGGAACGCCGACGTTCGCCATTCGGTGGCGACCGAGGGCTGGCGGTTTGCGACCGACAATTACTCTCTCGAGGGGATCATCAGCCGCTGGGAACGGCTCTTTCACAGCCTCGCGCCTGTTGGCGGTGGCGCGAAGGTGCACGATTGGCGTGGACAGCTCAGCGAGTGGACCGCATGGCGCCGTCAGCAAGCCGGAGTGTCGCTGCAATTTGCGCTGATCGGATGTCCGAGCGCCGTGCAGTGCGGCCGCTATCTCCTTCAATCCCAGGTCGCGTGGCCGTTTCAACTGGCGCCGTTCGCGGCGGCGCTGCGCAAGGCTCAACGCAAAGCAGGAGCGCAATTACAGTGATGCTACAGGCCAGTACCGTTGCGTCGTCGTATCCAGGCAGTCGCTTCCGTCCGATGTGGCGCGTGCGCAACGACATCGAGAACATGCTCACCGCGCTGCGCGCCGGCGGCGACGCGCTGCATCTCGGCTGCGGCAATGATCCGATTGCCGGCGTCATCAACTGTGATCTGCACAGTCCGCATGCCGACCGGCGAGTGGATGCCACCGATTTGAGCGTGTTCGACGACGCCTCGATCAACCTCATTGAACACCATCACATGATCGAGCACCTCAGCGTCGCGGAGCTCAATCGGGCGCTGGCAGAAACAGCGCGGGTGTTGCGGCCCGGTGGGTTTCTGGTGGTGTCGGCGCCCGACCTGGAACGCGTCATCGACGAATGGCGGTCGATGGCCGAGAACGATCGTTGGGACTACGGCATCAAGATGCTCTACGGTTCTCAGGAACACGACGGCATGTTCCATAAGAACGGTTTCACTCCAAGCCGGCTGGCGGCACTGCTCGAGCCGTTTGGCATCCGCCAGGAGTGGCACTACCGCGGGTATCCGGAGCGCCGGACACCTTCGTTCATTTCGATCTCGAGAAAAATCGGCGGCGACGCGCGATGACACCCATCTATCGGGCCAGCGTGATCATGATCAATCGCAACGGCGGCGCCGCGCTGACCGAGGCGCTCAACAGCTGCCGAGCTGATCTCGAGGCGTGCTGGCGCGACGATCCGTGCTTCGAATTCATCCTGGTCGATAACGGCTCGACCGATGACTCGCTGGTTGATGCCGGCAGCGCATTGCACGGCGCGCCATTTCCGTGGCGATGCATCAACGAGCCGCAGGCCGGCGTCAATTACGCCCGCAACGCCGGCGTGCGCGCGGCTCAGGGCGACCTGCTGATCTTTACCGACAGCGACCTGAAGTTCCGCGGCGGTTGGCTCGCCGCCTATCTGGCAGCGGCGCGTCAACACCCGGACGTCCACGTGTTCGCGGGACGGATTCGTGTCGGCGATCGGCCCGCGGCGCTACCAGATTGGGTCGATCTCGATGGTCCTTATCGACGCACTGCGATCGTCGTTCAAGCCGACTACGGATCCGAACCGTGCGTGCTGCCGATTACCAACAGCGCCGGACCGGCCGGGCCGAGCATGGCCTATCGCCGATCGATCTTCGATCGCTACGGGGAATTCAATACGCAGTTCGGGTTGCGGCCGGGCTCGCTGGTTGCCGGGGCCGAGTCCGAATTCTGCAACCGCCTCGCCCTCGCCGGCGAACGGTTCGCATACGTGCCGGATTCAGTAGTCGACCATCCGATCCGGGCGTCGCAGTTGTCGCGGCGATATTTCCTGAATCGCCTGCATGGTACCGGCCGGGTCCATGCGCGCATGCAGCGGCTGCGTGGCACGCGGGAAAGGCGGGTCTTCGGCGTCACCACATGGGTGGTGCGGCAGCTGATAGTCGACACGCTGGCCTACGCCGCAACCGCGCTGACGTGTCGGGACGCAAAACGCCGGTTTTATCGCCGTGGCCAGTTGTCGATCCTGTTCGGCTACCTTCACGAAGATTTCCTCGACTGGTATTGGACGCTCGCTGGCAATGACCGCCGCACGCGCGCAGGTCTCCCGGGCGATCGCACGGATCAGCCGCTCACCGACGAATCGGCGGTCCGCTTTTACGATCAGCGTTACGCGAACGGCTATATGCGCGACTGGCCGGACTGGCAGAAGCGCCGCATCGTCAAGCTGGTTCGCGAGCTCAATCTTCCGCCGACCGGCCGGGCGCTGGATTTCGGCTGCGGACAGGGTGTGTTTACCGACGTGCTCCGTGCGGCGTTACCCGGTTGGACGATCTGCGGGACGGACCTCAGTGGCAGCGCCATCGAGGCTGCGCGCAGCCGCTTTCCTGGATGCTCGTTCTTTCCATTGCTGCCCGACGACCAGGGACAGTCGGCGCAGCCGTTCGATTTGCTGTTCACCCATCATGTGCTCGAACACGTCATCAACATCGACCGGACATGGAAGGTCATGGCCGACCTCGTGAAACCAGGCGGGGTGATGTTGCATGTCCTGCCGTGCGGCGACGACAACACGCTCGAGCGCCGTATCTGCCAGCTGCGGTTCGATGGCGTCGATCGCCGCCGCGGCAACCGGTTCTTTTACGAAGACGAAGGCCACGTGCGGCGCATGCAATCCGCGGAGATGAACGCGGTCGCCGAGCGCCATGGTCTTCAGCCCGGTGCGCGCCGTTTCGCGAATGCGTACTGGGGCGCGATCGACTGGATCACCGAGGCAGGGCCGGAGTGGGTTTCGTCGCTTACAGACGGCGCCTGCGCTCGCGACGCGGCGGCGAGAACCACGCTTCGCCGATTGCGTCTGGGTTTGCTGCTGGTATCGGTGGCGCGACTGCCGGCGATCCGGCTGGCCGGGGCAGCGCAAGCGCCGTTGAGCTCACGAAATTCCGTCAAGCTGCTGCTCGCGGTTGCCGGCTACCCGCTCGCCTGGGCGGTCAATCGCTTCCTGAAGACGCTATCGCATCGCGAGTGGCAATCAGCGG
>DASUSZ010000298.1:0-8811 GCA_036374815.1 Vicinamibacterales bacterium | reverse complement strand
GTCGTCGGGATCGGCCTTCGTTCCGGTGGTCTCGCCCGACCCGCAGCAGCAGTGGCTGTATGTGGCCGATGGCACCAATCACAAGGTCTGGATCCTGCGGCGATCCGATCTCGAGATCGTCGGCGAGTTCGGGCGCGGCGGCCGCCAGGTTGGCCAGTTCCTTCGCCCCCACGGCATGAGCGCCGACAGCCAGGGCAACTTGTACGTCGGCGAAGCATCAACCGGCCGGCGGGTCCAGAAGTTCGTACTGCAGCGCCGATAGGAGATCGCGATGAGGAAGACACTGTTCACGCTCGCTCTCATCCTCGCAGCCGCGCCGCCGGCGTTTGCGACATGGTCGGTGATTGCCGTCGATGCGAAGACCGGACAGGTGATCATCGCGTCCGCGACGTGCGTGCGCCAACAGGGCTTCCCTGAGCGCAAGCCGAACGGCGCGCGGGACCTGATGGACGTGCAGGCGGTGATCGTGCCCGGCGTCGGCGTGGCCGCGTGCCAGGCCGGCGTCGACAACACGCGCGAGAACCAGATGCTCGTCTATCGCGAGATCAAGAAGGGCACGCCACCGGCCGAGATCATCGAGATGCTGAAGAAGGATCCGAACATCGAACGCCGTCAATTCGGCATCGTGTCGATTCCCAACGGCGGCACGATTACGGCGCGCAACAACGTCGCCGGCTTCAACGGCAGCGGCAACTCGCGCTCGTCGCTCTACCGCGGCGGCCAGTACGGCGATTACTACTACCAGGTGCAGGGCAACACGCTGCTCGGCGACCAGGTCGTCGAGCAGGCGGCGCTGGCATTCACGCGCGCCAAGGGCACGCTTGCCGATCACGTGATGGCGGCGATGGAAGCGGCCGACGCGTTTGGCGGCGACCATCGCTGCAACTGCGGCAACAACTCGGCGCCGGATTTCCCGTGCGACAACCGCACCGCGCACGTCGCCTACATCGCGATCGCCAACAAGGACGACGCCGCCGGCGTCACGCACAACGACGGCAAGTACTACGCGTACATTGCCGTCGGCGATGATCAGAAGAAGGGCGAAAGCGCGAACCCGGTGAAGACGCTGCGGATGCGCTACGACGCGTGGAAGAAGGCGGGAGCCAAGCGGACGGCGCCGCCGGGGCCGACGCTGTTCAAGCCAACGTCGAACTGACGGCCGGCATCGATCGCGGCGCCGAAGAACGCGGCGACGCCGGCCGGCTCGATCGCATCAGGCACGTTTGCGCTCCCTGCTCCTGGGTTCCTCGACTGCGGCGCCTGGGAGCGGGATGAGCGCTACATCACCGCAGTCAGCGCATTCGCTGACGCCGTCCTCGAACTGGCTATGGCATCGCGGGCAATAGAGCGACACCGCGTCGTCGATGCGCTCGGGCGCTGTGAACGGATTCCGCTTCAACGCTCTCAGTGACTCGTTGAACGCCGCGCGCTTCTGCGCGCGGTACCATTCCTGGCAGCGGGCCGCGGCGGGTTCGCTCGCGAGCGTATCCGTCCGTTCGAGATCGAAACCGCCGCGACGCAAGAGCGCATCGGCATCGGCGTGGCCGCAGAACACGGCGGCGACCGCCAACGGATTGAAACGAGAAATCCGCTCCTTCGAAATGCGATCGACGGCGCGGATCGCGGCGATCGGAAACAGCGTCATCGATACGGCATGCAGCCACCGGTCGGCGCCGTCAGGGAGCTCTCGCCGATGCACCCGAATGTAGTGGATCGACACGATCAACGCGCTGAGGAACAAGCCGCCCAGCAGGTACGGCCACGCCCGCAGCGGCCCCAGCGCGACGATCGCGATCGGCGTGACCACGAGCAGCCACATCAGCGGCAGCTTCGCCACCAGCGCGAGGCGCCGCGACGATTGCTTGAAGCGGCTCCACGTGCTTTCCAGGACCTCGGCGTCGAACGACTCCCGGAGCAAGGACCGAATCGCCTTGGCACGCTCACCCGCGGGCAACTGTCTCAGCGATTCGAGATCGCGGGCCAGCCCGGTCGCCAGCGCTTCCGACGCCGTGCGACACGCGATCTCGCCGTTGATCCGCACCGTGTTGTCGTGCGCGCGGATCGATTCGATGGCCGCGAACGGCCAGAACTGATCCGCATCGGGATGGTCGGCGCAGACGCCTTCTGGACTGACGGCGATCGGCCAGTGCGCGGCGTGCATGATGCTGCCTGAAAGCGTCAGCGGATCGGAGAGCGCCAGCCCGCCAGACTCGTTGCCGGGAAGCTCCGAGCCTGGCGCGGCCGCCCAGCGGATGCGAAGCGGCTTGCGGTAGCACGCGAACACCGTTGCCGGTGTCCACGTGCAACATTCAAACAGGTAAAACGCGATCGCGAAGAGGCCGAGAACCAGCCAATCGGACATCCGCTACGCCGTGGCGCTGCGTTGCGTCATCGCGTCCCACGCCTTCTTGAGCGCGCCGAGCAGGGCCACGAAGCCGACGGCGATCAGCTTGCCGAATTTCTGCAGCAGGCCGCTTTTCACCAGCGCCACGCCCGTGCCGCCGACGATCAATCCGGCGAGCCCGTACTCGGCGACCTTGTCGCCGCGCGTGAACTCCGAGTACTTGTTGCCGGACGTGAACTCGAAGCCGGTGAGCATTTCGTTGAACGACTCAACGGCGCCGTCGACTTCTTCCGGTGAGGCGACGAGGTTGGCGCGCATCACGCCGCGGCGTCCGAGCATGCGCGTCGAATGGTTGATGCTGGTCTCGCCATCGTCGCTGACGCCTTCGATCGCCCACGTCAGGTTGTTGGTCGTTTCGTCGTAATAGGGCTCTTCGTACCAGCCCGCGACATCCATCGTCGGCCAGCCGCGCTCCTTGCGGACCTTGTTGGCCGCGGCGGTGCCCTCTCTGAGCGACGACAGGATCGCGTTGATGTCGAGCTTCTGGTCGTCGTCCTTGACGTAGCCCATCGCCTGGAAGTCGAAGATGACGAACCAGAACGACTCGTTGTTCAGGAGCACGCCGAGTTCGTCCTTGTCGGACGGGTTCTGCAGCAGCTCCAGGAACCTGCTCGCGCCCGGCTTGCCGACGAAGCGGAAGCCTTCCGGCACTTCAATGGTGGCGTGACTGCCAATCTGCGCGGTGGCCGGTCCCTCAATCCAGTCGAGCGCGTCGACCTGTTCGGCGATCGTCGCTTGAGCGGACGCGGTACCGGAAATACCGAGACTGGCTACGAACGTAAGAACAAAGACAAGCAAACGACGGGTGGTGCGCACAACGCCCCCTGACCCAGGGTAGGTAGCCGACGGACTGAACTTATTTCTGTCTTTTCGGTCCGTCGGCGACTCGCTTTAGCGTCAGGGAGTGCAATTCCGTGCTTACCGGCCGGGTCGTCCCCCGCCCCGCGGCGGCGGCGGGTTTTTGAGCGCCTTGTATTGATTCACGGCTGCATTGATCTTGAACTGAATGCCCATGCGGCCGATCTCCGCGGTCGCCTTCGTCGGATCTCCCGACACGCCCGAGTCCTTCGGACCGCCCCACGGCATCAGCATGTTCTTGCGGATGCCGGCGGGCCGCACGTGCAGCATCTGCGCGGTGTCGCTGATGCCCGCGTGGCTGCCGATGATGTCGTCGCCGTAACCGAACGCGGCATCCATCCAGGCGCGATAGTGCTCGCGGCCTTCGTTGTAATACGCGGTCAGCGCGTAGACCCTGGTCGCGCCGCCCTTCCATTCCGCATTCAGCTTGTCGGCAACTGCCGTCATGCCGGGCTGGTTGCCGCCGCTGTCGCCGATGAACAGGATGTCGGTCGCGCCGTGCGCCTTGAGGCTGCGCGCGATCGCGTCGAGCACGCCGTCGTAGGCCGGCGACGGCAACGAGATGCCGCCGGCGTTCTGGCGATCGGGATTGCCTTCGGGGACGTACTGCAGCGTCGGCACCACCAGCGCGTTGCCAAGCTTTCGCGCCATCAGGTTCGCGGCGTGCGTGACGGTGTAGTTATGCTTGCCGAGCACCATGTGATAGCCGTTCTTCTCGGTGCCGCCGATCGGCACGATGAACACGGTCTTGCCCGCCTTCATCGCATCGCGATTCTCTTCCCACGTCAGCTCGTCGACGAACACCGTGTCGGGCGCCTTGGTCGGCGTCTTCCCCGCCGGCGCCGTGAGCATCGTCGGCTGCGCGGGACCGGCCGGGGGCTGCGGGCGATTGCCGCCCGCCTGGCCGCCGCGGCCGCCGCCACCGCCGGCCTGCTGCGCGGGCGCGGGCACGGGCGCTTCGGCGCCTTCGTTCATGCGCTTGATCTGCGCGAGCGCGTTGTCGATTTTGATTTGCAGCAGCGCCTTGCCGATTTCGGGAGTCGACTTCGACTGGTTGTTGCCGCTCACGCCGTTGCCTTCGTAGTCGTTGCCGGTGAGGCGGTCCTTGCGAATATGTTTCGGCGCGACGAACAGCAACTCGGACGTGTCGAGAATGTTGGCGTGATTGCCGACCTGATCTTCGGCGACCTTCAACAGCTTTGCCGCATAGGTGTTCTGCTCGCGATGCGCCTTGGTGTAATAGTCGTCAACCCAGTAGGCGGTCGCCTCGCCCTTCCATAACTCGTTGAGCTGCGTCGCCGCGGCGCGCATGCCGTTGCGGTTGCCGCCCGACTCGCCGAGGAAATACACCTTCCTGATGCCGAAGGACTTGAGGCTGCGCCCGGCGAGGACCAACAGCTCGGTGAAGCGATCTTCGGGCAGCGTGATGGTGCCCGGATAGCGCATGTGGCCGGTTGGAGGGTCCCATCCGCCTTCCGGGACGTAGGTCACGACCGGCGCGACCAGCGTCTTGCCGATCGCGCGCGCGATCTTGTCGGATGCGTAGTCCATGACGAACTTGTGCTCGCCGTCGACCATGTGCGGCCCTTTCTGCTCGGTGCCCGCGGTGCCGACGATCACGCTCGTCGTGCCGGCGGCGACCAGGTCGCGCACCTCCGCCCAGGTCAGCTCTTCGATGAACACGGTGTCGGGCGGCTTGCCACCCGGCCCGGTCTCCGGCGCGTCGGCGGGGCGCTGCGCGCCGACGGCCATCGCGAGAACCGGGACCGCAACCGCGGTGAGAAGAAGGCGATTTTTCATGCGCTGAATCATAATGGAACGCCATGTCTTTGCGTGTAACCGCCGTCATTGCCGCGCTGCTGCTCTCCGCCTGCAAGTCATCGCAACCGCCAACGCCGTCGACGCAGCCCGCACCGGCGCTTGCTGCCAGGTCGCAGCCCGAAGCGGCGCGGCTGCGGCAGCAGTGGCTCGACATGTTTGCGCGCAGCTATTTTCCGGGTCGCAGCGGGCAGGTCTACGTGGTGCCGAAGCAGGGATGGTTCGTCACCTCGAAGGATCCGCTCTACGAGTTCATGCACGGATCGCCGTGGGACTACGACGCCCGCATCCCGATCCTGCTGCACGGCGCGCCGTTCGTGAAAGGCGGATCGTTCGCCGCGCCGGCCAAGCACCAGGACATCGCGCCGACGGTCGGGTCGCTGATCGGCGCTGGATCGTTGCCGACGTATACGGGCCGCATCCTGAGCGAAGCAATCAACCCGGGACATGGACGCCCGCGCATCGTCTCGGTGATCGTGCTCGACGCCATGCGCACGGATTATTTCGACTCCCACGCCGCGGTGATGCCGACGATGACGCGCATGCGCAGGGAAGGCGCGTGGTTCTCCGAGGCGCGCACGGACGTGCTCCCCACGGTCACCGGCGTCGGCCATGCCAACATCGGCACCGGCAGCGACCCGCGCTTCCACGGCATCGTCGTCAACAACCTGTTCAACCGCGCCACCGGCAAGCCGCAGGAGGCGTTCGATCAGCTCGATACGCGCGAGTTGATGGCGCTGACGCTCGCGGATCAATGGAACCTGGCGACCGATGGCAAGGCGGTGATCATCGGCCAGGGCGGAGCGATTCGCGCCACCGCGGGACTCGTCGGACGCGGCGCCTGCCTGATCAGCGGCAAGAAGATCTTCGCGGCCAGCTACGGCGGAGCGGACGGCGGCTGGGAGTCGAACGAGACCTGCTACACGAAGCCGAAGGTCCTCGATCAGTTCGTGGGCCGCAAGGTCTGGGAGGCCGCGGGCGGGCGGTGGATGGGCCACGACATCGCCAGCGCGCAGAAGTTCCGCGCGTCGGCGCTGTTTCAAAAATATGAAGCCGAGGCGCTGCTCGCGGTGGTCAACGACTCGCAAGCCGGCGCCGACGAGATCACCGATCTGATCTACGTCAACATGAAAGGCCCGGATTACACCTCCCACGCGCATGGGCCGCAGTCGGCCGAGCAGCGGGAAACGCTCGCGGAACTGGATCGCCAGATGGCGGCGTACCTGCAGCTGATCGACAAGAAGGCGGGAGGCCCTGGGCGGAGTGTCACCATCATCACCGCCGATCACGGCATGCCTGGCGTGCCGCCTACCGGCGGCCGTGTCTATCTCGACGACGTGATCGCTCAGCTGAGGAAGAAGTTCGACGCGGAAGGGCGAATCATCAGCTACTACAACGACGCCGCCAACAATCAGCTGCATCTCAATACGGAACGTCTGCAGTCGCTCGGCTTCACGCTCAGGGATGTTGCCGCGTTTCTCGAAGGCCTCGAGATGTTCGAGGCCGCCTTCACCGAGGATGAAGTCAGAGCGGCGCAGGCGCGACTGCCGAAGTAGCCGCGTCGCGTTCTTCCATCAACGCTTGACCAGCACGACCACCGACCGGTTGCCGTCGGCGCCGTTGATGTAACTTTCGACTTCGCAGCAGCGGCCCTCGCCGATCAATCTCGGCAGGTTGACGTCGTTGTGCTGAAGCAGCAACAAACTGCCGGCCGGAATGCTGTTGACGTCGTAGCGGTCGGCCGCGAAGTAGTGCGACTTCTGCAACAGATCGTTCCGCTGCCGCTTGCGCATCTGATACGGCCAGTGCACGACCGCATCGTCGAGCGCATCGCTGATCCACACCTCGGGAATCGCGGCGGAGTCTTTCGCCGCGACATATTCGCTGGTCTGCTTGAAGCTGCCGGGATCGAACCAGATCGCCGATCTCGTTACGTAGTCACCCAGGTAGTCCCGATAGAAGACGATGAACTGCAGGGGCATCGACACCAGCAATGCGATTGCCGCGCCGCGCAGCCAGCGGCTTGGGTGCTGCATCAGCAGCGCCACGCCAAAGGTGGCGACCAGCACTCCGAACGGCACGATCAGCAATTCGCGCTGAACCAGGTAACGCGATCCGATCATGCTGACGGCGATTGGCGGCGTGAAGAATCCAACCAGCACGATCCATGCTGCGGGTAAGCGACGCCGCTGCCACAGGTAAGCCAGGCCGCACGGGATGAACACCGCAAACGCGAGCAGGAACACACCGGCGCGGCGCGTGGCCGCCGTCATGCCTGCGCCGCCGGACATGAACAGGAACCCGGGATTGTAGTAATCCCAATACACGGCGATCCGCGTCTCGATGCCGTTCCAGTTGACGATCTCGCGCGCGCCTTGCAGCGGGTTGTAGCGCTGCGAATCATAGAGACCGTAGTGCGCGGTCATCTGCGCGAAGAAATCAGGATGCCGCGCCAGCCACAGCGCGAGCGGCAGCAACACCACCGCGCATCCGGCGGCGAACGGCAGAATCGCGCGGCGGCGATCCGACAGCCACAGCGCCGCGACCGACAGCACGAAGTAGAGCGGGGCCATCGTCCACGCCGAGAAGTGCGTGTAGACCATGACGCCGAGCAGCGCACCGGACGCCGCCGCGAGGCGCATTCCGGCTCGCTCGAGGACGGCGAGCAGGCAGCCAAGCCAGGCGAGCGCAAGCGTCACCGGCAACATGTAGTCGAGCGCCTGGCGCGAGAAAATCAGGTGCGCGGGCGTCACGGCGAGGCCGATCGACGCGAACACCGAGTAGCGAGCCGAACCCAGCAGCGACCTGGCGACGAAATAGATCAGCGCGATGTTGGCCAGCCCGAAAACCACCATCGGGATGCGCGCCGTCCATTCATTCAGCGGCGCCAGCTTGAGCACCGCGGCAATCGCGTAGAACAAGCCGGGCTGATACCAGAACGAGTACTCGTGGATGCGAAACAGCACCGGAAACGATGTGCCGTCGAGATCCCGCCCGGTCAGCGCAATCTCGTGAGCGTGGATCGCGAAGCGCGCCTCGTCGCCGCCGAACGCCGGCACCGAGGCGAGTTGCCAGAAGTAAACGGGCGCCGCGGCGGCGGCAATGACGGCCGCCGGCAGCCACGGCCGCATTCGCGCCACTACAGCGCCCCGGGCTTCAGGTGCGTATAGAAATACCTGGCGATCAGTTTGTAGACGTGCGGCGTGGTGCCGGCGCCCTCGGAAATGCTGTGCGAGCGGTTGGGATACATCATCGAATCAAACGGCTTGCCGAGCTCGATCAGCCGGTTGATCAGCCTCTCGGTGCCCTGCGCATGCACGTTGTCGTCGCCGGTGCCGTGAATCACGAGCAGCTTGCCTTGCAGGCCTTCGGCGAAATTGATCGCCGATCCCACCTTGTAGCCGGCCACGTTGTCCTGCGGCAGGCCCATGTAGCGCTCCTGGTAAATGGTGTCGTAGAGACGCTGATCGGGCACCGGCGCCACCGCTACGCCGACCTTATAGATCTCCGGGAAGCGGAACATCGCGTTGAGCGTGTTGGTGCCGCCGCCGCTCCAACCCCACACGCCGACGCGATCGCCGTCGAGGAAGGCGTGCTTCGCAACCAGCGCGCGCACCGCCGCGGCCTGGTCCTTCGACGACAGATCGCCGACCGTGCCGTAGACGACCTTGCGCCACGCCGTGCCGCGCGGCGCCGGCGTGCCGCGGTTGTCGATGCTGATGACGATGTAG
>DASUSZ010000297.1:0-8305 GCA_036374815.1 Vicinamibacterales bacterium | reverse complement strand
AGTTGAGTGCGGGCAGCAGCAGCGAGTCGTAAACGGTCCCGGTGGGCTCGTTCCTGACGTGCTTCTCGATCAGGTCGGCGGCTTCGCTCGGATCGCGTGCGAGCAGGCGCTGGTAGTAGCCGTAGTTCGGCGCCAGCGGCGGCGCGTCGGACATCAGTGTGCTGACGAACGACAAACCGGGCACATGGCGGCCGAGCACGATCAGGCACACGGTGAGCGGCGTCGCCATCAACAATCCAAGCGGCCCCCACAGCCACGTCCAGAACGCCACTGAAATCAGCAGCGCGACTTGCGACACGCCCGCGGAGCTCGCATACAACACCGTTTCGAGCACCAGGTTGGTGAACAGCTCGAGGATCAGGAACATGCCCATCACCAGCAACGGGCCGGTCCAGCCCGGAAGCGCGGCCAGGCTGACGAGGATGGGCGCGGCAGCGCCGAGCAGCGGACCGAGGTACGGCACAAAGCGGAGCGCGGCGCCGAGCATGCCCCACACCAGCGCGTACGGCACCTCAAGCATGTACAGTCCCACTCCCGCTGCGACGCCATAGATCGCGGCCACGATCGATTGCATCAACAGCTGCCGGCTGACGCGCGATCCGGCTTCGTCGAACGCCTTCGTGGTTGTTGTCAGTCGGCCCTGTCCGATCACGCCGATGATGCGGTCGCGCAGGTCGCGACGTTCGAGCAGCATGAAGATCACCAGCACCACGACCAGCGACGCGGTGCCAAGCGGGCCGATGATCGGACCGAGCCACGCGAAACCCGGATCTCCCGTTTCGGCGGGCGCAGCGACGACGACTCGTTGCGGCGCGCCGGGCTTTGGTTCTTCCTTGCCGAGATCGGTCTTGATCTCCTCGAGAGACTCCTGCAGCTTCTCGACCGTGCCGCCCTTGCCGGCGCCGCGCACGTCGGCGATCTTCGCCGCGATGTTGGAGCGGTAACCGGGCAGATCATTGGCGAGGTGATCGATCTGGCGCATCAATCCCCAGCCCGCGAGGCCGAGCACCACGAACACCAGCGACACCATCGCGAGCACCGCGGGCACGCGGCCGAGCCATCGCTCCAGCCACGTCACCGGCGGCGCGAGCACGAACGAGATCAGGATGGCGAGCGCCATCGGCACCAGCACCGCCTGCGCCCAATACAGGACGAAGATCACCAGCACGCCGCTGGCGAACGCGATCCACGGTTTCAACGAAGACGCGTTGTCGATTGTTAGCACTATGATGTGGGGTGCAAGACGCGAACCGTATAGCGATAGTCCTTACTTTCAGGCGCGCTGCTCGAGCGTGGTGGGACGATGACTGCATCCGGCTCGGCGCGTCGCTCGCCTTCTACACCCTGTTTGCGATAGCGCCGGTCCTGCTGGTGGCGACCGCAATCGCCGGGCTGGTGTTTGGCGCCGAGGCGGTTCGCAACGAGATCGTCGCGCAGCTTTATAGCCTCGTCGGGAGCGATGGCGCACTCGCGGTGCAGAGTCTTCTCGACGGCGCCGCGCGGCGCCCTGCCGGAATGTTCGGCTCGATCGTCGGCGGCATCATGTTCCTGGTCGCCGCTACGGGCGCGTTTCTCGAGCTCCAGGTCGCGCTCAACACGATCTGGCGCGTCAAGCCACGGCCCGAAGGACACCTTTACGCGTTCGTGATGGATCGTGTCCGTTCGTTCGGCCTGGTCGTGGCGATCGGCTTCCTGCTGCTGGTCTCGCTCGCGGTCAGCGCCGCGCTCGCGTCGCTCAACGCGTGGCTCTTGAATATCTCTCCCGCCAACGCCGTCCTCTGGAACATGGTCAACACGCTGGTCTCGGTCCTTGTGGCCACGGGACTGTTTGCGATGCTGTTCCGCTTTCTACCCGACGTGCGCCTGCAATGGCGGCACGTGACGACCGGCGCCGCGGTGACCGCAGTGCTGTTCACCGCCGGCCAGCAGGTCATTGGCATGTATCTGGGCCGGAGCGCCGTTGCGTCGAGTTACGGTGCGGCAGGCTCGGTGATGATCCTGCTGTTGTGGGTTTACTACTCGTGCCAGATCGTCCTGTTCGGCGCCGAGTTCACGCGGCTATGGGCGGCGCGGCATGGACCGAAACCAAAGCCCGAAGAGTTCGCGGTGAAGGATCCCGACGCCGCGCATCCGAAGTCGGCGCTGGTCGGCGTCAAGTAGCGGTATCCGCGTTCGCGTAGAATCAACGCCGTGAGCGATGCCGAGCCGGTGGCCGATGGCGTGGACCACCCGCTCGATCCGCGTCTCATTCCCGTACAGAGGATTGGCGGCGCCGCATTCTACGGCGTGTTCGCCCTCGGATCGTTCATCGCGCTCAACGTGATGGACCAAGGCCTGACCTGGCCCAGGTTCGCGGTATGGCTCACCGTAGTGATCGCCGCGGCGTGGCACGCGTGGAGCTGGCCGCCGGTTGCCTGGCGTCACACTTCCTACCGGGTCGACGACCAGGGCATTGAGATCCGCCGCGGCGTCTACTGGCGTCTCGTCATCAACGTGCCGCGATCGCGCGTGCAGCACATCGACGTCGCCCAGGGACCGCTCGAGCGCAGGTACGGTCTCGGCACGCTGGTGGTCTATACCGCCGGCACCGATCACGCGAAGGTCGAGCTCGAAGGCCTCGCGCACGCCCGCGCGCTGCGCATCCGCGAGCACCTGCTGCCGTCGGAAACCGCCGATGCCGTCTGAACAGCGGCTGCACCTGTCGTCGCTGCTGTTCGACGTGGCCAGGCACGTCAAGCAGTTCGCGCTGCCGGCGGTGCTGGTGGCGTTCGGCGCGTCGCGATCGACGGGCGGCGAACAGGGCACGTTCGCGCGCCTCCCCAGCGGATGGGAAGTGTGGCTGTTGCTGCTGTTCGTGCCGGCCACGATCATGTCGGTGATTCGCTACCTGACGTTTCGCTTCAGCTACGACGATCGCGAATTGGTGATTCGAACGGGGCTGGTCTTCCGCAACGTGCGGAAAATTCCCTTCCCGCGAATTCAGAACGTCGATGCGATCCAGAACGTGCTGCATCGCATGCTCGGCGTCGCCGAGGTGCGGATCGAGACCGGCGGCGGCAAGGAAGAGGAAGCGCGGCTGAGCGTGCTGCCCTACGCCGCCTTTATCGAAATGCGCGACCACATCTTCCGCGAGCGCATTTCGCAACCCGCGCACCCGGTGCACCCCGAGCACCCCGAGCACCCCGCGCACCCTGTCCTGGTCCACCTGAATCTCCGCGAGCTGCTGCTCTGCGGCTTTCTCGAGAACAAGGGCATGGTCCTCATCGGCGCCGCCTTCGGCGTCGGCTGGGAGTCAGGCGTGCTTGGCCGCTTCACCGATCAGTTCTTCTATCGGACCTACTTCCGCAGCCTCATCGAGTCGTTCACCGAAGGCGGTCCCTTTCCGATCGCCCGCGTCGGCATCGCGCTCGCGGCAATCGCAGTGTTTCTCGTCGCAGTGCGCATCATCTCGATGCTGTGGGCGCTGGTGCGTCTCTATGACTTCCGGCTGACACGCGTCGGCGAGGATCTCCGCAGCGAGTACGGCTTGTTCACGAAGGTCGCCGCCACCGTGCCGATCCGTCGCGTGCAGACGATCACCATCGCGGCGGGTCCGCTGCATCGACTGTTGAAGCGCACCACCGTCCGTGTGGCGACCGCGGGCGGCGGTGGCGGCGCCGGCGCAAAGGAACGATCGCGCGAGTGGCTCGCGCCGCTCATCACGGAGCAGGCGCTGCCGCACCTGCTCACGCACGTGCTGCCGGGATTCGAGCTGTCGAGCGTGGAGTGGCAGCGCGTGCACCCGCGCGCCTTCGCGCGCGCCATCAAGCCGGCGCTGCTCTTCACGGTCCTGGTCGCGTTGAGCGCCGCCATCTTCATCGGCCGCGGCGCGATCGGCATCTTCATCGTCATGCTGCTGTGGAACATCTTCACCACGCGCAAGCACGTCCAGCATCTCGGATGGGCGGCGGGCGAGGAGGTGGTGTTGATGAAGAGCGGATGGATGCGGCGGCAGATCACGCTCGCGCGCGTGAACCGGATCCAGGCGGTGGCGCTGCGGCAGACCCCGTTCGATCGCCGCGCCGCCATGGCACGCGTGCGCGTCGACACTGCCGGCGCGAGCGAGTTCTCGCACCGCCTGGATATTCCCTACCTCGATCACGACATCGCCCGCGCCCTCGCGCGTCAGCTGTCAGCGGCGGCGGCCAGCACCACATTCCGCTGGTGACTAATCGACTCCGAACACGACTAACGTCTGATCATCGTCCGGCTCCTGACCCGCTGAAAAGGCCTCGAGCTCGGCAACGAGCGCGTTGACGATCGCTATCGGCGGCTGGGAGCGGTGGGTCGCCAGCGCCGACGACAACCGCTCGAGATCGAACATCGTCCCATCCGCGCTGCCGCGATCGGTGATGCCGTCGGTGAAGAACGCCCACCGGTCGCCCACCTCCAGCGGCACCTCCACGCACGGCACTTCATCCAGCTCCTGCCACAACAGGCACATCGTCGTATCGAGGACCGGCGAGGCAACGTCGCCGGTTGGCGAGGCCTTGAGCGGCAGCGGGTGACCCGCCGACGACATCCTTACCTTCTTGCGCTTCGCGTCGACGACCGCATACACCGCGGTGGCGTACATCGGCGTGTCCCAGAGGAACTCGAAGTGGCGATTGATGTAGCGCAGCACCGCGGGCGGATCGTCGGGCACGCCGGGATAGGTGTGCACTACCGCGCGAATCATCGCCATCACGATCGCGGCCGGCGCGCCGTGTCCGGACACGTCGGCGACGAGCACGCCGATGCGATCGCCGGGGAGCTGCAGCACGTCGTAGTAATCGCCGCCGGCGTGGCGGCTGGTCTGGTAGAAGCTTGCGAACTTGATCGCCGGATGCGGCGGCATCTGCGGCGGCAGCAGCAGGCGCTGCATGCGCGCGGCGCCGGCCAGCTCCTTGTCGAGCTGATCGCGGTTCTTCCGCACTTCGCGCTCGAGATGCAGGCGCGATAGATGCACGGCCACGCGCGCCAGCACCTCTTCGCCCTGGATCGGCTTGGTGATGTAGTCGATCGCGCCGAGCTCGAGGCCCGACACCTTGTCGGTCACCTCGCCGCGCGCCGAAAGGAAGATCACCAGCGTGTTGCTCGTCTCGGGCTGTTCCTTCAGCGCCCTCAGCACTTCGAAGCCGTCCATGCCCGGCATCATCAGGTCGAGCAGGATCAGGTCCGGCTTGGCGCGCTTCGCGATGTCGAGCGCGGTGGGTCCGTCCTTCGCGGCGAGGATGCGATGCCCGCTCACCTGCAGCGTGCGCGCGAGCACCTGCAGATTGGTGGGACTGTCGTCGACGACGAGGATCGTCGAAGGAGGGACTCCGTCAGCTAGCATCGCGTCGATCCAGTGCAGCGAGGGAGCCCGCGAGCTCGCGAACGCCGTCGAAATCGAAATTCGCCGCGAGCGTGTTGATGCGCTTGCCGAGCGCCACATCCGCATCGTCGCCCAACGCGAGCGAATCGGCGAGCGCTTGCAGATCGGTCACCGCGCCAATCTCCGCGGCCTCCCGCAACCTTGACGCAAGCGGCGCATGTCGAGGTTGCGGTTCTTCCCGCCGAAGCGGCGAAGCCGCGGAGGCGGACGCTTCCTCCGAGTCCTCCCACACGAACCTCAATCCCAGGTGAGCGTGGAGAGCGGCAAACAGCGCTTCGGCTCGGACCGGCTTGGGCAGATACGCGGCGCACCCCGCTTCACGCGCAGCTTTCTTCGTGTCGCCAAGCGCGCTGGCGGTGACGGCGATCACCGGAATGCGTTTGGTCCCATCCTCTGCGGCCAGCTTTCGCGTTGCCGTGAAACCATCAAGGTCGGCCATCTTCACGTCCATGAAGATGACGTCGGGATGGTGATCGCGCGCGAGCGTGATGCCTTCGATGCCGCCCGTTGCCGTGATCACCTGGAGGCCGGCGCTTTCGAGCAGGCTGGCCAGGATGCGGCGGCTCACCGTGCTGTCGTCGACGACGAGCGCGGTCACCTGCTGGCCCGGCGCGAGCTTCGCGTGCAGCGGCGGCTTCGATGCGTCCGGCACGGCCACTGCGTCCTCGCCTTCTGCGGCCACGAGCGGCAGCGCGAAGAAGAAGCGGCTGCCTTCGCCGAGCGTGCTGTCCACGTGCAGCTCGGCGCCCATGATCTCGAGCAGGTGGCGGCTGATGGTCAGGCCGAGGCCAGTGCCGCCGGCGGCGGCGCCGCTTTCCGTTTGCGTGAAGGCTTCGAAAATGCGCGCCAGCTCCTCGGGCTCGATGCCGGGCCCGGTATCCGTCACCGAGAACAGCAGCGCATCGTCGCCATGAGCGGTGATGTTGAGCGCGACTTCGCCTTTCTGCGTGAACTTGATCGCGTTGCCGAGCAGGTTGAGCAGCACCTGCCGCAGGTGGCGGCCGTCGAGGACCACACGAGCCGGAAGCCCGGGCTCGATCGACATGTTGAGCGCGAGGTTCTTGCGGCGCGCCGCTTCGCCGAGCACGTAGCCGAGATCGGTGACGAGCTGCGGCAGGTCCGTGGCCGACTGCTCCACGTCCACGCGGCCGGCTTCGATCTTCGAGAGGTCGAGCACGTCGTTGATCAGGTCGAGCAGGTGCGTGCCGCATTTCGAGATCGCATCGATGGCGTCGCGCTGCTGCGCGGTCAGGTCGCGATCGCGCTGCAGCAGTTGCGAGTAGCCGATCACGCCGTTGAGCGGCGTGCGCAGCTCGTGGCTCATGTTGGCGAGGAACTCGCTCTTCGCGCGCGTCGCTGCTTCGGCGGCCTCTTTCGCCTTGCGCAGCGTCTCGTCGCGCTCGATGCGTTCGGTGATGTCGCGCAGGAACGCGCCGAAGAAGTAGCCGTCGCCGCGTTTCATCGGCGAGGTGATGGTGATCTCGATCGGGAACTCGCGGCCCTCGCGGTGCAGCGCGCGCAGCTCGAGCCGGCGGTTCACGACCGGCGCTTCGCCGGTGGCGAGGAAGCGGGCCATGCCCTTGTTGTGCGCTTCGCGGAAGGCCGGCGGGATGATCGTATCGGCGAGGTTGCGGCCCATCGCTTCTTCGCGCGTCCATCCGAACGTCTGCTCGGCCTGTGCGTTCCAGTTGACGATGTTGCCGGTTTCGTCCATGCCGATGAACGCATCGTGCGCGGTGTCGAGGATCATGTGCGCGCGCGCGTCGCTGGCGGCGACCTGCCGGAGCGCGTCGCGGCGGCGGTCGTCGGCAATTGCCAGCGCGATCAGGTTTGCGGTCGATACGGCGAAGTTCTGTTCGTCCGCCGTCCACGTCCGCGTCGAAGCCACGTGCTCCGCGCAGAGCACGCCGATCACGTCGCTGCCGCGCCGCAGCGGCACGTCGAGCATCGCGAAGATGTTGTGCGGCTCCAGGTAGGCGGTCCTGAATTCGCGCGTGCGCGGATCGTTCCGTGCGTCGTTGGCGGCAATCACGCGTTCGCGTTCGATCGCGTCGAAATACGCCGGCGCGGCGTTTCTTTCCAGCCGCGCGCCGTATTCGTAGACGGCGTCGTTCCAGCGGAACAGCCCGGCGCAGATGATTGCCGAGCGGGTGTCGTCGAACTGCCACAGGCTGACGCGGTCCACGTGGAGCGTCTTCGCCGCCACCTGCAGAATCACGCGCAGGCGGTTCTCGAACGTCTCGCTCGGATCGCTTTCGGTGAGCGACGTCAGCGCGCGGCTCTGCGCGGCGAGGCGCTGTTCGCTCGCTTCGAGCGTGTGGCGGGCGGCGAGCTGATCGCTGATGTCTTCGATCACCGTCAGCACGGCCTGTTCGTTGTCCCAGGTGATGAGCCGCGCCGACGCCCGCGCCCAGAACGTGTCGCCGTTCGGCTTGCGCAGGTGCAGGATCACGTTGTCGGCCTTGCCCGTCGCCTCCAGCGGCGCGCGCAGCCGTTCGCGATGCGAAATGTCCGCGTAGTAATCCGTCGTCTTCAGCCCGACCGCATCGGCATGCGAGATGCCGAACATCTCGGCATTGCGCCGGTTAATCGCGATCACCGCGTTGTCGGACAGCCGGCTGATGACCGCGGGAAACGGACTGATATCGAAGAGTTGTTCGAAGGGGCTAGACACGGCTTATTCGTAGAGGGGCATCTTCAGATGCCCCTCTTGGCTAGGAAGCTAAAAACATACACGGAAGTACGGAATCACGGAAGCACAGAAACTCCTTTGGAAAGATCCCGCTTAGCGAGTCCCCCAAGAAAGAAATTTTCCGTGTTTCTGTGCTTCCGTGTTTCTGTGTATGTTTTTGGCAACCAAAGCCACTTAGCGAGCTGCGTGCCGCTTGATGGAGGCCAGGGCGATCAAAG
>DASUSZ010000296.1:0-4239 GCA_036374815.1 Vicinamibacterales bacterium | reverse complement strand
GTCGCTGCTTCGTTCCTGTGAGGGTCCGCCTTCAGGCGGACCTCAGTCGATTCGCAGTGCGGCGAGCGGATCGATCCGCATCGCCTTGCGCGCCGGCACCAGCGCCGCAAGCGCAGCGATCAGTACGAGCACCACCGGCACAGTCACGAACGTCATCGGATCGAACGACTGGACGCCGTACAGCTGGCTGTCGAGCATCGGCGCCAGCGGCAGCGCGACAGCGACGCCGATCGCCACGCCGATGCCGGCCAGCTTCGCCGCCTGGCCCACGATCATCGTCAGCAGCTGCGATGGCTCCGCTCCGAGCGCGAGGCGCACGCCCACTTCGCGCGTCCGTTCGCTGACGATCAACGACATCACGCCGTAGACGCCGATCGCCGCAAGGCCGAGCGCCAGCGCGCCGAAGGCGCCGACGATCAGCAGGATGAACCGGCGCGTCGAGACGGCGTCGGCGCGCAGCGTCGACATCGTGCGCATGTCGTAGATCGGCAGGTTCTTGTCGATGCGCCTGGCCTCGGCACGCACGGTTTCCGCCATCGCCGCGGGATCGCCGGTGGTGCGCAGCACGATGAAGGGACCAACCGGCGCGCCCTGCTGGTAGGTGATGTACATCTCCGGTTGCGGCACTTCTTCGAGGCCGCCGTGACGGATGTCCCCGACCACGCCGATGATCGTCGTCCACGGTCCCCTGGCGTTCGGGCCCGTGCGAATGTGCTGGCCAAGCGGATCCTGGTTCGGCCACAACTTGCGCGCCATCGTTTCGTTGACGATCGCCACCGGCGGCGCGGTCAACGTGTCGTTCTCATTGAACTGGCGGCCGGCCCTGAGCGGGATGCCCATCGTCTCGAAGTAGTCATGCATGGCGCGGCGGAATTGCACTTCCGGCAGGTCCGCGGCAGGCACCGGCCGTCCTTCGATCTGCACGGTGGTCGACACCGACGTGCTGCCAAGCGGCACGCGCGTCGTGCCGCCCACAGACACGACGCCGGGCAGCGCTTCCATCCGCGCGAAGAAGTCTCGATAGAACGCGAGGCGGGCGTTGTCGTTGCTGTTGATCAGGTGCTGCGGCAGGTTCATCTGCCACGTGAGCAGCTGCGCCGTGTCGAAGCCCGGATTGATGTTGGTCACCGACACGAAGCTGCGGAGCAGCAACACCGATCCCGTCGTGATCGCGACCGCGAGCGCAACCTCCGCGACCACCAAAGCCGCGCGGGCGCGCCGGCGGAGCGCGCCGCCAACCGAGCCGCGGCTCGCGTCCTGCAGACTGGCTTGCGGGTTGACGCTGGCCGAGCTCAGCGCCGGCAGAATGCCGACGAGGATGCCCGTCGCCATCGTGGTCACGGCAGCGGCGAGCAAAACGCGCCAGTCGATCGAGACTTCGTCGATGCGTGGAATGCCTGCCGGCGCGAGCGCGATCAGCGCCTGCAGCGTCCACCACATCACCACCAGGCCGACGATGCCGCCGGCGAATGCGAAGAGGATGCTTTCCGTGAGCAGCTGGCGGGCGATCCGGGAGCGGGCGGCGCCGAGCGCCGCGCGGGTGGCCAGCTCTTTTTCGCGCGCAATGCTGCGGGCCAGCAGCAGATTGGCGACGTTCACGGACGCCATGATCAGCACGAAGCCGATGCCCGCGAGCAGGATCATCAACGCCGGGCGGATCGTGCCGACGGATTGATCGATCGATCGCACGACGGTGGCGCTCCAGCCCTTATTGGTGGCCGGATAACTTTGCTCGAGCTGTGAAGCGATCGTCTTCATGTCGGCCTCGGCCTGTTCGACGGAGACGCCATTCTTCAAACGGCCAATCGCGCCCCACCAATGCACGCTGCGAACGATCTGGCCGTGCGCGTCGAGCATGCGGTTCGCGGCCGCGCCAGGTCCCGAAAACGTGATCGGCAGCCACATATCGATGCCCGTCACGCGCGTGAAGCCGCTGGGTCCGAGCATGCCGGGATATGGGAAGACGAAGTCCGGCGGCATCACGCCGATCACTTGGAACGGAATGCCCTGCAGCGTGAGCGTCTTGCCGACGATGCCGGGATCCGCTCCCCAGCGCCGCCGCCAGTAGCCATCGCTCAGCACCGCCACTGGCGCGTTCTCGTTGACGGTGAAGGTGCGGCCGAGCGCCGCCGGCCGGCCCAGCATCTGCAACAGGTTGGGCGTGACGAAATTTGCATAGGTGATCTCGGCGCCGCTTTCCGTGCTCAGCTGCGACGGCGTCACGAACGTGAAGTAGCCCTCGAGGCCGTCGAGGGTGGTGTTCATCTTCTGGAAGTCGAGGAAGTTCGCCGGCGACAACGGATTGCGCGGCAGGTTCTCCTTCGTGTTGTAGCTCCAGATGTTCACCAGACGCCCGTCGTCGCGGTAGGGCAGCGACCGCAGCAGCACGCCGTTGACCACCGCGAAGATGGCGGTGGTGGCGCCGATGCCGAGCGCGAGCGCGAGCACGGTCAGCGTGCTGAAGAGCGGCGTCTTGATCGCGAGGCGAAGCGTGTGCCGGATGTCGGCGCGCACCATATCCCAGAACATGAAATGCCTTCCTGAAGGTTCGTAAAGATGGGGAGTGGAGTTCGGATAAAACGACCACCGCACGATCGCGGTGCCGCGCTCGCGCAATCCGTTGAGGAGGTGGCGCGCCAGCGTGCTGAACGTAGCTGAGCGCCGGCGGTGAAATTCCTCGCGCATCTCGGTCGAGAAGCGGCGCCGGAAGGCGCGCGGATAGGCGAGCAGCGCGAGCGAGAAGAGCAAATTTCTCACGCCCGGCTGCCCTTCAACAGGCGCCGGGTGCGGGCCGCCGCCAGTTGTCCCTCGAGCCGTCCCACCTCCGCGCGCGCCACTGCAACGCCGCGCGGGGTCAGCCGGTAATAGCGCCGCCGTTCGTCTTCGCTGGTGGGATCGGGCGACGAGCGCAGCTCTTCAATCAGATCGCTTTCCAGCAGCCGGGCCAGCGCGCGATACAGGGTGCCGGCGTGCAGCGAGACCGCGCCGCCCGAGCGGCTCTCGACTTCCTGCAGGATCGAATAGCCGTGGCGCTCGCCATCGGCCAGCGCGAGCAGGATCTCGAAGGCGACCGGCGTCAGCGGGAGGAAGGATTCGGGCCTGAATTTGTCCATGTGCGTCAGCACACCGCCGCGCGACGGCGCGCAGGTGTGTGCCCAGCGACTATACGCTCAACGCACATAGACGATCAAGAACGCAAAAAGGTTGGAAGGACTGAAACTGCTATTCGTCGTCGGCCGGCGCGCCCCCGCCGCCGGCTTTGGCGACGTCTTCCTGCTTCACCTTCTCGACATTGAACTTCTTTGCTGATGCAGTGAGCCTGTCGATGACCTCGTCGAAGTCGAATTCCGTCGCCTTCGAGAACCGAATGTAGTTGATGCGCGCGACGACGAAGGCCTTCAGATAGGGACTGGTCAGGCCTTTGGCCTTGAGCGCGTCGACGACCTTGCCGACAGCTTCATCGAGCGCCAGTATCTTGTTCCCGCGGCGCTCGCGTTCCTTGAGCGCTTTCGCCATCGGCGCGTCGAGAAAATCATCGATGCGGCGAAGGACCGGCGTATACGCGCCGCCGCTCAGGCTCTTCTTCTGTTCGTAGGCGGCGCCGAGCGTCAGGAACTGTGCCTGCTCGAATTCGAACGCGTAGTCGGTTTCCTGTCCCTGCTTTCGTTCGGCCAGCGCCCGCGCCATACGAATCGTCTCGAGGGACTTTTCTTTGACGTTGTGGGCCTTCTCGGTGTTGAGCGCCAGGATCTTGAAGGCGACTTCCGGATCGGGCACCAGCAGCGCGATGATGCTCTTCGCGCCGAGTTTCTTCATCGCCTGCAGACGATGGTTGCCGTTCGGCGTCCAGTAGGCATCGTCCTGGCGGATCAATACGAGCGGATCGAGAAAGCGCCCGACCTTCTCGATCACCGTCATCAGTTTCTTGATGTGGGTTTCAGACGGATCACGTTGATACGGCGTCGGCTCGACCTTGTTGATCGGCAGCGACACTACCAACACCGGTGTGCCGCCAAACGGATCGCGGTACGACCCGAGGACCGCGCCGCCATCTTCCTCTATGGCTTCGGTCAGCTCGCGAACTCCGCCATGGTCGACGTTGCGCGTCTCGGCGACCGAGAGGCCGATTGACCCTGCGGCGGCCTTTTTTCGACGCGGCGCCCGTTTTTTTGCCTTGGCCATGCGAGAAGGATATCCCGGCTCCAACCAAATTCGCGGCTGGTTCATCAAACCGGCATG
>DASUSZ010000295.1:0-22074 GCA_036374815.1 Vicinamibacterales bacterium | reverse complement strand
TCGCGGGTCGCGATGATGTTCCATTCGCCCAAGCTGAAGGTCGTGCTGATCACCGTGCACCTGCCGCTGGCGCAGGTGTCGAAGCACCTGACGCCGAAACTCGTCGAGCAAACGATCGAGCTGACCGTCGAAGCGATGCTGATGTTCGGATTCGTCAAGCCGAGTCTCGCGCTCGCCGGCCTCAACCCGCACGCCGGCGAAAACGGCGTGCTTGGCAACGAAGAGGATCTCGTGCTGGTGCCGGCCGTGAGGAGGGCGCGTGAGATGGGCGTGATGATCGAGGGACCGATTCCCGGCGACACCGTGTTCGTGCGCGCGGCGCGCGGCGAGTTCGACTGCGTGATCGCGTGCTATCACGATCAGGGGCTCATCCCGGTGAAACTGCTCTCGTTCGGCCACGCCGTCAACGTGTCGATCGGGCTGCCGATCATCCGCACCTCGGTCGATCACGGCACCGCGTTCGACATCGCCGGCAAGGGCATTGCCGATCCAGGCAGCATGATTGCGGCGGTCAAGCTCGCCGCCGAAATTGCGTCGATCAGGTTATGAGCGCCCACAAAGCCAAGCCGGCGAAATCGGGCGACGAGAAGGAGACGACGCAGCCGATTGCGGACAACCGCAAGGCCTTTCACGACTACCACATCCTCGAGACCTTCGAGGCCGGCATTGCGCTGCTCGGCACCGAAGTGAAAGGCATCCGCGAAGGCCAGGCCAACCTGCGCGACAGCTTCGCGCGCGTCGACAAGGGCGAGGTCTGGCTGTTCAACGTGCACATCAATCCGTACAGCCACCGCGGCTACGTGGATCACGATCCGAAGCGCAAGCGCCGGCTGCTGCTGCACAAGCACGAGATCCGGAAACTGATCGGCAAGACCGTCGAGAAGGGGCTGACGCTGGTGCCGACGCGCCTCTACTTCAAGAACGGCAAGGTCAAGGTGTCGATCGCGCTGGCGAAGGGCAAGCAGGAACACGACAAGCGCGAGACGATGCGCCGCCGCGAGGCCGATCGCGAGACGCGCGCCGCCGTGAAAGAACGGGTGCGGCGGTGAACGTCTTGATCGTCGGCGCGGCCGGACAACTTGGCCAGGCGATGAAGGCGGGACTGGCTGCGGAGCACGCCGTCACGGCGTGGACGCGGCAGGACATCGATCTGACGCGCCATCAGGACGTGCGCGAAGCGATCGGCGAGCTGGCGCCGCAGGCGATCGTCAACTGCGCGAGCTTCAACCAGGTCGATGCCGCGGAAGACGATCAAGTGACCGCGCTCGAAGTGAACGCGATGGTGGTGGGCACGCTGGCGCGCGCGGCTCGAGCGCTCGATGCCGTGTTCATGCACTACAGCACCGACTTCGTCTTCGCCGGCACGTCACGGACGCCGTACAGCGAAACGGATCGCCCCGAGCCGCGCAGCGCGTACGCGCAGTCGAAGTTGATCGGCGAGTGGCTGGCGGCGGATGCTGCGCAGCATTACGTGCTGCGCGTCGAAAGCCTGTTTGGCGGACCGCACCGCCGCAGCAGCGTCGATCGCATCGTCGACCTGATTCGGCAGGGGCAACAGGCGCCGGTGTTCGTCGACCGCGTGGTGTCGCCGAGTTTCGTCACCGACGTGGTCGAAGCGTCGGCCTTCATCCTGCGCACGCGGCCTCAACCCGGCCTGTATCACTGCGTCAACTCGGGACATGCCACGTGGCTGGCGGTTGGGCAGGAGATTGCCAGGCGCGTCGGCGCCACCGACGCTTCGCTCAAGCCGATCTCGGTGAACGACGTGCAGCTGCGCGCGCCGCGCCCGCAGTTTGCGGCGCTCAGCAACGCGAAACTGGCGCACGCCGGCCACCGGATGCCGACGTGGCAGGACGCGCTCGGCAGATATCTGGAGCAGGGTGACAACGGGGGACAGACGCCGGCATGACGAGGATCGCGGTCGCATCGCGATCGTTTTCGAGGAATGCGGCACTGCGCGCGGAACTTTCGGCACGCTATCCCAACGTCACCTTCAGCGAATCGCCCGACGTGCTCGATGGCGCCGAGCTGGTCGCCTTACTGCGTGGCCACGATCGCGCGATCGTCGGTCTCGAGCGCATCGACGAGGCGGTCCTCGAGCAAGTCCCGGAGCTTGCGGTCATCAGCAAGTACGGCGTGGGCCTTGACGCTGTCGATCTCGACGCGATCGCGCGGCGCGGCATCAGGCTGGGATGGACCGGCGGCGTCAACCGTCGATCGGTGTCAGAGCTGACGCTTTCCTTTGCGATCGCGCTGCTGCATCGCGTTCCGGAAACCACCGCGACGCTGCGCGGCGCCGCCTGGCAGCCGCTCGTCGGCCGACAACTCACCGGGAAGACCATTGGCATCGTCGGCTGCGGATTTGTGGGCCAGGACCTCGTCCGCCTGCTCGCACCGTTCGAGTGCCGCGTGCTCGCGCACGACATTCGTGACTACCCCGACTTCTATCGCGCGCACCAGGTGACACCGGTGCCGCTGGCGCAGTTACTCGCCGAGGCCGACATCGTCTCGCTCCACGTGCCGCTCGATCGCACGACGGCCGGCATGATTGGCGCTGCCGAGCTCGGACGGATGCGGAAGGGCTCGGTCCTCATCAATGCCGCGCGCGGCGGATTGATCGACGAGGATGCCCTAGCCGACGCGCTCGAGAGCGGTCATCTTGCCGGCGCGGCCTGCGATGTTTTTCAGATAGAGCCCGACGCCAACCCGCGCCTGCTGGCGCAGCCGACGTTCCTGGGGACGCCGCATATTGGCGGCAGCACGAAGGAAGCGCAGCTCGCGATGGGCAGGGCAGCGATTGAAGGGCTGGAAAACAACCGGGTCCCGGGCGACGGTTGGCCGTGCGATGGGCCAATGGGCTGATGGGCCAATGGGCCTATTCGCCTATTCGCCTGTGAGTACAATACCAAGATGCGAATTTTGATCACCGGCGGCGCGGGCTTCATTGGCTCGCACCTGGCCGAGGCGCTGCTCGACGGCGGCCACATGGTTTACGTGCTCGACGACCTGTCGACCGGCTCCATCGACAACATCACCCACCTCAAGGGCCACCCGAATTTCCACTACACCATCGACACCGTCTTCAACGATCCGCTGGTGGCTGAAATGGTCGATCGCGCCGACGTGGTGTTCCATCTTGCGGCAGCCGTCGGCGTGAAGCTGATCGTCGAAAAGCCGGTGCACACGATCGAAACCAACGTGCACGGCACCGAGGTCATCCTCCGCCACGCGGCCAAGAAGAAAAAGCTGGTC
Organism: Vicinamibacterales bacterium; assembly: GCA_036374815.1. Lineage (GTDB taxonomy): Bacteria > Acidobacteriota > Vicinamibacteria > Vicinamibacterales > UBA2999 > 12-FULL-67-14b. Next base: position 18,822 of record DASUSZ010000295.1, on the reverse strand, counting down.
TTCATCGCGTCGACGTCGGAGGTCTACGGCAAGAGCGCCAAGGTTCCGTTCAACGAGGAGACCGATCTGGTGATGGGCGCGACCACGCGGCATCGGTGGGCCTACGCGTGCAGCAAGGCGCTCGATGAGTTCCTGGCGCTGGCGTATTGGAAGGAAACGCGGCAGCCGGTGATCGTGATGCGTTTCTTCAACACGGTGGGGCCGCGGCAGACCGGGCAGTACGGCATGGTGGTGCCGACCTTCGTGCGGCAGGCGCTCAACAACGAGCCGATCACGGTGTTTGGCGACGGCACGCAGTCGCGCAGCTTCACCTACGTTGGCGACGTCGTCGGCGCGCTGCTCAAGCTGATGGTCACGCCGTCGGCGATCGGCGAAGTGTTCAACGTCGGCAACACCGAGGAAGTGACCATCCGCGGGCTGGCGGAGCGCATCAAGGAGCGGACCGGCAGCAAGTCGGAGATCGTGACGATTCCCTACGACCAGGCCTACGAGGCGGGCTTCGAGGACATGCCGCGCCGCGTGCCTGACCTCACCAAGATCCACAAGGCGATCGGCTATGCGCCGAAGGTGAAACTCGACGAGATCATCGATCGCGTCGTCGAGGAGAAGCGCTCGTACGCCGGAGCCGGCCGCAGCATTACCTAACAGGCCGTCGGGCAGTCGGGGGGGAGGCGGTCGGGTGCAGGCCCCCTAGTTCACATTTTGAACAGGATCGGGAGCGGCATCGTTTACTTCGTTCATTTCGTGAACGAGGTGTATAATGCCTCGTTCAGATCTTGAACGGCAGAGTCGTGACTGCCTGACGGCGCGCCCCGGTTGGCGGCGTGCCGTGTGACTGACCGTGCCGAAGGCGTCTCGCGCCGCAGTTTCCGGGTCGCCCGTTTCGGCCGGCAAGTTCTTTTAAATCAACAACATGCAGCAAGACGTTCTCGGGATGTTCCGGCTCGATGGCCGCGTCGCGATTGTCACCGGCGCGCTCGGCCGGCTCGGCCGCGAGTATGTCCGGACCCTTGCCGCGGCCGGCGCGAAGGTCGGGGCGATCGACGTCGCCGGCGACCAGTGGCAGTTTGCCGGGCAGTCCGGGATCCACGTCGAGATTGCGGACCTGTCGAACAGGGACGCCGCGAATCGCGCCGTCGATGCGATCGTCCGGGTCCTCGGCGCCCCGTCGATCCTGGTGAACAACGCCGGCATGGGCTCGTCGCCCGCCGCGGCCGGCAACGAGAACGGGCCGTTCGAGGATTACTCCGAGGCGGCGTGGGACACGATGATCGACTCGCACCTGAAGACCACGCTGTTTGCGTCGCAGGCGTTCATCCGCCACTTCCGCGCCGCGAAGCAGAGTGCCGGAAGCATCATCAACGTGTCGTCGACCTACGGCGTCGTGACACCGGACCAATCACTCTACGAGTACAAGCGCGCCGGCGGCGCCACGTACTTCAAGCCGGTCGGCTACAGCGTGGCGAAGTCCGGCGTGTTGAACTTCACGCGCTGGCTGGCCGAGTACGGCGCCCCGCTCGGCATCCGCGCCAACACGCTGGTTCCCGGCGGCGTGCGCGAGGCCGGGCACGCGCCGGAGTTCATCAAGGAATACGAGAAGCGCACGCCGCTCGGCAGGATGGCCACCGACTCGGACTACAACGGCGCGGTGCTGTTTCTGGCGTCGAAGGCGTCTTCGTACATGACCGGCGCGACGTTGGTAGTCGACGGCGGCTGGACGGCGCGCTGACAGATCTCGGATTTCGGATTTCGGATCTCGGAATATTTTTGGATTGATCTATGGGTGAGAAGGATTTTTCGGATCGGGCGTTGGTTGGAGACGACTCGCTGTCGTTCGTGCCGCGCGGGGTGTTTCGTGAGGTGCGAACGGCCATCACGGATCCGATCGCGCGCGCGGAGGTGCTGGCCGATCTCTGCCGCATCAACACGCTGTTCATGATCATGCAGGCCGGCTCGGGCCACATCGGATCGAGCTTCAGCTCGACCGACATCATCACCTGGCTGTGGACCGAGTACCTCAACGATCCGAACGGCGGGAGCAGGGATGCCGACGTGTATTTCTCGTCGAAGGGGCACGACGCGCCGGCGCTCTACTCGCTGCTGATCGCGCTGGAGAAGCTGGATTTCTCGCTGCTGCCGAAGCTGCGCCAGCTGAACGGCCTGCCCGGACATCCGGACGTGAGCACTCCGTACATCGCAACCAACACCGGCTCGCTCGGCATGGGCATCTCGAAGGCCTACGGCATGGCGCGCGCCAATCGCTACACGGGCCGCGAGGGCCGCATTGTCGTGATGACGGGCGACGGCGAATTGCAGGAAGGCCAGATCTGGGAGTCGCTGCAGCCGGTCGCCAACGAAAAGCTCTCCGACATCATCGTCATCGTCGATCACAACAAGTTCCAGTCGGACACCGCCGTGGCGGCGGTCAGCGATCTGGGGCCGATCGAAGAGAAGTTCCGCATCTTCGGCTGGGAAGTGCGGCGCGGCGACGGACACGATTTCAACGTGCTGCGCGATGCGCTCGCGCATTTCGAGACCGTCACCGACAAGCCCAAGGTGTTCATCGCCGACACCATCAAGGGCAAGGGCGTCTCGTTCATGCACGGCATTGCCTGCGGCGATCAGACGTATCACTTCCATGCCGGGGCGCCTTCGCTCGAGAACTACGTCAAGGCGACGCGCGAGCTGATCGCGCGGGTCAACGCGAAACTCGATTCAATCGGCCAGAAAAAAGTGGCGCTCGAATCGGCGCCGTTGCCGGTGCGGATTGCGCCGAAGAACCCCGAGAAGATCGTGCTTGCCTACGGCGACGAGCTGCTCGCGATGGCGCGCACGCGCAAAGACATCATCGTGATGGACGCCGACCTCCTGTCGGACTGCGGCATCGAGGCGTTCAAGGCGGAGCTGCCGCAGCGGTTCATCGAGTGCGGCATCGCGGAGATGCACATGGTGTCGGCCGCCGGGGGCATGGCGCTGCGCGGCATGCTGCCGGTCGTGCATTCGTTCGCGTGCTTCCTGTCGACGCGCGCCAACGAGCACATCTACAACAACGCGACCGAGAAGAAACGCATCATCTACACCGCGACGCTCGCCGGGCTGGTGCCCGGCGGCCCCGGACATTCCCATCAATCGGTTCGCGACATCTCGGCGATCGGCGCCGTCCCCGGCCTCATCGCCTTCGAGCCGTGCAGCGAAAAGGAAGCGCGGCTCGCGATTCGCTGGGCTGTTGAACAGAATCCGGAGAGTACCTACCTGCGATTCGTCAACGTGCCGCTCGATCTTCCGTACTCGATGCCGGCCGATTACAGGCTGCACGTCGGCCGCGGCGTGACGCTCCGCGACGGAACCGACGTCGCGATCATCGGCTACGGCACGATCCTGCTGACCAACGCATGGAAGGCGGCCGACGAGCTCGCCAGGCAGGGAATCTCGGCCGCGGTGATCGATCTGCCGTGGCTCAATCGCATCGACGATGAATGGGTGAAGACGCTCGGCGGCTTCGGCCACATCGTCACGCTCGACAATCACTATCTCGAGTATGGGCAGGGCGTGATGATCGGCGCCGCGCTGGCGCGCACCGGCGTCGCCGCGCAACTGTCGCAGATCGGCTTGAAGGAAATTCCCGCCTGCGGATCGAACGCCGACGTGCTCGCGTATCACGGCCTGGATCCGGCCGGTATCGCGAAGGTCGCCGTCAGTCGAACAGCCGTTCGTAAATGAGTTATCCCAAGACCGTTTCGCACTGGATCGCGGACGTCGAAGTCACGCCGAAGGATTCGGCGTTCTTCGAGAAGCGCAACCCGGCGACCGATCAGGTGATCGCGCAGGTGGCGCGCGGCGGCGCCGCTGAAGTGGCGCACGCGTTGTCGACGGCGGCGGGTGCGGCGGAGGAATGGGGACGCGTGCCGGTGCCGAAGCGCGGCGCCATTCTCGGCCGGGCGGCGCAGCTGCTGCGCGAGCGCGAAAAGGAATTCGGCGAGATCGTGCAGGCCGAGACCGGCAAGCCGTGGAAGAACGCGGTCGCCGAGGTCGCCTCGTCCGCGGACCTGGCGATCTTCATGGAAGGCGAAGGCAGCCGCTTGTACGGCAAGACGTTGCCGAGCCCGATTCCGAATCGCACGGTGCAGACGCTGCGCAGCCCGATCGGCATCTGCGCGGCGATCATGCCGTTCAACAGCCCGCTCGCGGGCGTCGCCTGGAAGGTGTTTCCCGGGCTGCTGTGCGGCAATGCCGTCGTCGTCAAATCGCACGAGCTGACACCGTACACCGCGGTCGCATTCGGCCAGCTGCTGAAGGACGCCGGCTTGCCGGTTGGCGTGTACGGCGCGGTGCAGGGATTTGGTCCGGATGCCGGCGCGCCGCTCGTGCAGGATCACCGCGTCGGCGTCGTCAGCTTCACCGGCTCGTCGGCGACCGGCAAGCTGATTCAGAAGATGGTCAGCGGCCGCGACGTGCTCGCGAAAGTGTGTCTCGAGCTGGGCGGAAAGAATCCGTTCGTCGTTTGCGACGATGCGGACCTCGATCTGGCAGTGGAGCTGGCGGTGGCGTCGGCGTTCATCGATGCCGGCCAGCGCTGCGCGTCGGGCAGCCGCATCCTGGTGTTCGACAAGGTCTACGATGCGTTCCGATCGAAGTTCCTCTCGCGAGTCGAGAAGGTGAAGGTCGGCTCCGGTCCCGATGACGACTGCGGGCCGGTGATCTCGAAAGCCAATCTCGATCGGCTGATCGCGCAAGTGAAAGGCGCGGTCACGCGAGGCGCAACGCTCGTTACCGGCGGCGGCCCTGTGAGCTCGATGCGCGGCTATTACCTGCAGCCAACCGTGCTCGAGAACGTCGCGCCGGACGATGAAGTGTCGCAGCAAGAACTGTTCGGGCCGGTGACCGCGCTGTATCGCGTCAGCGGCTTCGATGATGCGGTGCGGCTCGCCAACGGCACGCGCTACGGGCTGACGGGCGCGATTCACACGACCAGCCTGCACCGCGCGCAGGAGTTCATCACGCGCTACCAGGGCGGGCTGGTTTCGGTGAACGGCGCCACATTCGGCGCCGGACCGCACATGCCGTTTGGCGGCGTGAAGAATTCCGGCAACGGCTTTCGCGAGCCCGGCACCGAAGCGCTCGATGTCTACACGGAATTGAAGACGGTCGTCATCAATCACGTCCCCGGGAAAGTCTGATGCGGCGGTCCGCCTGAAGGCGGACCCTCACAGGTCCCGACCAGCACAATGTCGAAGAGAAAGGTTTGTTTCCCGATCACCAGCCGCGCCTACTACGGGCGCAGCCAGCTGCTGATCAAGAAGCTGCATGCGCGGCCCGACATCGATCTCAAGCTGATGCTGGGCGGCTCGATCCTGCTCGACAAGTACAGCCGCCACATTGCCGACGACATTGCCGCCGGCGGGTTCGACATCGAGGCGTCGCTGTTCAACGTGATCGAGGGCGGCAATCACGTGGCGATGGCGAAGACGGCGTGCCTGACCGCGCTCGAGTTCACCAACAGCCTGTATACGGCGTCGCCCGACCTGGTCGTGATCTGCGGCGATCGCTTCGAGCAGCTGGCGATCGCGATGGCGGCGGCCTACCTGAACATCACGATCGCGCACATCGAGGGCGGCGACGTCACCGGCAGCATCGACGAGAGCGTGCGTCACGCCATCACCAAGCTGTCGCACTTCCATTTCGTGACCAACGAGGACGCCAGGCGCCGCGTGCTGGCGATGGGCGAGGATCCGAAGTTCGTGTTCAACACCGGCTCGCTCGACGTCGAGCTGGCCGCCCACGTCAGCACGACGATCACCAACGAACAGGTCAACGCTCTCGGCGTCGGCCACGACGTCGACATCGAGCAGCCGTACCTGATGGTGGTGCAGCATCCGGTCACCACCGAAACGGATAACCGCGCGCACCTCGAGACAACCCTCAAGGTCGTGGCCTCGTTCGATCTGCCGACGATCTGGTTCTGGCCGAATCCCGACGCCGGCACCGGCGAAATGGCCGACAGCCTGCGGCACATGCGCGAGAAGCATCCCGAGCTCACGGCGCACATGCGCTTCATCACCAATGTGCCGGCCAACGATTTCGTGGCGCTGCTGGCGCACGCCAATTGCCTAATCGGCAACTCGTCGGCCGGCATCAAGGAGTGTTCGTATCTCGGCACCCCGGTCGTCAACATCGGCAACCGCCAGCAGGGGCGGCTGAGCGGGGAGCACGTGACTCACGTCGGCTACGACGCGACCGAGATCGGCGCCGCGATCGCCACGCAGCTCGCCCACGGCCGCTACGAACCGTCGCACATCTACTTCAAGGACAACGCGAGCGAAACGATCAGCGAGCTGCTCGCGAAGACGCCGCTCTATACGCAGAAGCGCTTCCACGAATGAAGGTCCTGGGAATCATCACCGCGCGCGGCGGCTCGAAGGGCATTCCGGGAAAGAACCTGAAGCTCCTCGCGGGCCGCCCGCTGCTCGACTACAGCATCGACGCGGCCAACGACACGCCGCTCGACCGGCTGATCCTCTCGACCGAAGATGCGCGGATCGCGAACGCGGCCCGCTCGATGGGATGCGAGGTGCCGTTCATGCGGCCGGCGGAGCTGGCGCGCGACGAAACGCCGCACCTGCCCGTGATTCAGCACGCGGTGAAGTGGCTGCAGGACCACGAAGGCTACCGTCCCGACATCGTCCTGACGCTGCAGCCGACCTCGCCACTGCGATCGGCGGCGGATATCGCCGCGGCGCTGCGGATGCTGGAACTGTCCGACGCGGATTCCGTGGTCAGCGTCACCGAAGTGACCGCGCATGCGCACCCGATGCGCATGTTGAAGGTGGACGACCAGGGTTTCGCCACGCTGTTCGCGACCGGCGAGCCGGTGCGCAAGCGGATCAACCGCCGGCAGGATCTCCCGAAAGCGTGGGTGATGAACGGCGCGATCTATGCCTGCCGCACGGAAGTGCTGTTCGCTGCCGAGCCGAGCCTCTACGGCGATCGCGTCGTCGCCTACCCGATGCCGGCCGAGCGATCGATCAGCATCGACGACCTCGAAGACTGGGCCGCGGCCGAGCGCGCCATCGCCAGACGCCCTCCCGATCACCACGATCACTAAGCACCAGCCGTGAAAGACCAGAAACAAAACGTGAAAGCCATGGACGTTGAATCGCATCGCGACCTTCGACTGTTGGAGGCCGTGCACGAGGACTCGCGCGTCACGCAGCGCGGCCTGGCCGGCAAGCTGGGGATTGCCCTCGGCCTCGCCAACATTTATCTCAAGCGGATGATCCACAAGGGCTACATCAAGGTCGTCAACGTGCAGCCCAACCGGATCTCCTACTTGATCACGCCGCGCGGCATTGCCGAGAAGGCCAGGCTCACCTATGAGTTCATGGACTACTCGCTGCACCTCTACGGAGAAGTGCGACAGCACTTGCGCGAGGCGATGCAGGACTGCGCGGCGGCCGGCAAGCGCGTCGCGATTTACGGCAGCGGCGAGGCGGCGGAGCTCGCTTACCTCTCGCTCAAGGAATCGGGAATGGAGCCGGTCGCGATCTTCGACCAGGAAGGCGGCCGCGTGTTCCTCGGCATGCCGGTACTGCCGATCGCCGGCCACGCGGCGATCGAATACGACCTGATGATCGTCGCCACGCTCGATCGCTCCGGCCACGCGGCGGCAGACCTTCAGCAGGTCGGCGTGCCGCAGGAGAAACTGTTTCCGCTGCGCAGGGAAGCGGCGCCGGCGCCTCGACGGACGCGCACGGCAACGACTCGTTCACGCACGACTAACGGCAAGCACTTATAGAGGCTTCGCAGATTCATGGCTCTGACTAAGAAGAAGATTTTCGTCACCGGCGGCGCCGGCTTCATCGGCTCGCATCTCGTCTCGCAGCTCGTCGACAAGAACGAGGTGGTGGTGTTCGACAACCTGCATCGCAACGCGCTGCAGTTCGCGCACCTCGAGGGCCACAAGAATCTCCGGTTCATCAAGGGCGATGTCCTCGATTACCCCGCCGTGCGCAAGGCGATCGACGGCTGCAACGTCGTCATTCATTGCGCGGCGATTGCCGGCGTCTACACCGTGGATCGCAGCGCGGTGCGGACGATGGAGGTGAACCTGCTCGGCACGCACCAGGTGGTGAAAGCGGCGATCGAGGTGGGCGTCGAGCGCTTCGTGGAGTTCTCGACGAGCGAGGTCTACGGCTCGTTCATCCACAAGGGCAAGGAAGACGACTTCACGCCAATTGGCCCGATCGGCGAGAGCCGCTGGGTCTATGCGGCGAGCAAGCTGGCCTCGGAGCATTTGTCCTACGCCCATTTCCGCGAAGACAAGCTGCCGCTCGCCATCGTGCGGCCGTTCAACGTCTACGGTCCCCGCCAGGTGGGCGACGGCGCGATCCGCGGCATGACGCTGCAGGCGCTCAAGGATCTTCCGATCACGCTGTACAACGACGGCACGCAGATCCGCTCGTGGTGCTACGTGTCGGACTTCTGCGACGGCGTGCTGCGTTGCTGCGAGAACCCGGCCGCGATCGGCCACGCCTTCAACATCGGCAACCCGCAGGGCACGGCCACCAACTTCGAGCTCGCCAACTTGATCATCCGCTTGACCAACTCGAAGTCGGAGATCGTGTTCAAGCCGCATCCCGGTCCGGAAGTGGAGCTGCGCGTGCCGGCGATCGAAAAGGCGATGACGCTGCTTGGGTATCGGCCGACCGTCTCGCTCGAGGCGGGCGTCAAGCAGGCGGTCGCGTGGTATCGCGAGAATTACGATGCGGTCGCGGGGAAAAGGTAGTCAGGCCTCAGGTAGTCGGGTGTTCAGGTAGTCAGGTATTCAGGGCACGGAGACACGGAGTTAGATGAAGGTCGTCGTAACGGGAGCTGCAGGTTTTATCGGGCATAACGTTTTGTTGCGCGCGCCGCGCGAGTGGGAAATCTTCGCGGTGTATCGCGGCGCCTCGGACCTCGACGCGTTCGTGAAGCAGCATGGCCTCACCAACGTGCGGCCGGTGAAATGCGACTTGATGAGCGCGGCTGATGTCAGCGCGCTCGCCAGGACGATCGGCAGGAAGCCGGACGCGATGTTGTATCTCGCCGCCAACGGCGATCCTGCGTTGTCGGCCAAGCGTCCGCGCTGGGATCTCGAGCTCAACACCGTCGCGTTCGTGAACACGCTCGAGCAGTGTCCCGCCGAGCACGTGGTCTACGTGTCGTCGGGCGCGGTCTATGACGGCCTGCAGGGCAGCGTCACGCCGGCCACGCCGGTCGCGCCGAAATTGCCGTATGCGATCTCAAAGCTCGCCTCGGAGCAATACCTGCAGTTCTTTTGCGAGCGCCGCGGCACCGTGTCGAGCTACATCAACGTGCGTTTCTTCGGCGCCTACGGACCCTACGAGCCGGCGCGCAAGATCACCACGAAATGGCTGCAGGCGCTGGCGCGCGGCGAGCGCGAATTCGTGATTCGCGGCGACGGCCGCAACCTGATCGACTTCATGCACGTCGACGACGCGGTCGACGGGTTCCTGGCGCTGACCACGGCGGCAGGCGAGCGCCTCACCGTCGACTTCGCGTCGGGCACGCCGGTCAGCATCAACGACATCGTGGCGACGATGGCATCGACGCTGGGCGTTGAGGTCAGCGTGCGTCACGAGGGCACCGTCGCGGAATACATCGAGTTCCGCTCGGCCGATACGAAAATGCGCGAGCGTTTCGGGGCGGCGCCGACCATCTCATTTGCCGACGGCTTGAAGCGGCTGTCGGCGTTCCTCGCCGGGAACTGATGGCAGTAGATCCCAAAAAGCTGACCGAAAACGAGCTCCACGAGTACGTCGCGGAGATCGAAGGCCACGGCTCCCAGGTCACCGGCGTCGTCGGATATTTCTACGAGATGTATCGCCGCGAGGTGATCGCGCGCGTCACCGGCGTCCCCAACAGCGACATCCTCGAAGTCGGGTGCGGCGAAGGCATGATGTTCGAAGGCACCGACATCCGGCCCGTGCAGATGGACGTGTCGATGCGGCGCGTTCGCTTCGCACGCGACAAGGGCCAGCCCGCAATCTGCGGCGACGGGTATCACATCCCGTTTGCGAGCGGGGCATTCTCGGTCGTGCTGTTGATCGCGATGCTCGAGCACACCAGCGAGCCGTGGCGCGTCCTCGCCGAGGCGCGGCGCGTGTTGAAGCCGGGAGGCCGTACCATCATCGTCGTGCCGAACGACGTGACGATGAGCGCGGGCCGCCTGGTGCTTGGCAAGTTCCCGATTCGTTATCCGGACCATCTCACCTTCACCACACCCGGCCGCATGCGCAAGTGGCTCGCCAACGGGTTTCGCGTGAAGGAAGAATTCCCAATGCCGTTCCGGCCGCTGCCGTATGCGGTCAATCTCTATTACTTCATGGTCGCAGAGGCAGTGTAGGTGGCGAAGCCAAAGGTTGTAATCCTTGGTGCCGGTCCCGCGGGCATTTCAGCCGCGTGGCGGTTGACGAAGCTTGGGTATCCGGTGACCGTGCTCGAGCGCGACGGCGCCGTCGGCGGCATGGGCCGCACCATCAAGGTCGGCGACTACTCGGTCGACTTTGGCCCGCACACGTTTCACATCCGCGAGACCCCCGAGAGCAAGGAAATCCTCAAGACCATCACGCCGTTCTTCGGCGAGAACCCGCTGACGCTCGTGCGCGGCACTCGGGTGCTGTTGCGCGGCAAGGAGTACGTCTACCCGCTCGAGATCCTGCAGGTGTTGTTCGGCGTCAATCCGTTGTTGTCCGCCTTGATCCTGTTCGATTACTCGGTCGCGACGATCAAGTCGTTCTTTGCGCCGGCGAAGAAGGAGGATTCGTTCGAAGAGTGGGGCGTGCGCAATCTCGGCCGCACCTTGTACGACCTGTGCTTCGGCATCTACTCGGCGCGCGTGTGGGGCCTGCCGACCAGTCAAATCTCGTCGAAGCAGGCGCAGCGTGTCGCCAAGCTCAATCTCAAGAACATCATCCTCCGCACGCTCGGCATCAAGGCGGATCCGGCGACCTACTTCACGAAGTATTTCTACCCGCGCAAGGGCATCAGCGGTCTCTACGAAGGTATGGCCGCAGAAATCACCGCGGCCGGGAACAAGATCCTGTTGAATTCGCCGGTGACGCGCATCGAGCGCAACAACGACAAGATCGCCCGGCTTGGCTACCGCGACGCCACCGGCGACCACACGATTGACGCCGACATCGTGTTGTCGACGCTGCCGCTGCCGGCGCTGGTCAACATGATGTCTCCGTCGATGCCGCAATCGGTCATCGACCACGCAGCGCGGCTGCGATACCGCAGCCTGAAGCTGATCTACATCGCCCTGAAGCGTCCGCAGCTCACCAACTATCACTGGGTCTATCTGCTCGACGACGATTACCGGGTCAACCGCATGTCGGAGCAGAAAAACGTCAGCCCCGACATGGTGCCGCCCGACCGCACCGTGCTCTGCATCGAGCTGTCGCTGTGGAAGAACGAGCCGTTATGGACGGCCAGCGACGAAGAGATTTATCGCATTGCGCTGAAGGACCTGATGAAGATGGGCTACGGCGTCACTGAAGATGAAGTCGACTCGTACTACGTCACGCAGATTGACACCGCGTATCCCGTCTACGAACTGAACTTCGAGGATCACCTGATTCCGGTGCTCGAAGGCGTCCATCAGGTGACGAACCTGATGACGCTTGGCCGTCACGGGCTGTTCCTCAACAACAGCATGGACGACAACGTCGGCCTCGGCTTCCAGATTGCCGATCACATCGAGCAGAAGGGCGCCGACGGCCGCGTCTGGGTCTCGGAAATGCTCGAGTTCATGAAGCTTCGCTTCGCTGGAAAGTGATTGGGTGCCTGGGGGCCTGGGTGCCTGGGTGCCCGGGTGCCTGGGTGCCTGGGTGCCCGGGTGCCTCGGTGCCCGGGTGCCTGAGTGCGGTCAAGGCAATTGCCGCCAGCACGATGACGAGCGGCTTCACGGGCAACGATTGACGCGTTTCAACCAACAGCGGGATATGCACTCCGGTCACATACAGCAAAGGCAGCGCGAGCAGCGCGGCTTCGCTGTAGCGCCGCCGGCGCAGCAGCACGAACAGGCCCGCGCCCGCAATCGCCAGCAGCACCGCTTGCACGAGCCACATCAGCCTGATCACGATCACCGGCAAATCGTTGATATCGGTGAAGCGCACCGGAATGTCGGACACCCACAGGATCAACGGGCTGCGCGTGCTGTGACGCTTGATCCAGCCGCCGACATCCTCGCGAATGTGCGCGAGAGCGGCTCGCAGGTATTCCTGGTCGGCGACGACGCGCGCGCGGGCGCGCTCCATGGGGTCGGTCGGGGTCTCCCAGATTTTTCGAATGTCCTGCCACTCGTGAACGTAGTCGAGCATCCCCTCAGGGGCGATGCCTTCGCGGGCGGCGACCTCGCGCACCCTGGCGTCGAGCTCGGCGCGATCGGGCGTGACCTCGGCGATCTTCGTGAGGTCGTTGTGGGCGCGCCCAGACCAGCGGCCCTGCCACGAGCCTTCCCACAACCCGCGGCCGATGCCCCCTGCCGGCGACAGCGTGAAGCGTCCGAGGTAGACGTAGTTATAGGTGAACCACGGCACCATCGTGATGCCGGCGACGAGTGCGAGCGCGGCCCACTGACCGATGCGACGGCGATTGCGCTCGGCCGGCACCAGCAGCGGCATCGCGATGGCCAGGCCAAACGGCAGCAGGATGAAGGCCGGCCGCACGATCGTCGCGCCGCTGAACAGCATGCCGGCGATCGCGAAGTCGCGGGTGCGTCCGGTCTGGATGGCGCGCAGGCACACCAGCATCGCCGCAATCAACACGAACGTGGTCCAGACTTCGGTCAGAACGAGCGCGCCGTAATAGGGCAGCGGCGGGAACAGCGCGGTCATGATCGACGCCACCGCGGCGGCACGTGGGCCGGCGGCGCGGTTCGCAAGCGCGTAAACCATCAGGCAGATCAGCACGAACACGAAGGCCTGCGCGATCGCGACCGGCATCGTGTCGACGCCGAACAGCCGGTAGATCACCGCGACGAACGCGGGATAGCCGGGCGTGCGAATCACTTCGGGAATGAACGTCGGCGAATCGGGGAAGCGCGTGAACTCGCCGCTCCTTGCCATCGCCGCGCCGAGCTGTTTATAGCCGCCTTGATCGGTCCATGCGACCTCCCAGTCCGGCCGCTGGTAAACGATGAAGCAGGCCGCGTGCAGCAGGGCGATCAGCACCACGGCGAAGCGCAATCGGCTCGGCATCAGTCAGGAATGATAGTGCTAAGGCGCGGCCAGCAGCTCGCGGTAGACGGCGATGATGTCGTTGACGAGCCGGTCGAGGCTGTATCGGCCGAGCACCGCCGCTCGCGCGCGGACGCCGGTCTCGCGGCGCAGCTGCGGATCCGCCAGGTAGCGGACGATGTGAGCGGCGAGCGCTTCGGCGTTGCCGTCGCGCACCTTTGCGCCGAGGTCGTCGGAGGCGATCACGTCCTTGACGCCGCCGACGTCGGTGCTGACACCGGGCACGCCCGATGCCATTGCCTCGATCAGCGCGACCGGCGTGCCTTCGTTGCGCGAGGTCAGCAGGAATACGTCGGTGGCCGCATAGATGGTGGCGAGATCGCGCCGCCACCCGAGGAAGCGCACGCGATCGGCAATGCCAAGCTCGCGCGCGTACGCTTCGAGCTCCCCGCGCAGCTCGCCGTCGCCCGCAATCAGCGCGACGAGATGCGGCCTCGCTGCCGCGGCATCGCGCACCGCTTCGAGAAACAGGCGGTGCTGCTTGATCGCGGTCAGGCGGCCGACGGTGCTCACCACTTCGGCGCCGGCCGGCAGCTGCAGCGCGCGTCTCGCCTGTTCGCGCGCGTGATCGTCGACCGCGGCGAATTCGCTGAGATCGAAGCCGAGCGGCACGATGCGGTACTGATCGGCGCGACCGATGTGAAAGGTGTCGCGCAGGTCGCGTTCGATGGCGGGCGAAATGGCGATGATGCGATCGCTGGCCCGCGCCAGCAGCCGCTCGAGGGTGATGAAGACGTTCGTCATCATCGCGCTGAAATAGCCCTCGAGGACGTGGCCGTGGTAGGTGTGGACCACGCGGACGCGCGGCGCCGAGCCGCGGCTTTCGTTGTAGAGAAACGCGGCCAGGCGGCCGAGCAGGCCCGCCTTGGCCATGTGCGTGTGGACGATCAGCGGCCGCGCCTTCTTGATTTCGCCGTACAGGCGGAGCAGCGTGCGGAGATCGTCGAGCGGCGCCAGCGGCCGGCACAGCGTCGGCACGTGAATCGCGTGCGAGCCGGGCGCGATCAAGTAGCTCATGTCGCCTTCGCCTTCGCCGAGCCGGCCGTGAATCAGCGTGGTGTGAAAGCCGTCGCGCTCCAGCGCGTTGGTGAGGCGCGTCGCCTGGATCGACGGGCCGCCGATGTTGAGGCGCGTGATGATGCGCACCACGGGAATCGGCTTGGTGGAATGAGCGCTGGGCATTCGGCCGGGTTGCCTCACTGTACCCGATGATGCCGCTGTCGCGTCGCCGCAAAATCGTTTACGGGCTCGTCACGATGCTGCTGGTCGGCGGCGTGATGTCGATCGGCCTGCTCGCGGCGGACATCTACGTGCATCGCCGCACCCAGGACGTGGCCGGCGTCAACATCTGGGGCTATCGCGGCGCGCCGATCGGCGACAAGCGCGCCGGCGAAACGCGCGTCGTCATGCTCGGCGGCAGCACGGTCTACGGCTGGGGCCTGCCCGCCCAGGAGTCGATCGCGTCGTTTCTCGAGCGGCGATTGAACGCGTCCGGCGGGCGGCCGTTCTCGGTCGTCAACCTGGGCGCACCGGGCCAGGGCGCCTATGGCTTCGTCACCGATCTCGAAGACTTCGCATATCTCGACTACGACATCGTCGTGCTCTACGAGGGTTACAACGATCTCGGATCGATCACGCCGCGCGGCCAGCAGAACTACCTGCTGTGGCGGCGCGAGTCGCCGATCTTTCGCTGGACCGGTTATTACCCGATTCTGCCGATCGTGCTGCGTGAGAAGGCCGATCTGATGACCAGCGGCGGCGGAGCGAATGGCGAAGTACGGTTCAGCGCGCGCATCGGCGCCGGCGCGATGCGGGCGGTGGCCGCGGTCACCGGCGATCTCGCCGGCCAGGTTGGCGGACTCACTCCTGTTCCGGCCAACGCGCCCGCGGACGGCGAATGCGTCGAGACGTGGAAGCGCTATTGCGGATCGGTGCGCGATGCAGTGGCCTGGGTGCTGGCCCGCAACAAGCGCGTGATTTTCGTGACGCAGCCGTACGTCTCCGACGCGCACAAGGAGCAGCAGGCCAACGCCGCCGCGATGTTGCGCACGCGCTTTGGCGGCGACGCCCGCGTTTCGTATGTCAATCTCGGCGATGCCGTCGACATGCGCAATCGCGACATTGCCTACGACGGGTTGCACCTGATCGCGAGCGGCAACGACACGATCGCCTCGCGGTTGGTGTCCCCCGTGCTCGAGGCGGCGCAATGACGCTCAGCCGCCGCAAGAAAATCGTCTTCGCGCTGCTGACGATGGCACTGTCGGTAGTGGCGGCGCTGATCGTGCTGCTGGTCGCGGATCTGATCGTCCATCGGCGCGCCGAGCGGTCGGCCGGCCTCAATCGCTGGGGCTATCGCGGACCCGTCGCCGGCTCGAAGCGCGACGGCGAGCTGCGCGCCGTGATGCTCGGCGGCAGCACGGTATTCGGCTACGGCGTGCAGTGGGATCAGTCGCTGCCGGTGTTGCTCGAGCAACAGCTCAACGCATCGCGTCCGTTCTCGGTCGTAAATCTCGGCTTCAACAACGAGGGCGCGTATTCGTTCGCACCCACGCTGCGCGATTACGAATATCTCGATTACGACATCGTCGTGCTCTACGAGGGCTACAACGACATGCCCGGCGACGAGGGCCCGAACACCTCGGTGTTCCGCCACAACTCGGCGGTGTTCCGGTTGACGGGCTACTTTCCGATCCTGCCGCTGTATCTCGACGAGAAGGCGATGATGCTGCGCTACGGCGGCGATCTTGGCGCCGCGTATGCCGCGGATCGCGGTGAAACGCCGAAGACGGTGTTTCGCCCGAACGTCGCGGCGCGCACGTCGGCGGCGGCGCTCGACGGCGTGGCGAAGGCCACCAATGCGCTCGGCGAGCAGCTCGGCCGCCTGTCGAAGATCGAGCAGCCCGAATATGCGCGGGTCAGCCGCATCGGCTGCAGTTTTCCGTGGATCAACTACTGCGACTCGGTCCACACCGCCGTGCGGCTGGCGTTGTCGAAAGGCAAACGCGTGCTGGTGGTCGGGCAGCCGCGGATGAGCGGCACGGTGACCGAAGCGCATGCCAGGCAGCAGCACATGCTCGGCACGATGATCCGAACCGAGTTCGCGTCCGAGCCGCGCGTGGCCTACGTGGATCTGGGCAACGCCGTCAGCCTTGCCGATCCGAATTACACCTTCGACGCGATGCATCTGAATGCCGACGGCAACCGCAAGGTGGCCGAGGCGCTCGCACCTCACGTGCTCGCGATCGCCGCAAAGTGAAGACGCAGCTCCTCACGCTCTTTGTCATTTTCGCCGCGGCGCTTGCTGGTATCGCCTGGCTGTCGCCGGCGCCCGATCGCGTCACGGATCGCGCCGTTTACGAGCGGACGGCCGACGAGTTCGTCGTCATCGACTGTGCCGACCTGCACTGTTTCCGCGTCCTTGTGCCATGGCTGCTCGGCCCGATTCCCGCGTCTTCGCTCGCGAAGTGGAAGGCATATGCGGTCGTGGCGAATGCCGCGGCAGCGATCGCGGTCCTGGTTTTGTCGCTGGCATGGGCGCTGCCCAGGCGGGCAGCGGTGATCGCGGCCACGCTGTCGGCGTTTGGATTCGGCTCGTTGTATACGCTGCATGACGTGTTCACGTCGGATCCGCTGATGTTCGCGGTGGGGCCGCTGCTGGTGTGGTTGCTGATCGGCGAGCGATTTGCGATCGCGGCGCTGGCGGCGTCGATCGGCGTGCTCGCCAAGGAGTTCGCGGCCGCACCGGTCTACGTGTTTGCGGCGGCGTCGATGCTGCAGCGCCGGATGCCGCAGGCGTGGCGCGCGCTGGCCGCGGCGAATTGCGCGTTGATCGCGTGGCTGCTGCTGCAGTTCACGTTGATGCTTCGCTTCAACTACGGCTACGGCGACAACCCGTCGACGCACCTGATGAGCGGCGGGTATCTGGCAAAGTGGCTCTCTGAGCAGAGCGCCCGCGGAGCGGCCACGGCGATGTTCAACGAGTTCGGCGTGTTGTGGCTGCTCGCGCCGATTGGCTGGCTCCTGGCCCCGCCGGCGATGCGTGTGTTCGCACTGGCGTCAATCCCGGTGGCGCTGGTGTTTGGCTACGTGCAGCAGCCCGATCGCGCGCTCTGGAACTTCCACTTCGTGGTGACGCCGTTGTCGGCGATCGTGCTGGCGCGGTTGCCGCAGGCAGCGGCATGGACGATCGTCGCGATGTTTGCATTCGCGAACCTGCGCGTCGGCGCACAGCTGCCATTCGTGCCCGCCGCCCGCGTGGCGCTGGCGCTCTCGGTGATCGTAGCCACCGGCGCGATGGCGTGGTCATGGTTCACCGGCCGCTTCACGATCGCGGCGCAGCGGCAGGCTGCGTCGGCATGAAGCGCGCGGAACTGCTGTTGATGCTTGGCGTGCTCGGAACGATCGCGTGGCTGTCGCCGCAGCCGTGGTGGGAAACCGATCGCGACGTCTACGAGCGTCTCGGCCGCGAGTGGGTGGTGCCGGGCTGCAACGACTTCCACTGTTTCCGGCCGCTCGTGTCCTGGATACTCGGCCGCATCCCCGGGCCGCCGCTCGTGATCTGGAAAACCTACGCGGTGGTGTGCCAGGCCGGCGCCGCGTTCGCGATGGCGGTATGGGTGATGCGGTGGAACGGCTCGTTGCGCAGCGCGCGCCAGGCGGCCTGGCTGACGGCGCTCGGCTCGGGCGCGTGTTACACGTTGTTCGATCCGTTCACGTCGGATCCGTTGATGCATCTGATCGGACCGGTGCTGATGCTGATGATCGATCGCGGCCGCACCGTTGCGGCGATCGTGACGTCAGCGATCGGCATCTTCGCCAAGGAGTTTGCGGCGGTGCCGCTGGCGATCAGCGCCGCGGCGCGCGCGCTGCAAGGCCGCTGGCCCGAGGCGCGGCGTCTCGCTGCCGGCGCAATCGGCGTGGTGCTGCTCTGGGCCGCCTGGCAAATCACTGCGCGCACGCTGCTTCGATACACCACGGGCCCGACCTATTCCGCCGACATCACGACCGGCGGCTACCTCGTGTTCTGGTTGCTGACGCTCAGCACCACGCTGGTAATCACGCTGATCGTGATGATCCTCGGGGGACTGTGGCTGTTATGGCCGGCGGGGTTGGTCTGGGGAGCGCGCGGCCTGCGCCAACTGACGTTTGCGGCGGTGCCGGCGATTCTCGTGTTCAACGCCTTGCAGCAGCCCGATCGCGCGTTGTGGAATTTCGCCTTCCTGGTGATGCCGGCCGTCGCGATCGTGTTCGATCGCGCGCCGGCAATGCTTGGCTGGCTCCTGGTCGGATCGCAGGCGCTGCTGAACATGCGCCTGGGCGCGCAGCTGCAGCAGCTGCCGCCCGCGCGCATCTCGCTGGCGGCGAGCGTCGTGATTGCCGCGTTGATACTCTGGCGCGCCAGGATGGCCGCGCCCGCTCCGGCTCTCTAACCCGATGAAAAAGCAACAGCGTCCGGATTTCAAGGAACGATCGTTCGGTATCTCCGTTGGCGGATTTCTCATCCTGCTTTCGGGCGTGCTGTGGT
>DASUSZ010000294.1:0-14905 GCA_036374815.1 Vicinamibacterales bacterium | reverse complement strand
GCCTGAAACCGATGCGGTTGGCTTCACCTGCTGCAGCGATTCCGCGGTGAGCGCCGCGCCGCCGAATCGCAATGCCGCGTCACTCTGTGCCTGCTTCACGGCACTCTCGCCGTGCACGCTGCGCGTCACTTCTTCGGCCAGTTTCTTCTGCGCCGCGCGAGAAGCGGGATCGCTGTGCAGCGATTGCTCGAGCGTGTCGATCGCAGATCGATCGAGCCACGTGAAAAATTTCAAATACTTGATGACATCGCGATCGTCGGTATTGAGCCAGAACTGGTAAAAGTCCCGCTCGCTGGTGCGCGCCGGATCCAGCCACACCGTTCCCGCTTCGGTCTTGCCGAACTTCGTACCCGCGGACGTCGTCACCAGCGGCAGCACCAGGCCGTGGGCCTTGCCGTTCTCGACGCGTCGAATCAAATCGGTGCCCGCGAGGATGTTGCCCCACTGATCGCTGCCGCCCATCTGCAGCGTGCACTTCAACGTGCGATAGAGGTGCAGGTAGTCGTGCGCCTGCAGCAGCTGGTAGCTGAATTCGGTGAACGAAAGACCATCCTCGAGACGCCGCTTCACCGACTCCCTGGCCATCATCGCGTTGACGGTGAAGTGCTTTCCCGTATCGCGGAGGAACTCCAGCAGGCCGATGTTGCGAAGCCAGTCGGCGTTGTTGATCAGCCGCGCGGCGTTGGGCGTGGCATCGAAATCGAGAAAACGCTCGAGCTGCGCGCGCATGCCGCGC
Organism: Vicinamibacterales bacterium; assembly: GCA_036374815.1. Classification (GTDB taxonomy): domain Bacteria; phylum Acidobacteriota; class Vicinamibacteria; order Vicinamibacterales; family UBA2999; genus 12-FULL-67-14b. Next base: position 14,169 of record DASUSZ010000294.1, on the reverse strand, counting down.
GCGTTCGCATCGATCTCGTCAATCGACAGCAGCGATCGCTCCTGGCTCTTGCCGCTTGGATCGCCGATCATCCCGGTGCCGCCGCCGACCAGCGCGATCGGGGAATGGCCGAAGCGCTGCAGCCGCGCCAGCGCCATGATCGGCAGCAGCGACCCGACATGCAGGCTCGACGCGGTCGGATCGAAGCCGATGTAGCAGGTCACTTTCTCTTTCGACAGCATCTCCGCCGCGCCCTCGGTCGCGTCGTAGACCATGCCCCGCCACTCGAACTCCTCGAACAATGTCATCACTGTCGCTGCACCCTCACGCCGCAAGCCCGCCGTCCGCACGCCCGCAGGTCCTCAAATATACTCACGTTGTGGGGGTGACGCGCCGCGACTTTCTCCGGTCAGCCACCGCGGTCTCCGTCGGCGCCCTCGCCGGCGTCGGCGCGTATGGCGTCGCCTACGAGCGCCATCATCTGCTGCGCATCACGCGCGACATTCCCGTCCGCGGCCTGCCGCCGGCGCTCGACGGGCTCCGCATCGGCATGATTACCGACGTGCATCACAGCGCCGTGGTATCGGCCGAAGACGTGACGCGCGCCGTGACGCTGCTCAAGGACGCCGCGCCCGACATCGTCGTCCTCGGCGGCGACTACATTTCCGTGTTCGATCGCTCGTATATTGCGCCGGTCGCGGAGCTGCTGGCGCCATTGTCCGATGCACCGCAAGGCGCCTTCGCGGTGCTCGGCAACCACGACGATGAGCGGGAGATGCCGCCGGCGCTGTCGTCGCGAGGCTTCACGGTGCTGAAGGATCAGCGGACGTCGCTGACGATCAGGGGCGAGCGCCTCGACCTGGCGGGCATCCGCTTCTGGACGCGGACGCCGCGCGAGATCGCCGGCGTGCTCAACGGCACCGGCGGAACGACCATTCTGCTCGCGCACGATCCGCGGCGGCTGACCGAGGCCAGCGCGCTCGACGTGCAGCTGGTGTTGTCCGGCCACACGCACGGCGGCCAGGTGATCGTGCCCGCGGTGGGCGCCGTGGCGGGGCGCAAATTCCCCGTGCTGGCCGGCTATGCAACGCGCGACAACACGTCGATCTTCGTCAGCCGCGGCGTCGGCACGGTCTACGTTCCGATCCGCATCAACTGCCCGCCCGATGTCGCGATATTGACGCTGCGTACGGCGACGACGTAATACCATCCCGCAAATGCCTGTGTCGGCGGCAAATTCTCAAATCGTTTTCGACGCGCTCAAAGCCTGCGGCGTGCGCGTGATGTCGGCGCTGCCCGAGACGTGGCTGGTGCACCTGATCCGCCTGGCCGACGACGATCCGGACGTCACGCTCGTCCGCCTGGCGAAGGAAGAAGAGGGCGTCGGTATTTCGATGGGCGCGCATCTCGCCGGCGTGAAGTCGGCGATGCTGATGCAGAACCACGGGTTCCTTGCATCGATCAACGGCATCGTGTCAGGCGCGCAGCTCTACCGCATTCCGCTGTTGATGCTGATCAGCGATCGCGGCACCTTTGGCGAGCGGGATCCCTGGCAGACCGAAGGCGGAGCGGTCACCGAGCCGTTGCTCGCCGCGCTTCGCATCCCGGTGATGCGGCTCGACGATCCCGCGAAAGTCGCGCACCGCGTCGAGCAGGCGCTGACGCTCGCATACGCGTCCAACAAGCCTGTCGCGCTGCTGCTGACGCGCGACCTGATGTGGGAGGATGCGTGACCTCGCCCATGAAGAGACAGGATGCACTGCGCGCTATCTACGATCGACTCGAACAGAGCGCGGTCGTCACGATCATGGGCGCGGTGGCGGCGGAGCTGCAGTCGATCGGCCACCGGCCGAACTTCTTCTACCTGCAGCACGCGATGGGACTCGCCTCTTCGGTCGGGCTCGGGATCGCGTTGAGCAAGCCGTCCGTGCCCGTGGTCGTATTCGACGGCGATGGATCGCTGTTGATGAACCTCGGCGGGCTGTCGACGCTGGCGAGGTACCAGCCGCCAAACCTCGTGCACGTCGTGTTCGACAACGAATCGCTGTTGTCGGTCGGCGGATTTCCCACCGCAACCGGCACGTGCACGCGGCTGGCGGAAGTCGCGGCGGCCGCGGGAGTGCCGCGGACCGCCTGCGTCACGACGATCGACGACTTCGTGAAGGAGTTCTCGGCGGCACAAAGCGCCGGCGAGCTGACGACGATCGTCGCGAAGGTCGATGCGGTCGGCCCGTCGGCGTTCAGAACCGATCTAGGGTTGCTCGAGAACCGCTTTCAGTTTCAGCGTTACCTGCAGACGCGCTAACTGCCGTTCACGTCCCGCAGCACTTTCGCGATGGCTTCAGGGTAGAGCGCGTGCTCGACGGCGAGGATGCGGGCGGCGAGCGTGTCCGCGGTATCGCCCGGCATCACCGGCACTTCGCGCTGCAGCACGATCGGGCCGGCGTCGAGCTCCTTGTTCACGAAATGAACAGTGGCGCCGCTGACCGTCGCGCCGTCATCGAGCGCCTGTTGTTGCGGGTGCAGCCCGGGGTATTTCGGCAACAGCGACGGATGGATGTTCAAAATGCGGTTGGGGAACGCGTCGACGAAGAGCGGGCTCAGCAGCCGCATGAATCCGGCGAGGCACACGAGCGCGACGTGGCGCGACTCGAGCTCGGCCACCAGCGCGCGATCGTAATCCTCGCGCGTCGCGTAGCGCTGGTGGCTGAGCACGAGCGTCTCGATGCCCGCCTTGGCCGCATGATCGAGTCCGGGCGCATCGGCGCGATTCGAGATCACGACCGCAATGCGCGCATCCAGGGTGCCGCCCCCGATCGCGTCGATGATCGCCTTGAGGTTCGAGCCGCGTCCCGAGATCAGAACACCGAGCGTGCGATTCAAATGACCTCGGAAATACGATCGGCCGAGCGCAACGAGACCGCGACGAACGTCAGCGTCCCGTTCGTGCAGCCGCCGGTCGGCAGCGTCGGCGCGCCGATCACGAACAGGTTTTCGTGATCGTGCGTGCGCCCGTACGAATCGCAGACGCTGGTGGCCGGATCCGCACCCATCCGGCAGCCGCCGGCGGGATGATCCCAGTACGTCGATACGGTCGGCTTCCCGGTCAGCCGGCCGTTGCTCGCCCTGGCCAGGCGCTCGAACACCGCGGTGCAATGCGCCAGCGTCGCGCCCTCGCGCGCCGTGGCGGCGGCATCGAGCTGGTGGTCGATCTTCGGCATCGGATCGCCGTAGCGGTTCTTCGAGGATGAATCGAGCGTCAGCCGGCTGTCGGCCGATGGATGCGAATCGTAGTAGGCGCGCAGGCGGACCGAGCTGCCCTTCAGCGCGCGCGAGCGCCATTCATCGAGCAGCTCGTCGCCGAGCAACAGGCGGCCGTCCGCCGAACGCAGCCGCGGTTCCTTCCCGGCGGAGCTTTCCCACACGCGCGTGTCGTGGCGGACGAACGGCCGATCCGCCGGACACCGGAAGTACTCGCGCGAGATCAGGCTATGCGTCATGTTCAGGCCGGGAAACGTTTCCTCGTCGATCATCGCCTGCGCCGAGATGAACTTGTGGCCGTTCATGTAGCGGCCGACCAGGCCCGAGCGATTCGCAATGCCGTTTGGAAAACGCGGGTTTGCCGACAGCAGCAGCAGGTGAGAGCTCCAGCACTGCCCCGACGCCAGCACGAACAGCTTCGCCCGATACTCGGTCATCTCGTTCGGGCGATCCTGGTGATAACCGTGCGCGGCCGCGATCGTGTCGTTGCCGTCGGCGACGACCAGCTTGCGCACGAGCATGCGATCGTGCAGCGTGACTTTCTTCGCCGCGATCAATTGTTGATACGTGTAATCGGGCGAGTAGCGCGCGCCCGTCGGGCATACATCACCGCACGTGTCGTACAGGCCGCACGCGCCGCGGCCGTCCGCCGGACCCGTGATGTTGCGCGACATCGGCAGCGGCGAAAATTTCAGGCCGCTCTGCTCCGCCCACTTCTTCAGAACTTGCAGGTTGTAGGACAGGGGCATCGCGGGCTGTCGATACGGACCCGATCGGCGATCTTCCGGGTACGGACTTGGATCGCCTGCGACGTTGAGGCGATGCTCGGCCTGGACGTAATACTTTTCGAGCTCGGCCCATTCGATCGGCCAGTCGTAGGCGAGGCCGTACATCGACTTGAGCCGCAGGTCCTCTTCCGAAAACCTGTTGCACGCGCCGCCCCAATGCAGCGCCTGCCCGCCGACCGCCATCGTCATCGAGATCATGCCTTCGGCTTGCTGATCCTCGATGTAGTCGTCGTGCCACGGGTGCTCGCCGTACTCGATCGCGCGGCGATGGTAGGTGCCGCGATTCTCGCGATCGAAAATCGATCGGCCCGCTTCGACAACGGTGATTTTCAGGTTGGGCTCGAGCGACGCGAGACGCTCGATCAACATCACCGCCGTGATGCCGCCGCCGATGACGCAGATGTCGGATTCGTGAACGGGCATGGTGTGGCGAGGGCTAAAGCCCACGCCCTCCATTCAGCGGCTGGGGACGCGTCGTGGTCACGCGGATTGCGCGATACGTGTTGCGTCCGATGCGCGCGTTGTAGCAGAGATCGTTGGCGGCGCTGCTGCGAAAGTAGTGCGCCATCAAGTCGGCGACGACATGTTTGCCGTCGGGCCGGCCAGGCAGGTTGCGCACGTCGGCGGCCGTGAATGCCGCATCGAGCAGCTCGCGTCGGACCGCCGCCGGCAGCGCGCCGAATCGTCCGCCGCGCGACTGCGCCGCCTGTTGCAGCGCGATGATCTGTTTCGAATAGCCCGGCACCGGCGACGGGCCCGACTTCACCAGTCGCGGCTCGCCGTAACCGTGCGACAGTGCGACGCCTTCCTTGTAGTCGCGCATCCAGCGCAGGAAATTGTCGACGGCGTCCTGCCGGCCTTTTTCGCCAATCACCGATGGCAGCACGGTGGTCGCGACGTCGCGCAACACCGCGACTTGATCAGCGGGCAATTCATCCGCGCGCAGCTCCACCCTCGCCAATGGCACTGCCGCCGCCGCGGTCGCAAGTGTCTTGAGTGCCTGTCGTCGCTTCATTCGAGCACCCCGATTGCTGATTGCTGGTTGCTGATTGCTGATTGCTGATTGCTGCTATACGTATTCGACCGCGGGCTCGCCTTTCACGATCTCGCCGATCACGACGCTGTTGGCTTCGCCGGCGTTGAGGAGATCCTTCCGGACCGCGTCGGCGTCGTTCGCGGCGACGACGAGGATCATGCCGATGCCCATGTTCAGGGCGCGGCGCAGATCGTATTCAGGCACGCGACCGGCTTCGCCGAGCCAGCGGAAGATCGGCGGCACGCGCCACGAGGTGCGGTTGACGCGCGCGGCGGTGCCGGGCGGCAGCACGCGCGGCAGGTTGTCGGTAATGCCGCCGCCGGTGATGTGCGCCATGCCCTTGATCATGCCGCGGCCGAGCAGCGGCTTGATTACCGGCAGATACGACCGATGCGTGCGCAGGAAGGCCTCGCCGACGGTCTCGCCAAGCTCCGGGAGATGGCTGTCGATCTTCAGCTTCAATTCCTCGAAGGCGATCTTGCGCGCCAGCGAATAGCCGTTGGTGTGGAGGCCGCTCGACGGCAGGCCGATCAACACATCGCCGGCGGCGATCGTGCGTCCGTCGATGATCCGCGCGCGATCGACGGCGCCGACGATGAAGCCGGCCACGTCGTATTCACCATCCGCGTAGAAGCCGGGCATTTCCGCCGTCTCGCCGCCGAGCAGCGCGCAGCCGTTGTCCGTGCACGCCTTCGCGAGCCCGTCGACGATCTGCTCGGCGACGTCGGGCGACAGGCGGCCGGTCGCCAGGTAATCGAGAAAGAACAGCGGCGTCGCGCCCTGCACGAGGATGTCGTTGACGCAGTGATTGACGAGATCGGCGCCAATCGTGCGATGGCGGTTCGCCATGAAGGCGACCTTCAGCTTGGTGCCGACGCCGTCGGCGCTCGAAACCAGCACCGGCTCCTTGTACGCGCCGGTATCGAGCTTGAACAGCCCGCCGAAGGAACCGATGTCGGAGAGAACGCCCGGCGTGAACGTGGCTTTCGCCAGCCGCTTGATGCGGCGGACGGTCTCATTGCCGGCATCGATGTCGACGCCGGAGGATTTGTAGTCCATTCAGCTCAGAAGTCTAATCGGTTGATCAGCTCGCCGCACAACTTCCGCATCGGCGAATTGTCGGGCGCGGCCCAATATTCCTTGCGCACCGCGACGAAGAAGCGCTCTTCCTCGAGATCTTCCTCGAGCATGTCGAACGCCTCGGCGACGATGCCGATGGCAGCGTCCTGATCGCCGCGCGCCAGCAGCGTCTTCAGCATCAACGGCGTGTTGCGCAGCGCGACGAGCCCCAACGCCAGCGTCACCGGCGCGCGCACCGGGTCCTGCGACGGAATGCCGACATCGAACAGGATGTTGAGCGCGTCCTGGTTGCCCTGCCGCGCGATGTTGCCGAGACCGGCCGCCGCGCTGCGCAATAAATCCTGGTAGCCGGGATAGGTGTCGGCGTAGGTCAACGTCTTGTGGAGGTAGCTGATGTGCGCCGAGCAGTTGGTGCCCAACAGGCAGATCGCCGCGGCAATGGCGGGCTGCGTTTCCTTCGGCGCCGACTGCTGCATCGCGGCGAGCGTGCCGAGGTGGCCCTTGTCTCCGATTTTTCCGATCGCCGTCGCCGCATCGTCCTGCAGCGGGCCTTCGATCTTCGAGATCTCGACCAGCCGCGGCAGCGCCAGCGTCACCTTGTAATCGCCGATCGCCTCGATCACGGTGCTGCGGAAGAAGTCCACGCCGCGCATCGCATCGCGCATCAACACGTCGATGATCTTGAGGTCGCGGGGAATTGCCGCAAGCGCGCGAATCAGCGCCGGCCGAACGAACTCGCCTTCTTCCTTCTCGAGCGCCGCCAGCAGCTTCGGCGCGAGCGCCGGGTTGGGATTCATTTCGAAATAGCCATACGCGACTTCGCGGAGGCGATCGTTTGGCGAGGTCATCGCCGCTTCCATCGTGTCGGCGATGCGCGGATCGGGGAATCCGGTCAGCAGCGTCAGCGCGCGGAAGCGGACGTAGCCGTCGGCGTGCTCGTTGACGGCCTGCAGCAGCGCGGTGACCGCCTGCGCGGTCGGCGCGCGGCGAATCGTGCGGCCGGCGGCCATCCGTGTCGGGTAGTCGAGATCCGACAGCTTGTCGATCGCCGCCTTGACCTGTTCGATTGACGTCGGCGTTGGACCTCGTTCTTGAGCCGCGGCCGGCGCAAGAGAAAGGCAAAAGGCGAAAGGCAGGAGGCAGCAAGAAAGGCCGACAGCTCGCATCGTCACACGACCGTTTCAGGTTCTTCTTCCGGCAGCGGCTCGGGCTTGCCGTCGATCTTCAACGACAGCTGCAGGTAACCGCTTTCATCGCGCGGGAATGCGACCGGGTAGTTGCCGGTGTAGCACGAGGTGCAGTACGACGTGCTCTTGGTCTTCACCGCGGACAGCAGGCCGCCGAGGCTCAGGTAGCCGATCGAATCGGCGCCGACATATTTCCTGATCTCTTCCTGCGTGTGCGTGGCGGCGATCAGCTCGCGGCGGCGCGGCGTGTCGACGCCGTAAAAACACGGCGACACCGTCGGCGGGCAGCTGATGCGCAGGTGCACTTCGGCGGCGCCGGCGGCGCGCACCATCTTGACGATCTTGCGGCTGGTCGTGCCGCGCACCAGCGAATCGTCGATCAACACGACGCGCTTGCCCTGGATGATGCTGCGCACGGTATTGAGCTTTACCTTCACGCCGAAATGCCGGATCGATTGCGCCGGCTCGATGAAGGTGCGCCCGACGTAGTGATTGCGAATCAGGCCGAAGCGCATCGGCACCTTCGACTCTTCGCTGTAGCCGATCGCCGCGCAGACGCCGGAGTCGGGAATCGGGATCACGACGTCGGCGGGCACGCCGGTCTCGCGCGCCAGCTCGCGCCCGAGATTGGTGCGCACTTCGTTGACGCTTTCGCCGAACACGTCGCTGTCGGGCCGCGCGAAATAGACGTGCTCGAAGATGCAGTGCGAGAGCGGCGCGTTCGGGAACGGCTTGATCGATCGCAAGCCGTGCTTGCCGATGATCAGCACCTCGCCGGGCTCGACCTCGCGCACGTAGGTCGCGCCGATCAAATCGAGCGCGCACGTTTCCGACGTCACCACCCAGGCATCGCCGAGGCGGCCGAGCGCCAGCGGGCGGAAACCGTGCGGGTCGCGCACCGCGATCAGGCTGTCCTTCGTGATCAACGCAAACGAGAAGGCGCCGGTCAGCTGCGTGACCGATTCGACCAGCGCGTCCTCGATCGATCCGGCCTGCGACCGCGCGTAGAGGTGCAACACCACTTCGGTGTCGCTGTTGGTCTGGAAGATCGATCCCGCGCGCACCAGCCGGTCGCGCACGTCGTTGGCGTTGACGATGTTGCCGTTGTGGCAGATGCCGACCTGGCCGTGGACGCAGTCAATCAGGATCGGCTGCGCGTTCGAAAGCTTGCTGTCGCCCGCCGTTGAATAGCGCGTGTGGCCGATCGCGATGGTGCCGGGCAGCGTCGCCAGCGTCGCCTCGTCGAAGATCTCGTTGACGTAGCCCATGCGCTTGACGAGCCGCACGCGCTCGCCGTCGGCCGAGGCAATGCCGGCGCTTTCCTGGCCGCGATGCTGCAGCGCATAGAGACCGAGGTAGGCCAGCTTCGACGCTTCGGAATGACCGTAAATTCCGAAGACGCCGCATTCGTCCTTGAATTTGTCGAACATAAAGGCTCCCGGCTTTCTATCAGCTCGCGGCCTTCCGCGACATTTTCGTTTCGATGGCCGTCGCCCACGCGTGCTCCGCATCGGCAACCGGTAGTTCGATCACAACTTCGCCGTTGACGCTCAACCGGATCGAGTCGCCGCCGACGCGGCCGATCTCGCGCGCCGTGATCGCCGCGTCCTTGGCCGCCGACATCACCACGTCGAGATGCCGGCTCGGCACCGAGACCACGATGCGCGATGCCGATTCGCCGAACAGCGTCGCGTTGACGGCGTATTCGGGCGCCTCCGGGTGCGTCACCGCCGTCACGTCCGCGCTCAAGCCGATCCCGCCGCTGTCGAACGCGCATTCCGCCAGCGTGATCGCCAGTCCGCCCTCGGAACAGTCATGCGCGGACTCGATGCAGCCGTTGCGAATCAACTTGATGATCAAGGCCTGCAGCGCGGCTTCGCGCTTCAAATCGAGCTCCGGCGCCCGGCCCGCTACGAGATTGTGCACGGTGGCGAGATATTCGCTGCCACCGAGCTCACCAAGATTATCGCCCAGCAGCACCACGGCGGAACCGGCGGTCTTGAAGGTGCGCGTCACGGTTTTCGACGCATCCTCGAGCAGGCCGACGACGCCGAGCACCGGCGTCGGGAAGATCGCGTTGCCTTCGGTCTCGTTATACAGGCTGACGTTGCCGCCGGTGATCGGCACTTTGAGCGCGCGGCACGCGTCGCCGATGCCGCGGACGGCCTCGCCGATCTGCCACATGATTTCGGGGCGCTCCGGGTTGCCGAAGTTCAGGTTGTTGGTCGCGCCGATCGGCTCGCCGCCGGCGCACGCCACGTTGCGCGCCGCTTCGGCAACCACCAGCTTCGCGCCCTGATACGGATCGAGATAGCAGAACCGGCCGTTGCCGTCGACCGAGATCGCCAGCGCGCGCGACGTGTCCTTGACACGCACCACCGCCGCCGACATGCCCGGCTGCGCGATGGTGTTGGTCCCGACCGAGTGATCGAACTGCCGATACGCCCACCGCTTGCTTGCGATCGTCGGCGTGGAGATCAGCTGCTCGAAGGCGCGCTGTGGTGACGGAGCGGGGCCGAGATCGGCAAACGAACATCCCTGCACGTGCTTCTGCCAGCCGGGGACCTGCATCGGCCGGTTGTAGACGGGCGCTTCGTCGGTCAGCCCGCGATTCGGCACGTCGGCGACGAGCGTGCCGCGCTCGTGAATCTTCAGGCGATGGCCGTCGGTCACTTCGCCGACTTTCACCGCGTGCAGATCCCACTTCTCGAACACCGCTTCCACTTCGTGCTCGCGGCCGCGCTCGACGACGAGCAGCATGCGCTCCTGCGACTCGGACAGCATGATCTCGTAGGGCGTCATGCCGGTCTCGCGCTGCGGCACGTGCGTCACGTCCACGGTCATCCCGCAGCCGCCGCGCGATCCCATCTCCGACGTCGAGCAGGTGAAGCCCGCGGCGCCCATGTCCTGGATGCCGACGACGGCGCCGGTCTTCATCACCTCGAGACAGGCCTCCATCAACAGCTTTTCCATGAACGGGTCGCCGACCTGCACCGCCGGGCGTTTCTCCGCCGACTTCTCGTCGAACTCCGCCGATGCCATCGTCGCGCCGTGGATGCCGTCGCGGCCGGTCTTGGCGCCGACGTAGTACACCGGGTTGCCGGTTCCCTTCGCGGCGCCCTTGATGATGTCGTCGCGATGCGCGATGCCGAGGCACAGCACGTTGACCAGCGGATTGCCGGCGTAGCGCTCGTCGAACACGATCTCGCCGCCGACGGTGGGAATGCCGATGCTGTTGCCGTAGCCGCCGATGCCGGCGACGACGCCTTCGAAAATGCGGCGCGCCTGCGGCGTGTCGAGCGAACCGAACCGCAGCGCGTTCAGCAGCGCGATTGGCCGCGCGCCCATCGTGAAGATGTCGCGAATGATGCCGCCAACACCGGTCGCCGCCCCCTGGTACGGCTCGATGAACGACGGGTGATTGTGCGATTCGATCTTGAACACCGCGCACAGGCCGTCGCCGATGTCGACCGCGCCGGCGTTTTCACCGGGCCCCTGCACGACGCGCGGACCCGTGGTCGGCAGCGTCTTGAGGTGGACCCGCGAGCTCTTGTAGCTGCAGTGCTCCGACCACATCACCGAGAACAGGCCGAGCTCGAGCAGGTTGGGCTCGCGGCCCATCAGCTTCTGGATGCGTTCGTACTCGTCCGGCTTGATGCCGTGGCGTTCGAGGACCGCGGAATCGATGACAGTCATGCGTTGGTGAGGTCCTGAGGCCTTGAGGACTTGAGGTCTTGAAGTGCCTTGACGACCGACGCCAGCACGACCCGGCCGTCGGCGCTGCCGAGCGGCAGCTCCGCCGCGCGCTCGGGGTGCGGCATCAATCCAACGACGTTGCGCTGGCGGTTGCAGATGCCGGCGATGCCGTTGAGCGAGCCGTTCGGGTTCCACTCGGTGCCGACTTCGCCCGCAGCGCTCGCGTAACGGAATATCACCTGGCGATTGGCCTCGAGCTCGGCCAGCTGATCGGGCGGCGCGTAGTAATTGCCTTCGCCGTGCGCGATCGGCAGCTTCAACACCTGCTTCGGCGCGCACGCGGCGGTGAACGGCGTGTCGGTGTGCTCCACTCGAATCGGCACCAGCTGCGACACGAACTTGATGCGATCGTTTCTGACCATTGCGCCGGGCAGCATGCCGGCCTCGAGCAGGATCTGGAAGCCGTTGCAGATGCCGAGCACGGGGCCGCCGCGATCGGCGAACGACTTGACCGCCGCCATGATCGGCGAGAACCGCGCGATCGCGCCGGTACGAAGGTAATCGCCGTGCGCGAAACCCCCAGGCAGGATCACCGCGTCCGCACCCTTGAGGTCAGTGTCCTTGTGCCAGACCAGCTCGGCCTGCTCGCCGACGACGCGCGACGCCGCGTAGAAGGCGTCGTAATCCGAATTCGACCCTGGAAAGACCACGACAGCGAATTTCATTGTTCCCGGCTCCCGGCTTCAACTGGCGCCCGACCGATCACTGTATGACCTCGACGCGATAGCTTTCGATCACCGGATTGGCGAGCAGCTTGTCGGCCATCTCGGTGACGCGCTCCTTCGCGGCCGCCGGATCGGCATCGGCGAGCTCGACTTCGAAGAACTTGCCCTGCCGCACGTCCTTCACGTCCTGGTAGCCAAGCGTGACGAGCGCATCGGCAACGACGCGTCCCTGCGGATCGAACACGGACGGCTTCAATGTTACGTAGACTCGTGCTTTCATTCCGTCCTCTCAGGCGGGACTGAAGTTCCGCCTCTACACAAACACACGTTTGAACACCGCATCAACGTTGCGGAGCTGTTCCTTGAGATCGAAGGCTTTCTCGATCTCACCAGGCGGCAGCACCTTCGTCACATCGGGATCAGCGAGCAGCAGGCCCTTGAAATCCGTTTTGTCGTGAAAGGATTTCATCGCGTTGCGCTGCACCCACTCGTAAGCCTGCTCGCGCGAAATGCCGCGGCGGGCGAGCTCGAGCAGCACCTGGCCGGAAAACACCACGCCGCGCGAACGGTTCAAGTTCTCGAGCATGCGATCCGGGTAGACCACCATCCCCGAGACGATCCGCGTGAAGCGGCGCAGCATGTGATCGAGCGCGATGAAGCTGTCAGGCAAAATCACGCGCTCGACCGACGAGTGCGAGATGTCGCGCTCGTGCCACAACGCGACATTCTCGAGCGCCGCCATCGCGTTGGCGCGAATCAGCCGCGCCAGGCCGACGATCTGTTCGCAGCCAATCGGATTGCGCTTGTGCGGCATCGCCGACGAGCCTTTCTGGCCCTTGCCGAACGGCTCCTCGACTTCGCCGATCTCCGTCTTCTGCAGCCCGCGAATCTCCAGCGCGAATTTCTCCAGCGATGCGGCCGTGATCGCCAGCGCCGTCAACAGCTCCGCGTGGCGGTCGCGCTGAATCACCTGCGATGAGATCGGCGCCGGCATCAGCCCGAGACGCTTGCAGACATCCGCCTCGATCGCGGGATCGAGATGCGCGAACGTGCCGACCGCGCCGGAGATCTTGCCGACGCGCACGGTCTCGCGGGCGCGGCGCACGCGCTCGAGGTTGCGCAGCCACTCCGCGTACCACAACGCCAGCTTGAGGCCGAACGTCATCACCTCGGCGTGAACGCCGTGCGTGCGGCCGATCATCGGCGTGTGCTTGTGCTCATCCGCACGCGCCTTGATCGCCTTGCCGAGCGCCGTCATGTTCTCGAGGATCAGGTCGCAGGCCTCGACCATCTGCAGCGCCTGCGCGGTGTCGACGACGTCGGAGGAGGTCAGGCCGAAGTGCAGCCAGCGGGCCGACGGCCCGACGATTTCAGCGACCGACGTCGTGAAGGCAATCACATCGTGCTGCGTGGTCTTTTCGATTTCGTCGATGCGCGCGATGTTGAAGGCGCCCTTGTCGCGCAGCTCGCGCGCGGCTTCGGCCGGCACGATGCCGGCGGCGGCCATCGCCTCGGCGGCCGCAATCTCCACCTGGAGCCAGGTTTCGTACCGGCGCTGCTCGCTCCAGATACGACCCATCTCCGGGTTCGTGTACCTGCTGATCATCGTCGGGATCCGGGAACCGGGACCCGGGAACCAAAACTACAGCGCAAGCTGCTCCTTTGTCACTTGCAGTCCGTTCACGTTGCCGAGCACCGTCACCGCCAGCGAGCCGTTCGTGAAGAACCGATCGGCCAGCTTGAGCACATCCGCTTCGGTCACCTTCTCGATCGCGGCGAGCATCTCGTCGAGCCCGAAGGTGTGGTCGCGATACATCTCCTGTCGCGCCAGGTGCGACATGCGGCTCGAGGTGCTCTCGAGGCCGAGCATCAGCGATCCTTTCAGGTGATCCTTGGCGCGGCGCAGCTCCACCGGGTCAAGTCCGCCGGCTTTCATCTGGCGGATCTCGGCGACGACCACGTCGATCAACTCCTCGACCGCATCGTTCGCGCATCCGGCGTAAATGCTGAGCGCTCCGGCATCCTGGTAGGCCGATAAACCAGAGAACACCGAATAGGCCAGGCCGCGCTTCTCGCGCACGTTCTGGAACAGCCGCGAGCTCATCGAGCCGCCGAGCGTGGTGTTGAGGGCATAACCGGCGTAGCGATCCGGATGATGCTGCGGCAGCGCCTCGGCGCCGAACACGATGTGGCTCTGTTCGAGCTCCTTCTTCCGCACCTGGATCTGCGGCGCGACGATCGGCGCCGACTGCTGCGCGGGAGGACCATCGTGCGGAGCGTTGCGCAGCGCGCGCTCCAGCAGCTCCTGCACGCGCCAGTGCTCCAGATTGCCGACCGCGACCACCACGAAATTCGAGGCGACGTAGGTCTGCTTGAAATATTCCTTCAGCGTCTTCTGATCGAGCGCGCTGACGCTC
>DASUSZ010000293.1:0-2662 GCA_036374815.1 Vicinamibacterales bacterium | reverse complement strand
CCACAGAACCGTTAGAGTCCCAGCGGGCACGTTCGGTCATTTCTCCTGATAAACCGCGCTGAAGTAACCACTTAGCGCTGATAAGAAACGGAGGCTTCCTGCGGGCACCGGAATTGCTCTATAGGGCGCGGCTGACGTCGTTCTACGGCCTGATTTCCAACGACTAAATGGACGCTCAACGCACCCTCAAACGCGCCGTATCCTGCGCCGGCATCGGACTCCACTCCGGTAAGAAGGTGACGTTGTCGCTCAAGCCGGCGCCGGCCGACCACGGGATTCGTTTCCGGCGGTCGGATCTTGGCGGCCTCGAAATTCCCGCGGTTGTCTCGCACCTTGGCGGCATTCAATACGCCACCGGTCTCTCTCTGAAAGATGGCTCGGTCGAAACCGTCGAGCACCTCTTGGGTGCGCTCGTCAGCCTCGGCGTCGACAACGTCATCGTCGAGCTGAATCATCCTGAAGTACCCATCATGGACGGCAGCGCGGCGCCGTTCATTTATCTGATTCACGAGGCCGGCCTCAAGCGGTTGGCGGCGCCGAAGCGCTTTCTCAAGATCGTGCGCCCGATTGCGCTGTCGCGCGGCGACAAGCGGATCGCGCTCTATCCGTCCGATCATTTCAAGGTGACCTATAGCATCAGCTTCGACCACCCGATGCTGCGCCACCAGAGCCGGACGATGCAGATTACCGAAGAGTCGTTCATCGAGGAGATCGCGCCGGCTCGCACGTTCGGCTTCCTCAAGGAAGTCGAGATGCTGCGGCAGAACGGTCTCGCGCTGGGCGGTTCGCTCGAGAACGCCATCGTGCTCGGCGAGACGGGCGCGTTGAATGCGCTGCGCTTCGAGGACGAGTTCGTGCGCCACAAGATTCTCGACGTCATCGGCGACATGGCGCTCGTGGGCTTCCCGATCATCGGCCACCTCGTCGCGCATCGCGGCGGCCACGCGCTGCACACCTCCTTTGCCAGCAAGCTGCTCGAAGAAACCGACGCCTGGCGCCTGGTCGAAGGTCAGTTCGATCCCGCGCGCGTCGGTGCTCCCGTCACGATCCCCGTCAAAAGCGCACCACGTTTGGCGAATTAGCTGGTAGCCGGTAGCCGTAGCTCGTGGCCGGTAGCCTGTAGCCGCCGCGCCGCGCTTTGACAGGCGCACCGCTTTGACCTCACCATAGCCGAGTCATGGAGCGACCCGCGTGATGCGCAATCCCATTCTGGACTTCGAGATCGACAGATGCGCGATCGACTTCGTCGGCCACGATCTTCAGCGGCCGGAGTGCATACTGGCAGAGCCCGACGGCACGCTCTGGTCGGCCGATGCGCGCGGAGGAGTCGTGCGCATCGATCGCGACGGCTCGCAGCATGTCGTCACACAGCGCCAGTCCGCGCATTTCGAGCACGCCGGCAGCGAAGCGACGCGCTACCTGCAGGGCACGCTCCCGAACGGGCTCGCATTTGCCAGAAACGGCGATTTTCTGATCTCGAACTTCGGCACCGATTGCCTGGAGATCATGTCGCGCGACGGCACGTCGCGCGTGCTGGCCGATGAAATCGACGGCCTGCCGATCGGCAAGGTCAACTTCGTGCTCCGCGATTCGCGCGATCGCATCTGGATTACGGTGTCGACGCGCGTGAAGAACTGGATGGAGGCGCTGCGCACGGATCTCGCCGACGGCTATCTGGCGCGTTTCGACAACGGGCGCATCCGCATCGTGGCGGACGGCTTCCGGTTCACCAACGAAATCCGCTTCGATGCGAACGAGGAATACCTCTACGTCGTCGAGACGACGGGCGGCTGCATCACGCGCCTTCGCATCGACGACGCCGGACAGGTCCGGCACCGCGAGACGTTCGGTCCGTCGTCACTCGGCCGCGGTGCATGGCCCGACGGCATTGCCTTCGACACCGCCGGCAATCTGTGGGGCACGCTCGTGTACTCGGACAAGCTGTTCGTCCTCACGCCCGAAGGCGATATGCGTGTGCTGCTTGACGAAGGCGATCCTGAAAAAGTCGGGGCGCTCGAGCAGGCCTTCTTCAACAACAAGGTGACCGAAGAGGTGCTCTTCGCGACCGGCCGCGGTCTTGCGCCGTGGATGGCGAGCGTGACGTTCGGTGGTCCCGACCTCCGCACGGTGTACATCGGGTCGCTGAAGGGACGGCGCATCCCGTACTTCCGGGCGCCGGTGCCCGGATTGCCGATGGTGCACTGGAACGAAACGTCGTCTGTTCGCGTGTGAGCCGCGTAAGGGCGGTCACGACGCACAACAGCGGCGAAAGTTGGCGTTGACAGGGGGCGCAAAGCCCTCGTACACTCCTTCTCGTTCTCGAAAATCGATTATCGATAATGCCTACCATCGCAACAGGCGGCAGCGCCCGCCAGACATTGATGCGCAACTACATCGGCGGCACGTGGGCGGCTTCGTCGGCCGCCGACGCGCTGCACGTACTGAATCCCGCGACCGGGGAGCCGCTCGGCACGACGCCGCTCTCGACCCCTGCCGAGGTGTCGCAGGCGGTTGACGCCGCCAGCCGCGCGTTTCCCGCGTGGCGGCGCACACCGGTCACCGACCGCGTGCAGTTCCTGTTCAAGCTCAAAGACCTGCTCGAGCGGCATTTCGACGAGATTTCCCGAACCATCACGCAGGAGTGCGGCAAGACGCTCGGCGA
>DASUSZ010000292.1:0-14525 GCA_036374815.1 Vicinamibacterales bacterium | reverse complement strand
TTTGCCACGCGACGAGGTCTCTGTAATCCATGACACGATCGTCGCACGCGTTTTTGGGCAGTTTTTCAATTCGGCGTGCCGGCACGTACGCAGATTCTGCGACCTGCGCGCAAGAACTACTACGCGTCACGGGAGCGACCGGCAAAATCTGCGATCCCTAACGACCACTTCCAACGACCAACTACTAACTACGAACTGCCAACTACCAACTACCTAACTACTAGCTACTAGCTACTAGCTACTATTCCGCCCGCAGCGCCGTTGCCGGATCTGTCGATGCCGCGCGCGAGGCGGGGGTCCACGCGGCGATGGCGAGGACGAGCACGAAAAACAGCGCGGTCCCGCCGAACGACAACGGATCCACCGGCGTCACGCCGACGAGCAGGCTTTGCGCCAGCGTGCCGATGCCGGCCGCCAGCGCGAGCCCGATCACGCCGCCAATCGCACCGAGCATGCCGGCCTGCTTCAACACCATCGACCGCATGTTGGCATTCGACGCGCCGAGCGCCATGCGAATCGCGAACTCGCGCGTGCGCTGCGTGACCAGGAACGCCATCAGGCCGTAGAGGCCGAGCGCCGCGAGGAAGACGCCGATCACACCGACGCTGCCCGCAATCCATGCCGCCAGCTTCTGCGGCAACAACCCGAGCGCGGCCGCATCATCGAAGGTCTGCAGCATGACGATCGGCACGTTGGGCTCGATCTCCGCCATCGCGATCCGAATGTCCTGCGCGATCCGGCGGCCCGGCGCATGCCGGATGTAAAACTCCAGCGTCGACTGCGGTTGTTGCGCCAGCGGCACGTAGATGTAGGGCGCGTTCGGCGAGCTGATGAATCGATACTTCGCATCGCGTGACACGCCGACGACTTGCAGCGCGCGTTCCTCGTTGTCGCCGAGCCCCTGGTAAAACGTGCGGCCGATCGCGGATTGACCGGGCCACGCCCGCTTCGCGAACGTCTCGCTGACAATGGCGACCCACGGCGCGCCGAGCCGATCCGAGTCGTTGAAAGCGCGGCCTTCGACGATCTTCATGTCAATCGTCTCGAAATACTCCGGCGAGACGACGTCCCAGTCCGATTCGAAGCGGCCGTCATCACGCGACGCGCTTATCGCGCCAGGCACGCGCACGCTGCCGAGGCCGAAACCGCTGCCCTGCAGCGGAATCATCCGCGCGTTGGCGACCGACTCGACGCCGGGAATCGCGCGCAGCCGCTCGCGATAGCGCGACGTCAGCTCGACCACCTGTTGCTCGCGGTAACCCGAGATGGCCATGTCGACGCCGGCCAGCATGATGTTGCCGGTCTTGAATCCGGGATCGGTGTAGGCGGCGCGCTCGAGCGATCGCACGAACAGGAACGCGACCACGACCAGCATCAGCGACAGCGCCACTTGCGCCGTGACCAGCGAGTTGCGCAACCGGAACCGCTTGCGATCGGCGGTCGAATTGGCGCCGTGCAACATCGGCGCGAGGTCGCCGCCGAGCGCGTGACGCGCCGGCGCCAACCCGAAGATCGCACCGGTGATCAACGCGATCGCGAATGCGAACAACATCACGCGCAGGTTGACCTCGAGATCGAGATTGAGCGACACGGGCAGCGCCGGCAGCGAACCGGCGAGCAGCGCCACCAGCCAATAGGTGAGGGGCACCGATACCACGGCCGCGGCGGCGAAGAGCACCATCGTTTCCGTCAGCAATTGCGAGATCAATCGCCCGCGTCCGGCGCCGACCGCAAGCCGTGTCGCCATTTCCCGGCGCCGGGACGCCGCACGCGCCAGCAGCATGCCGGCCACGTTGCTGCACGCGATTGCCAGCAGCGCCCCCGTCAGCGCGAACAGGAATCCGATAAAGGCAAGAAACGGCGTCCGCATCGGCCCGGGAATACGGCCGAGCGAAGCCACCTTGATGGTGTGACGCGGGTTGGCCTCCGGTTGCGATTTCTTGTACGACTCGTTGAGCGCGTTCAGTTCGGCCTCTGCCTGCTGCTTCGAAACGCCGGGCTTGAGACGTCCAATTGCCAGGTGCCACACGCCGCGCGGCGACGTCAGCATCGAGGAGTCGGGGCGGCCGCGCACCACTTGCACCATCGCCATCGGCGCCCACAGGTCCGTGCCGACCATCGACGCGCCCTGGAATCCTTCTTCGGCGACGCCGACCACCGCGAATTCGCGATTGTTGAGCCGCAATGGGCGATCGAGAATCGCAGGGTCACTATTGAAACGCCGCGTCCACAATGCGTGACTCAGGACGACCACCGGACGGTCGTTCGGAATGCGATCTTCGTCGGCCCGGAAGAAGCGGCCGAGCGCCGGACGCGTGCCGAGCACGTCAAAATAATTTCCGGATACCAGCGTTCCGATGATGCGCTCGCTCGAGCCGTCGGTGCCGAGGCTCATCGGGCCGCCGCCGAAATCTACTGCTGCTACGTCGACCGTCTGGCTGTGCTCGCGCAGGTTCACGTAGGTCGGATGCGCCATGTTGTCGAATCCGCTGCCGTCATTCGCGCGGCCGATGTCGATCAGCCTGTCCGCGTCGCGCACGCCAGCGGAAGCTTGAAACAACAAGGCATCCGTGAGGCTGAAAATAGTCGCGGCTGACCCGATGCCGAGCGCGAGCGAGACGATCGCCGTCACCGTAAAAATCGGGCTGCGCCCCAGCAGGCGGACGGAAAGCCGCAGGTCGGTCGTTAAGGCCATGGCTGACTAGACTCGGTTCACCGTCCTTTTGTTTCAATCGCGACGAAATGGCAACGAATTAGCAGGAAAAACCCTCAGCCGACATGCCAGTGGTGTCCATGCAGACGTTCGAGGATCGGGTCGAGGCGGGTCAGGTGTTGGCCGGGAAGCTGACCGCCTATCGCGATCGCGATGACGTGCTGATCCTCGCGCTGCCGCGCGGCGGCGTGCCCGTCGCCAGCGAAGTGGCGCGCGCGCTGAACGTGCCCTTCGATGTGTTCGTGGTGCGCAAGCTCGGCGTTCCCGGACACGAGGAGCTCGCCATGGGCGCGATTGCGTCCGGCGGCGTGCGGCAGGTCAATCGCGACGTCGTCGACGCGCTCGGCATTCCGCAGAACGTCATCGACGCGGTGGCCGCGCGCGAACAGCTCGAGCTCGAACGCCGCGAACAGGCTTACCGCGGCCGGCGCGGGCCGCTGGCACTCACCAACAAGACCCTGATCATCGTCGACGATGGCCTCGCCACCGGATCGACGATGCGTGCCGCCGTGATGGCGGCACGCCAACAACAACCCGCACGTGTGATCGTGGCAGCGCCCGTGGGCGCGGTGTCGACATGCGCCGACCTGGCGACCGAAGCGGACGACGTGGTGTGCGTGCGCACGCCCGAGCCCTTTGTCGCCGTCGGCATGTGGTACCGCGACTTCGCGCCGACCACCGATCAGGAAGTGCGCTCTTTGCTCGGGAACGAATCGTGACCTGGCCGTCCAGTAACCTCTATCGCCACCTGGTAAATTCCGCGCGCAGTTGCGCGCGGCCGTTCAACGAGAGCCGCGAAGACCTGTGCGCCATCCTCGACCCGTTGAGTTCGGCGTCGGCGATTCTGATCGGCGAGGCTTCCCACGGCACGCAGGATTTCTATCACCTCCGCGCCAGCCTGACGAAGTGCCTGATTCAGTACCACGGCCTCACCGCGGTGGCGGTGGAAGCCGACTGGCCGGATGCATATCGCGTCAATCGATTCGTCCGTGGCGAGGGCGCCGACGGCGACGCCAATACCGCGCTGTCCGGATTCGAGCGCTTTCCCGCGTGGATGTGGCGCAACACCGAAGTGCTGTCGTTCGTGCGCTGGCTGCGCGAGTGGAACGACGACCATCCGAAGAGCAAGGTCGGCTTCTACGGGCTCGATCTCTACAGCCTGTCGACATCGATCCGCGCGGTGATCGCGTACCTCGACAAGGTCGATCCGGACGCGGCGCGCCGCGCGCGCGATCGCTATGCGTGCTTCGATCATTTTGCCGGCGACTCGCACGCCTATGGCTACGCGGTCTCGGCGGGCATCACCGAAGCGTGCGAGGACGACGTGGTCGGCCAGCTGCGCGACCTGCGCGCGAAAGCGTTTGAATACGCCAACCGCGACGGCCAGGTGGCGCACGACGAATTCTTCTTCGCCGAACAGAACGCGCTGCTCGCCAAGAACGCCGAGGAGTACTACCGCGCGATGTTCCGTGGGCGCCACTCGTCATGGAACATCCGCGATACGCACATGGCCGACATGTTCGACGCGCTCGTGAAACACCTTGGCCGCCGCAACGGCACCAAGCCGAAGATCGCCGTGTGGGCGCACAACTCGCACCTTGGCGACGCGCGCGCCACCGAAATGGGGGAGCGCGGCGAGTTGAATCTCGGGCAGCTGTTGCGACAGCGTTACGGCGCCGAAGCGAAATCGATCGGGTTCACCACCTACGACGGCACCGTGACCGCGGCATCCGACTGGGAGTCCGACGGGGAGCGCAAGGTCGTGCGTCCGGCACTCGACGGATCGATCGAGGCGTTGTTGCACTCCGTCGGCGAGCCGCAGTTCGTTCTCGATCTGCACGACGAGCGCCTGGGCGGCTACGCCACGCCGCTCCTCGAACGCGCGATCGGCGTCATCTACCGCCCGCAGACCGAGCGCCAGAGCCACTATTTTCATGCCCGCGTCGCCGAGCAGTTCGACGCGCTGATCCATGTCGACCGCACGACCGCATTAGTCCCGCTGGAACCCTCGCCGCATTGGTATCATGAGGAGGTTCCAGAGACTTACCCCTCAGGTCTCTAGTGCGGAGACTAGAGAATGAGACCACTGTCGCAGGCGCAGCTGCTGAAGATCCCCGCTGGCGGCGCGACTCTAGATGCTGATTTAGTCGTGCCCGTCGATGCGCGCGGCATCGTGCTGTTCGCGCACGGCAGCGGCAGCAGCCGTCACAGCCATCGCAACCAGCTCGTCGCACGGACGCTGCAGTCATCGGGCTTCGGCACGCTGCTGATGGATTTGCTGACTACCCAGGAAGTGCACGTCGACAACCAGACGCGCGAGTTCCGCTTCGACATCGAGCTGCTGGCCAATCGCCTGCTCGGGACGGTGAAGTGGGTGTCGGAGCAGCCGACGTTGAAACACCTGCCGATCGGACTGTTTGGCGCGAGCACCGGCGCGGCCGCCGCAATCGTTGCCGCGACGCGTCGCCCCGACCTCGTGCGCGCCGTGGTATCCCGCGGCGGCCGGCCCGATCTCGCCGGCGCCGCGCTGAAGATGCTCACCACGCCGACGATGCTGATTGTTGGCGGCTATGACGATGCCGTGCTGGTGCTGAACGAGCAGGCGAAAAAGGAAATTACCTCGGAAGTCACGCTGAAGGTCGTGCCGCGCGCGACGCACCTGTTCGAAGAGCCCGGCGCGCTGGCGCAGGTGGCCGACTACGCCGTGAGCTGGTTCTGGGGCACGCTCAAGACCGAGGATGCGACGGCTGAACAATAATTAGGTGTGCGCCTCACGTCTTTTCAGCGCCTGGCCCTGTGGACGACGGCGATCACCTATTTCCTGATCCTTGTCGGCGGCCTGGTCCGCGCCTCCGGCGCCGGACTCGGCTGCCCCGACTGGCCGCGATGCTTTGGCTCGTGGGTTCCGCCGGCGTCGGTCGCCGATCTCCCGCCGCAATTCGATCCGTCGCAGTTCAATCCCACGCTGATGTGGACGGAGTACTTGAACCGTCTGCTCGGCATCACTGTTGGATTCCTGATTTTCGCCACCGCGATTTCCGCGTGGCGCAATCATCGCCATCAGCCGCGCATCCTGTGGACGACGGTCGCCGCGTTCCTGCTGGTGGGTTTCGAGGGATGGCTTGGCGGCCTGGTCGTCGCTCACGAACTGGCCGCGTGGATCGTGACGGCGCACTTGATCGTCGCGATCATCATCGTGCAGTTGCTGCTGTACGCGACGTTTGAGGCGTTCACGGGTGCGTCTGGTGCGTCGGGTGCGTCGGGTGCGTCGGGTGCGTCAGGTGCGTCAGGTGTGTCGCGTGCGGCGCTTGTGCTGATCGTCTTGACGCTCGTGCAGGCCGGATTCGGTACCCAGGTAAGGGGTCAGATCGACACGGCACTTGATGCAGGGGTGACTCGGGATGCGGCGCTGGCAACGGTGGGCCGGCTCGATTACTGGCACCGCGATCTCGCCTTCGTCGTGCTGATTGGCGCAACGCTGTTGACTCTCTGGCTCTTGTCCCGCCGATCGCCGATCGTCCGGTGGGCCTTTGTAACGCTGGCGCTCGCCGGGGCACAAATAGGGGTGGGCGTGGTCATGGCCTACGGGGGAGTGATACCCGCCGCCCAGGTCGGACATCTGAGCCTCGCCAGTCTACTGCTGGGCGCGGAAACGGTGTTGTGGCTATCGAGCCGGAGGCAGAGCGTATGAGAGTGCAGATTCCCGTTGTCACCGCGGCGGCAATGCTTGCCGCGCTCGCGGCGTGCTCGCGTCCCGCGCCAGCGCCGGCAAACCAGTCAGCACATGATGCGCACGGCACGGCGC
The DNA here is from genome assembly GCA_036374815.1 of Vicinamibacterales bacterium. Classification (GTDB taxonomy): domain Bacteria; phylum Acidobacteriota; class Vicinamibacteria; order Vicinamibacterales; family UBA2999; genus 12-FULL-67-14b. Next base: position 8,007 of record DASUSZ010000292.1, on the reverse strand, counting down.
CCGCGGCCGGAGCCAGCCGAACGGCGTTGCTCGGCAACCTTGGTTCGTATCACCGCGCGATCAAAACGACGAATGCCGACGCGCAGAAGTTTTTCGACGAAGGCCTGACCTTGTTGTACGGCTTCAACCATGAGGAGTCATTCAGGTCATTCCAGCTCGCCGCCGCGCAGGATCCCGCGTCGCCGATGCCGCATTGGGGCATGTCGCTCGCCCTTGGAACCAACATCAACGACATCGCGCCGGCCGAGCGGCTCGAGCAGGCCTACGCGCATCTCGCCGAAGCAGAGAAGCGGAAGGGCGGCGGCAGCGATGTGGAGCAGGGGCTCGTCGATGCATTGGCAAAGCGGTACGTCTCCGATCCAACCGGCGACCAGACCGTTCGCGAACGGGCCTACTCGGACGCCATGGGCGCGCTCGCGAAGAAGTTCCCTGAAGACATCGACGTTGCCACGCTGTATGCGGAAAGCCTGATGAACCTGCGGCCGTGGCGCTTGTACACCAAAGACGGCACGCCGGAGCCCGGCACGGAGCAGATCGTCGCATCGCTCGAGGCGGTGATGAAGCGCGACCCGAATCATCCGGGCGCGAATCACTATTACATCCACGCCGTTGAAGCGTCGAAAACTCCGGAGCGCGCGCTGCCGCAAGCCGGGCGCCTCGAAACGCTGGTGCCGGGCGCGGGCCACCTGGTCCACATGCCCGCGCACGTATATATCCGCACGGGCCAGTACGCGAAGTCCGCGAAGAGCAATGCCGATGCGGCGGCGGTCGACGAGAAGTACTTCAAGGCCACCGGCGCGCGTGACGGCCTGTATCCGATGATGTATTACACGCACAACCTGCAATTCGAATCCGCGGCCGCGATGTTCGCGGGCAATCTCGCGCAGGCGAGAAGCGCTGCGGATCGCACGGTGAAGGCCGCCGACCCGATCGCGGATCAAATGCTGATGATCGAGCCGTTCGCGGCCCAGGATTTGAGCGTGCTCGTTCGCTTTGGGCAGTGGCCGGCCATTCTCGAGAAGAAAGCGCCCGCGCCGGCCCGCGTGATGCAGTCGGCGCTCTACCACTTCGCGCGCGGCGCCGCGCTGGCCGCGACCGGCAAAGTGGCCGACGCGGAGGCGGAGCTTGCGGCGCTCAAGAGCGCGTCCGGCAAGCTTGCGAAAGACGCGATGGTCGGTGCATCGAACTCGGCGCCCGACGTCGCGGCGGTCGCCGTGGCTGATCTCACGGCGCGCATCGCCGATGCCAGGGGCGATACAGCCGCCGCGGTCAAAGGCTTCACCGCCGCGATCGCGCTCGAAGACAAGCTCGGCTACAACGAGCCTCCGGACTGGCTCATGCCTGAGCGCGAGCGCCTCGGCGCCGTGCTGCTCAAGGCCGGCCGTTTTGCCGAGGCGGAGAAAGTGTTTCGCGCCGATCTCGAGAAGAATGTCGGCAATCCGCGCTCGCTGTTCGGTTTGCACCGGGCGCTGGCGGGCCAGCAGAAACCCGCCGCCGCCGAAGCGAAGGCGTCGTTCGAGAAGGCGTGGGCCGGTGCAGACGTGACACTTGCTGACGATCTGTACGGGGCGCGCCGCTGATATCATTCGGCGCATGAAGCGAATCTCCGGACTGCTCCTGGTGCTGGCCGCGACCACGGTGTCGGCTCAGACCTACGACGAGGCCGCGCTCAAAGCCTTCCGCGCCGAGCGCGAAAAAGTGCTGCTCGCCGACAACGGCTGGTTCACCGTCGCGGGTTTGCACTTCCTGAATCCCGGCGAGAACAAGTTCGGCTCGGATCCGCTGAACGACATCGTGCTGGATTTCGCGGACGTGCCGAAGCAGGCCGGCGTGATCACCATGAACGGCAACAACGTCACGATCAAGGCCGCCGACGGCCAGATGCTGACCTACAACGGCAAGCCTTTGAAAGAAGGTCCGCTGCGTCTCGCGGAGCGCGGCCGGCCGGCTGACCAGATCACTTACAAGTCGACGTTGTTCTTCCTGCACTTCAGCGGACCGCGTCTCGCGATTCGCGTGCGCGATCAGAACGCGCCGCTGCGCAAGAACTTCTCTGGACTCAAGTGGTATCCCGCCAATCCGAAGTACGTCGTCAAGGGCAAGTTCACGCCGCTCGCCGAGCCGAAGGTCGTTCAGGCGCCGACGATTCTCGGCGATCTCGAGCCGTTCACGGTGCCCGGCCACGTTGCGGTGACCATCGACGGCAAGACCGCGAACATGGAAGCGTGGCGATCGGGTGAGCGGCTGTGGTTCGTGTTCCGCGATCTGACGAGCGCCGACACCACGTATCCGTCCGCGCGGTTCCTCTACACCGATGCCGCCGACAAGGACGGCAACGTCACGCTCGACTTCAATCGCGCGCAGAATCCGCCGTGCGCGTACAACCCGTGGACCACGTGCCCGCTGCCGCCGTCGGCGAACAAACTGCCGGTGCGCATCGAGGCGGGCGAGAAGCGTTACCACGCAGAGGCGACGTCGAACGCTGCCGTGTTGAGAAAATAGGACGAACCGATCGACTCGAGTTACCTCGCGTTCTTCACGTTCACGTTCGTTCTCGTCGTCACGCCCGGATCGACGACGGCCGTTGTCGTGCGTAATACGCTCGAAGGCGGCCGTCGCGCCGGTTACCTCACCGCACTCGGCGCCGCGCTCGCCAACACCATCATCGCCGTCGCGTGCGGCCTGGGCCTGTCCGTCCTGATCGCCGTATGGCCCGGCGCGCTCGATGCGATCCGCGTTGCCGGCGCGATCTTCCTGGCGTGGCTCGGCGTGAGCAGCCTGTATCGCGCCATCACCCGGCATGACGGCGGGATCAACTTGTCGCTGGATCCCGGCGCCGCGCCGCCGCGTGGCCATGCCGGCGCGTACGTCGGCGATGGCCTGGGAATCAACCTGCTGAGCCCGGTGATCATCAGCTTCTACCTGTCGGTCGTTCCCACGTTCATCCCCGCGGGCGCATCGCGGTTTTACTATTCCGGGCTCGCCGCAACCCACGTGAGCCTGGCGGTGTTGTGCCACGCGATGTGGGCAACGGCGCTTGATGCGATGCGGCGATGGTTCGTCGCGCCGTGGAAGCGGCGGCTCTTGCAGGCGGCGACGGGCATCGCGCTCATCGCACTAGCCGTCAGCGTCATCGCCTGACGCGCTCGCGGCTCCGCGCTCTGTTCGCGAGGGGTTGCCGGGCGCAGCCGAGTTGAGCGACAGTGGATCTCGGATTTCGGATCGAGAGGATTTCGGATTTGTTTGTCGATCTGCTGATCGGCATATCGCCAAATAATCCGAAATCCACTCGATCCGAGATCCGAAATCGTCGCTTTACAATTAAACGTGCATTCGCGCCCTCCGTCTACGAGCGCTGCTCCCGCCACCGCATCCGACGCGTCATCGTTCACAGAGGACGCCGCGCACTATCCGGGCGGCCACGCGAGCGGTGCCGTGCGGCCGCGATCGATCGACGAAGTGTCGGCGTGCCTGCGTGATGCGCGGCGCATCCTTCCCGTCGGCGCGCAATCATCGCTGACCGGCGGCGCCACGCCGTTCGGCGACGTCGTGCTCAGCACCGAACGCTTGAAGACGATCAGCATCGACGGCGATCGCGCGCGCGTTGGCGCGGGCGTGGCGCTGCAGGCATTGCAGGACGAGCTCGCCAAAATAGGCCGGTGGTTCCCGCCGGTGCCGACCTATCTCGGCGCGTTTGCCGGCGGCGCGGTCGCGACCTGCGCGGCAGGCGCGGCGACGTTCAAGTACGGCACCGTGCGCGAGTGGGTCGACGCGCTGGTCGTCGTCCTCGCCGGCGGCGACATCCTCGAGATCGCCCGCGGTGATTGCCGCGCCGTCGACGGCCGGTTCACGATCGTCACCGCGAGCGGGGAACGCGTGATCACGTTGCCCGATCTGCGGATGCCGGACGTGCCGAAACGGTCGGCTGGCTATTACATCGAGCCCGGCATGGACCTCGTCGATCTGTTCATCGGCTCTGAAGGCACGCTCGGCGTGATCGCCGAGGCGACGTTCACGACCGCTCATGTCCCGGCCGGCCTCAGTCGAGCACTGGTGCCGGTAGCGTCGGAAGATCTCGCGATCGCGGTCGTTGGCGAACTTCGCGCCGCCGCGATGGAGACGTGGCGGTCGCGCGATCCGAACGGCGTCGACGTCGCGGCCATCGAGCACATCGACGCGCGATCGATCGCGGTGATTCGCGAAGACGGCGTCGATCGCAGGCTCGACATCGCGCTGCCGTCGGGATCGGCGGTCGCATTGCTGATCGATCTCGAATTGCCGGCGTCGGCGATGCAGCCGGATCTCTGGCTGCAGCTCGAATCGGTCCGTGACGCGGACGCGGCCGACTCACCGCTGGTGCGATTCTGCCGCCTGCTCGATCGCCACGGCCTGCTCGACGACAGCGAGATCGCCCTACCCGCCGATCGCGCTCGCCAGGCCGCGTTCGTGGCGCTGCGCGAAGCCGTCCCGGCCGGCGTCAATCGCCGTGTCGCGCAGGCGAAGCAGCTCGATCGCGCGATCTCGAAGACCGCGGCGGACATGATCGTCCCGTTCGACCGCTTCGGCGAGATGATGCGCGAATGCCGGCGCCTCTTCGCGGAGCGCGATCTCGATCTCGCAGTGTGGGGGCACATATCCGACGGCAACGTCCATCCAAACGTGATTCCGCGGCGGGCGGGTGATGTCGACAAAGGACGCGAGGCGATTCTCGAACTCGGCAATGCGGTGATTGCGATGGGCGGTTGCCCGCTCGCTGAGCATGGGGTTGGCCGCAATCCGATCAAGCAGCAACTGTTGAGACAGCTGTACGGCGCTGACGGCGTCAACGCGATGCGCGCCATCAAGCTCAGCCTCGATCCCAATGGCTCACTCGCGTCAGGCGTGATCTTTTCTTCACAATAGGGAAAGATGCTGGCGGAAGTTCAGGCCGAGGTGCTGGCGCGCCCGGCCGACACCGCGCTCACGCTGCTGCTCGATTTCGACGGCACGCTGGCGGAATTTCATCCCGATCCCGACGCGCCCGAGCTGACGCCGGAGCGGTGGGAGTTGTTGAGCCATATCAGCCGCGAGCCGGGCGTCTCGCTCGGGATCGTCAGCGGGCGCCGGCTCGACGATCTGCGCGCGCGGACGCGCCTGCCCGATCACGTCTATCACGCCGGACTGCACGGCCTCGAGATCGAGATCGACGGCCATCGCATCACCCATCCCGACCTGTCGGCCGCCGAAGCGCGCGTCGAAGGACTGGCCGCGTGCCTCAAGCGGCTGCTCGACGAATTCCCGGAGGTGCACATCGAAGACAAAGGCGCGAGTGTTGCAGTGCATACGAGGCGGTTGCCGAAGGATATGTACGAACGCATTTTCGCTCGCGCTGACATTCTGGCGGTCCCATGGATCGCCGAAGGGCACGTGCGCCGTCTGGAAGGCAACGCCGTGGTCGAATACCTGCCGAACATCAACGGCCACAAGGGCGACGCCACGAAATGGATCACCGGCAGCATCGAGCACAAGTTCGGTCGGCGCGCGTGGGTTGCCTACATTGGCGACGACATTACCGATGAGGATGCGTTCCGCGCCATCGAATGCGGCATCGGCATCCTGGTCGGACTGCGGCCGACGGCGGCTACCTACAAGCTCGACGGTATTGTCGATGTCGATCGGTTCTTGAGATGGTTGGCGGCTCACTGTAACGTCAGGACGGCGTCATGAATGCGGCTCAGCTGGGGTCAACGCTCTCGGATTCGCTGAAGGGCACGCGCCTCATCGTGGTCGCGAACCGCGAGCCGTACATCCACATCCGCCGCACGAAGACCGCGCGCGGGCTGTGGAACTGGTTCCGCGGACGAACCGAAGAGGAAGGGATCGAGTGGACGCGTCCGGCCAGCGGCCTGGTCACCGCGCTCGATCCGGTGCTGCGCGCGACCGGCGGCACGTGGATCGCGCATGGCAGCGGCAATGCGGATCGCGAAACGTCGGACGCGAAAGGGCGCGTCATGGTGCCGCCCGATCGCCCGTCGTACACGCTGCGGCGCGTGTGGCTCACGCCCGAAGAAGAGCAGGGCTACTACTACGGCTGCGCGAACAACGCGCTGTGGCCGCTCTGTCACATCGCGTATGCGCGTCCTGAGTTCGACGACAAGGACTGGCATCAGTACGTGCGCGTCAACCGGCGGTTCGCCGATGCGGTGATCGAGGAGATCGCCGACGACCGCGCGGTCGTGTTCGTGCAGGACTATCACTTCGCGCTGCTGCCGCGGTTCGTCAAGGAAGCGCGGCCCGACGTGACGGTGTGCCAGTTCTGGCACATTCCGTGGCCCAACCGCGAGGCGTTCCGCGTCTGCCCGTGGGGGGAGGACATCCTGCACGGGCTGCTCGGCAACGATCTGCTCGGCTTTCACGTGCAGTATCACTGCAACAATTTTCTCGACACCGTCGATCGCGCGCTCGAATCGCGCGTCGACTACGAGCATTTCGCGGCGTGGCGCGGCGGCCGGCCGACGTTCGTGCGGCCGTTCCCGATCAGCATCGATCCGTCGCTGTGGAAGGGCCCGACCAAGGCCGTCGAGCGCGCCGCCGAGATCAAGGCGATGCGCGCGTCGCTCGGCCTGACCAGCGAGCGGATCATCTTCGGCGTCGACCGACTGGATTACACCAAGGGCATTCCGGATCGATTGAAGGCGTTTGCGCGGCTGCTCGAGCGCTATCCCGAATGGCGCGAGCGCGTCACCATGGTGCAGGTCGGCGCGCCCAGCCGCGAGCACTTGAGCCGCTACCAGGCGTTGATGAACGAGGTCGAGAATTGCGTGACCAGCATCAACGCAACCTACCGCACCGACGGCTGGCTGCCGATCATCTACCGCCCCCAGCATCACCAGCCCGACGCGGTCGGCGCGATGTATCGCGCCGCCGACGTGTGCGTGGTGTCGTCGCTGCACGACGGCATGAACCTCGTCGCCAAGGAATTCATCGCGTCGAGAGGCGACGAGCACGGCGTGCTGGTGCTGTCGGAATTCACCGGCGCCGCGCGTGAGCTGCCGCACGCCATCCACGTCAATCCGTTCGCGGTCGATTCGTTCGCGGATGCCCTGAACAGCGCGCTGCGCATGCCCGCCGACGATCAGCGCCGCCGGATGCGCGCGCTGCGCGAGCGCGTCCACTCGCATACCGTCTTCGACTGGGCGAACTCCTTGCTGATGGCGGCGAGCCGGCGGATGGAGAGCGTCGCGTGACATTGCCTCCGCCGTTGCCGCTCCACCACGGAGCGATTGGCAACGGCCGCGTCATCGGCCTGGTCGGCCCGGACACCAGCATCGACTGGCTGTGCCTGCCGCGCTTCGATAGTCCATCCGTGTTCGCGCGTTTGCTCGATCGGGAGCGCGGCGGCGCGTGGTCGTTCGAGCCGGTGGACGGCTGGCGGTCCAGGGCGGCCTACGTCCGCAACACCAATGTGATGCGTACCGAGATCGAAGCCGCGGACGGGCGCTTCGAGATCTACGATTTTGCGCCGCGGACCATGAGCGGCATGCACATCGAAGCGCCGGTGGAGATCTGCCGCCTGCTCGTGCCGTTGGCAGGCACGCCGCGGGTGCGCGTGCGCTTCGACCCAAGGCCCGACTACGCCCGCGCGAAAGTCGAAGTGGTGCCCGCGCCGCACGGCATCGAGGTCGTCGGCGGTCCGCTGCGCTTGTATCTGTCGACCAACGTGCCGGTGCCGTACGTCCTCGACGGCTCGGCGATCCGCATCGACAAGCCGACCTATTTCTCTTTGAGCGCCGGCCGTCCGCCCGAAGTCGATTCAGCGGCGGATGCCGAGTCCGTGCTGAAGGAGACGATTCGCGGCTGGCGGGTGTGGGCGAAGACCTGCGCGCTGCCGTCGTTCGCACCCGAAGCCGTGCTGCGTTCCGCGCTGTGCCTCAAGCTTCACGCCTTCAACGAGACCGGCGCCATCATCGCCGCCGCCACGACCAGCCTTCCCGAAGCGCTCGGCTCCGGCCGCACCTGGGATTACCG
>DASUSZ010000291.1:0-4721 GCA_036374815.1 Vicinamibacterales bacterium | reverse complement strand
GGCAACCTCGATTCGCTGACCGCCGACGACATTGCCGGCGCGCAGTCGCTCTATGGCGGCGGCGTGTCGGGCAACATCACCTTCCCGCCGCGCAACGAGCCGAACGCGTTCTTCAACTCGCTGATCGCGGTCTACCGCGACGAGCTGCGCGCATCGCCGTCCCCGACCTATGTCGATTCGGAAGGCGCGGTAATCTGGTTGACCGAGTACGCGCGGCAGCGCGTTGGCCAGTGCAGCCACGCGGTGGCGACGCAGAACACGCTCGCGCAGATCACCAGCAATGGCGGCACCCTGGTGTGCGCGGCCACGCCCGCTGGCGCGATCCCGTTCCCGCCGAGGAACGAGGGCCTGGTGTTCATGAACGAGCTGGACAACACCTATCGCAACTCGCTCGGCCGCTCGCTCGGAACATCGTTCGTGAACAACGAAGGCGCGGTGGTGTGGGTGCTCGAGTACCTGCGCTATCGCCTCAACGGCTGCAATCACGGCGACGCGACCACGAAAGTGTTGCAGCAGATTCGCGGCCAGGGAATTCAGCCGGTCTGCATCGCGTAGGGTTTGACGGCTCACGGGCTCGCGGGCTTGCGCGCTTGCGGGCTACGGGCTTGCGGGAACTGCTTGCTGTAACGATTACGGGTTACTGCCGTTAGCCCGTGAGCCCGTAGCCCGCAGGACCTTCCCGTAGTCGTCGGGCGTGTCGATGTCTTCGAACGCGCCGGGGTCGTCGACTTCGACGTTGAGTATGCGATCGCGGTGGATTGCGAACACCGCCTTCGCGCCGATGTTTGGATCCGCCGACCGCAAGTCGCCGAAGATCGATCGATCGAACATCACCGGGTGGCCGTGACGGCTTCCGTTTGCGGGGCGCACGATCGGCGCGCGGGTGCGGCGCCAGGCGGCAATCACTTCGGCGACGGTTGATGATTTCACCAGCGGCACGTCGACGAGCGTGACCAGTGCGGCCTCGAGCAGCGGATCGTCGATCGCATCGAGCCCCGCGAGGAGCGATGACAGCTGCCCCTGCTGCCAGCCAGGGTGCTCGATGACACGCGCGCGCGCTTCGTGGGAGGGCATGGCCGCCCGCACCGCATCGATGTGCGCGCCGGCTACAACAGAGACGTTCGGGACGCCGCCGGCGAGAAGCGTCCTGACGACGCGAGCGACGACGGTTTCGCCCGTTTGACCAATCGGCAGCGCGGCCTTCGCCTGGCCCATTCGCGTCGAGGCGCCGGCCGCGAGGACGATCGCCGAAATCATGAAAAATACGCCCGGAAAACCGAGTCCGGCACCACCATGCTGGCTCGGATGTAAACGGTGACAGGTTCCGGCTCGTATACTTGACTTCCCATTGTTGACCTGCCTACTATTGCCGCGTTTTCCGCGACCCCTACCGTTGCCATCAGTTTAAACGGCGGCTTCCTTCGGGTCTCGGGACATCGGAGGACAGGTTATGCCGACCGGGACTATCGCACGGCTCCTAATCGACAAGGGCTTCGGGTTCATCCGCGATGAATCCGGCCTCGAGCACTTCTTTCATCGCAGCTCCGTGCGGGGCGCGGTGTTCGAGCTGCTGCGGGAAGGCCAGCGCGTCGAGTTCGCGATCGAGGAATCCCAGAAGGGCCCTCGCGCGGGAGACGTGCGATTAATCGAAGGGTAAGTCTTTGCAACTCAGCAATCCGAAGTTCTGAAATCCGAAATCTGAAATTCTGAAATCGAATAACCCTCTGTCCGGCCCCTGAGTGGGGGCCGGATGTTCGTGACGATTCCGGCATCCAATTGAAACGCTTCCTGCGCCGCAGTGTCCTCATCCTGGCGCCACTGCTCATCATCGGCGTATTCCTGTTGCGCGGCCTCGGCTCGTGGCTGGTCGTCGCCGATCCCCTCGAGAAAGCGGACGCGCTGCTGGTGCTCGGCGGCACGATGTACGAGCGGCAGCTCGAGGCGGTCGATCTCTACAAAGAAGGCTGGACGCCGCGCCTCTACCTGCTGCGCGAGATTGCCGACTGGGGTGAAGTGGAGCTCCGTAAGCGCGGCATCGATTACCTCAACGCCGTCGACATCCAGGTCGATGCGATGGTGAAGCTCGGCGTGCCGCGCGAGGCGATCTCGATTCTCGATCAGGCCAACAGCACCGCGCAGGAGGCCGACATCCTCTATGCGCTGTCGATGCGTGAAAAATTCTCGAAGGTGATCATCGTCACCTCGAAGCAACATACCCGCCGGGCGCGGCTGGTGATGAATCGGCGGATGTCCGGCACCGCGGTGAAGGTGATGGTCAGGCCGAGCCGCTACGATCGCGCCAACGTCGAGCGCTGGTGGACGGAGCGGGCGACGCTGCGGTTCACGGTGTTCGAGTCGCAGCGGCTATTCGGATATTGGATTGGCGTCGCGGATTAGAACGACTTAAGCTAGAAAACGGAAGTGAACGGGGCCCGGTGGCCCTCCCGGTCTTCAAAATCGGTCGCTGCCCCCTTGCGGGGCAGGCTGGGTTCGACTCCCAGGCGCTTCCGCCATCTCGGCCTGCGGCCTCAATGGCGTTCAGCGCCTGCTCGTCAGCCACACCGCCTTCGCGCTTCGCGCTTGGCTAAATGGGGTCGACTCCCAGGCGCTTCCGCCACACCGCCTTCGCGCTTCGCGCCTGGCTAAATGGGGTCGACTCCCTCTGCAACTACAACAACAGGTTGATCACCCCGTCGGTGTCGGACAGGTCCTTCACCACTTCGTCGGCGCCGAATTCCTTCAACTGCTCCACCGTGAACCCGCCGGTGGCCACCGCGATCGACCTCGCGCCGGCGACGCGCGCGCATTCGATGTCGTGCGGCGTGTCGCCGATCACGATCACGCGCTGGATCGCTTCCGGCGGGATGTCGTAGATCTCGGCGCGGCTGCAGGCGATCGGCACGAGCTCGTTGCGATCGGCCGAGTCGTCCGAGAACGCGCCCCACTCGAAGTAGTCCCAGATCTCGAAGTGCTGCAGCTTGATCTCGGCCGCCTCGCGATAGTTGCCGGTGAGGAGCGCCATGTGCGCGTCGGGAAACACGTCGAGCGCTTCGAGCAGCTCGCGCGCGCCCGGCATCAGTCCCTTGTGGCCGGTGCCTGGATGCTGAATTTCTTCCGCGAGCAGCGGAATGTAAATCTCGCGGAAGCGGTGATGCTGCTCCGGCGTGTCCGGCAGGCCGGCGTTCTGCAGCGCCTTCGAGACCAGATACGAATCGGTGCGGCCGCCGAAGTTTTCGCCCTTGAATGCGTCGGTGATGCCGAAGGTCTGCTGAAAGGCGCGCGTCATCGCGCGCATGCCGGCGCGCCCGCTGAGGAGCAGCGTGCCATCGATGTCGAAAAGAATGAGCGCAGGTTTCATCCGAATAACTTCTTGAGAAGTCCCGGCGCGCGCAATTCGCCCGACGCGGGGACGAGTTCGAGGCGGTCGCCGCCGATTGCTTTCGCGAGCACCTCGTCGGCGGTAATCACCAGCAGTGCCACGCCGCGCGACTTCGCGGCCTTCAACAGGTCGGCGGCAAACGCGCCGACCGCCGGCCGCGGCAGCGATGCCGACGGATGCTCGGCGATCACCAGCTGCGGGCCGAGCGCGAGCGCGCGGGCGAGGTGGACGCGCATCTGGATCTCAGGCGCGGCCTTCCCCGCCGCGACGTCGAACAGCGAGGGATCGATGCCGGCGTCGCGCGCCACCGCGCCGGCCTGCGGCACCACGCGCGGATCGATCGGGTCGACGTCGAGCGTGAACGACATCGCCACGTTCTGCAGCACCGAGAAGGCCTCGATCAACACGGCCCTGGCCGTGATCAGCCCGGCGCGATCGAGCGACTGGAACCAGGCCTGGCTGTCGGTGATGGCGCGCGTGTTCTGGCCGAACATGATCACGTCGCCCTCGTCGGGCAGGGTTGCTCCGGTGATCAGGTGCACGAAGGTCTCGGCGGCAATCGCGTCGAGCCCGGCGATCGACGTGACCGCGCCCGGCGGAACGTTCAGCTCGCGAATACGCAGCGGCCGCAGCGCCTGGTAGTTCTTGACCAGGCCGCGGATCTCGAGGAGCGAGCTCAATGGCGGATCTTTTTCTCGAGCGCGTCGAAGTCGGCCGCGGGCAGCGTGACCGTGCCGAGGAGATCCCGGTTGGCGCGCATGCCGGCCGTGGCAACGGGGTGCGCCGGCTTGCCGTCATCGCCGTGAAAATCCGATCCGCCCGTAATCAGCACGCCCAGACGGACGGCCAATCCTCGATACGCGACCACATCGTCCGGCGTGTGATCCGAGTGATAGACCTCGATCGCGTCGAGACCGCGGTCGACGAGCGGCTTGATGAGCTCGTCGCGCTTCGTCACGCCCGGATGCGCGAACGACGCGACCCCGCCGGCCTGGTGAATGCAGCCGACCACTTCGGAGGGACTCGGACCCGTTCGCGGCACGAAGGCCGGACGTCCGGTCGCGAGCCATTTGTCGAAGGCCTCCTGCACCGATTGCACGTGGCCGGCGCGCAGCATTTCTCGCGCGATCTGCGGCCGGCCGATCGACGAGCCGGGCCGCGCCGCCGCCGCCAGCAGCACGCTCTCGACGTCGATCGGCATGTTCAGCTTCGCGAGCGTGGTCGCAATCTCTCTCACGCGCATCACGCGCAGCGCGCGCTGGCTCATCAGCAGCGCCGCCAGCGGCTGGCTCGAGACGTCGAAAAAGTATCCGAGCATGTGCACGTCGCGGCCGTGATCCAC
>DASUSZ010000290.1:0-7972 GCA_036374815.1 Vicinamibacterales bacterium | reverse complement strand
ACGTCGCGCAGGAAACCGAGCCGCCGCTGAATTTCCTTCAGCACCTTGTCGGCGATCGCCGCTTCTTTCTCGGTCAGCTGGAGATCGGCGAAGAACTTCTCGGCTTCACGCACGGTGCGCGCCGAGGCCTTGTCGATGGTCACGCCGCCGACATGCACGTCGCGCGCTTCCCGGCGCAAGCGAGTGCCGCCGCAATCCGGGCAGGTCAGGTAGCCGCGATAGCGGCTCAGGAACACGCGGACGTGGACCTTGTACTTCTTTCGCTCGAGCCAGCGGAAGAAGCCGCGGACGCCTTCGAAATCGCCGCGTCCTGAGCCGGTCGAAGGGTCGCCGTCGCCGTCCATCACGAACGCGATTTCCTTGTCGGTCAAATCGCGCCACGGCACGTCGAGGCGGACGCCGCCGCCCTTGGCGGCCCGCTTCAGCTCGGCGAGATGCGACCGGTAGTGCGGCTTGGTCCACGGCTCGATCGCGCCCTGGTTGATCGACTTCGTCTGATCGGGCACGACCAGTTCCTGATCGAGCTCGATGATGTTGCCGAAGCCGTGGCAGGTCGGGCAGGCGCCGAACGGGTTGTTGAACGAGAACAGCCGCGGCTGCGGATCCTCGTACGCGATACCGCAATTGCGGCATTCGAATCGTTCGGAGAACAGATGCTGAATCGGCGCAGCGGCTTGCCCTGAGCCTGTCGAAGGGGCATCCGGCAGCTGCAGCGCCCACGCCGCGCCGCCGCCTTCGGCATAGGCCGTTTCGACGGAGTCGGTGATGCGCGTGCGCGCATCGGCGGCAACCTTGATGCGATCGACCACCACGCGCAGCGTGGTCCTCTTCTTGAGCACCGCCGGCTCGACTTCCTCGAGGGTGATCGCCTGGTCGCCAATCAACAGGCGCCCGAAACCTTTTCGACGCAGATTATCGAGCGCGACCGCCTGCGCCGATTGAGTGCCGCCTGCGGGGCGGCCAAGATCGAGCTCCGGCGCCTCGCCTTCTTCCGCGCCCCTGGAGCCGTCTTCCGAGATCGCCATCACCGGCAGGTCGAAGCCGAGCATCAGGCGCGTGCCCTCTGGCAGCGCCAGCAAACGCGTCGCGACGACTTCAGCGGTCTCGCGAATCACTTCCTGTCCGCACTGGCGGCAGATCGTCCGGCCGACGCGCGCATACAGCAGGCGCATGTAGTCGTGAATCTCGGTGACCGTGCCGACGGTCGAGCGCGGATTGCGGACGGAATTTTTCTGGCGGATCGCAATCGACGGGCAGATGCCGTCGATGCGATCGACATCGGGCTTCTCCATCCGCTCGAGGAACTGCCGCGCGTATGCGGACAGCGACTCGACGTAGCGCCGCTGCCCTTCCGCGTAGATGGTGTCGAAGGCCAGCGAAGACTTGCCGGATCCGCTAACGCCCGTAAAAACGATCAGCTGTCCCGCTGGCAGCGTCAGATCGACGTTTTTGAGGTTGTGCGTGCGCGCCCCACGAATAACGAGGGCCGAATGGTCGGTTTCCGGCGGCATGTTTGAAGTGAAGGCATACAGGCGCGAATTTCGGGCGCGCCTGTAACCTTCGATATTACCCCTCTCGCTCAACACGTTCAACACTTCGATTTCAGCGTCGAGGACACGACGGCGCCAAACGGGCCCGTCCGGCGCCATTTGACAAATTTTTTTGTCTAATGTGTAATCGCCCGCCATGGCGACCCCGGCTGCACCAGTTGGCGTGATTCGAGAGGCCCCCAAGGCCGGGCTGCTGCTGAAGCCGCTCCGCCGCGAGATCCTGGCCCACGCGCGCGCGCCGATCTCCGCCGCCGGTATCGCCGCGGCGATGGGCCGTCCGCGCCAGGTCGTCAACTACCACGTGCGCGAGCTCGCCCGCGCCGGCTTCCTGCGCCGCGCCGGGCGCGTGCGCAAGCGCGGCCTCACCGAACAACGCTACGTCGTCAGCGCCCGCGCGTTCGTGCTGGCGCCGGAAATCCTCGGCGCGATGGATGCCAGCGCGCCCGCCGCCACGCCGGATAAAGCCGGCGCCGCGTACCTGTTGATGCTGGCGACGCGGATGCAGAAGGAGCTCAGCGAGTCCTGGCGGAAAGCCGACGCCGACGGCGCGGCGCTGCCGCTGCTCTCGCTCGACACGGTCTTCGGCTTTGCGTCGGCCGCGCATCGCGCCCGGTTTGCCGACGCGCTCACGAAGGCGATCACGGCCGTCGTCGCCGAACACACGACTCCGTCTCCCAGGAGCGGGCGCTACCGGCTCGCGCTCGGCTGTTACCCAATGGTGAACTGATCATGACGACGACCAAACGCACCCATCACGGCCGCAAGATCGAACAGTCCATTCGCATCAAGTCGACGCCCGAGCGCGTATGGAAAGCGTGGGCGGATCCGCAGGACATCGCCAACTGGTTCGTCGATCGCGCCGAGGGTCATGGCACGGCCGGCAGCACCATGCGGTGGTTCTTCGATACCTTCGGCTACGTGATGGACATCCCTGTCGTCGAATCCGAATCCGGCAGGCTGTTCGTGGTCGCCGGCGATGACGGGCCGGACGGACTGCCCTACCTGATGGAAATCACCATCGCGAAGGAAGGCGGCGAGGTGGTGATGAATCTCGTGAACTCAGGCTTTGCCGACGATCCGAAGAAGAACGACACCTTCGAGGGCACCGTGTCGGGCTGGCAGAGCGCGCTGACGGCGATGAAGGTGTGGCTGGAGAACTATCCGCTCCGCAAACGTCATCACGATCTCGTGGTCAGACCGGCACAGTGGACGCGGCGGTTGCTGCGTGAGCTCTACGCCACGCGCGAAGGCCGGGCGCAATGGATGGAGCCCGACCTGCCCTCGAACGGAGAGATGCTCTGCGACACGGGCACCGAAGTCACATTGTCGCTGCCCGGCGAAGACGGCATCGTCGCCGTCAAGGCGTTCACGATGGGCCCGCAGTATTTCGTGGGGCTGGACTTGATGGTGTGGCCGGAAGAGGGCGCGCCGGCACAAGACGCGAAGGCGCGGTTGAACCGCGCCCTCGATCGTCTGGTGCCGTTGATTCGCTGACGCGCTAGCGCGCGTCGGTGGTCGGCGCCGTGTACGGCTTGCCCTTCCAGAAGCTGTTGAGGATCGCCAGCCGCTCGGCGGCCTTGACCTTGTTGCCGGCCGCGGTGTGGGCGCTGATGGCGCCCATCAGCGAGCGCGCGCGGTTCGGCATGCGCAGCAGGCTGACCTCGAACGCATCGGCGGCCTCCTTGGCCTTGCCGGCCTTCAACAGCACTTCGCCAAGCAGCTCGTGCGACGGCTTGATCGGATCGGCGGCGCCGTTCGGCGCGCGCATGGTCTCCTCGAGCGCGGCGGCATCCTTCAACAACTGGATCGCCTGGTCGGTCTGGCCCCTGGCCTGCGCGATCAGCGCGGCCAGCTCCATGTGCATCACGCGCACGCCCTTGCCGGCATCGGGGTTGCCGCCGGCCGCGGGCTGCGGCGGCGCCGCACCGTGTTCGGCGTGCGGGTTCGATGATGCTGCGGGCGCAGCGGCCTTCGCCTTGCCGGCCAGCAACGCCGCCATCTTCTCGGCCGTGGCCATGTCGCCGGTCGTCACCGCGCTGAAACCGTTGGCGAGAATCGTTTCGTTCGACGCGTTGTCGGCGACCGGCTGCACCTTCCACTCTTCGGTCTCGATGATGTAGCGCGCGCGGACCAGCGCCAGCGCGCCGCTCGCGCGCGGGTTCTTGGTCGTCTCGGCCATCCACTCGAACGCCTTGATGCGCTCCTGCGCGCCGGCGTAGTCGCCGAGCTGCAGGAACCCGTACTGGCCCCAGTCGCCGGAGTGCGACATGTCGCCGGGCACGTCGCCGGGCTGCCACAGCTCCTTCGCGACGTTGAACGCGCGCATGTTCTGGTTGGCCACCTCGTTCCACATCCCGTGCTGGATGAAGATGTGGGTCGGCATGTGGACGGCGTGCGACACCGCCGGGACAATCTTCGCGTAGACCTTCGCGGCGTCGAGCGCGAGCGGCGCGTGGATCGGATCGTCGAACGCGTGAATGATGTAGTGCACCGCGCCGGGATGGTTCGGGTTGCGCTTGAACACGTCGAGCGCCAGCGCGCCGGCGCGCACGTTCATGCGCGACGTGCGATCGTCGACGGCTGCCGCCGCGCTCAGCATCGACAGCGCGTAGAACGTCTGCACTTCATCGTCGTTCGGGAACTGGCTGTAGAGACGCTCCATCGCGTTCAGGTAGGCAAGGCGCCGCTGCCGCGAATCGCCTTCACCCCACAATTCTTCGACGGCGTTGAGGAAACCCTTCTCGCGAGCGGTCGGCGCCTTGGCGAGACGCGCCGCGCGATCGGCGCCGAGGCGCGCGAGCACCGCGCGCGGCTCTTTCGGATCCATCTGCGAGTTCAGCGGATGGTTGTAGGCGAGCGACTCGCCCCAGTAGGCCATCGCGAAATCGGGCTGCGCCTTCTGCGCGAGCTGGAACTCGGCGATCGCCTGCTTCCAGCCAAAGCTGTGCAGGATGGCCACGCCGCGCAGGAAGTGGCGCTGCGCTTCAGGCGATCCCGATGTGGGGAATGACAGGTTACCGACGTTTTCGAGCTGGGCAGCAGCGGGGGCGGCGAGCGAGAGAGCAAGGACGGCGCAAGCAAGGAGTCGACGACACATACGGGCCTCCGCTGGGCATTCTATGTCAGTCACGACACGGGCGCGCATCAGGACGCGCCCGTGCGCGCCGTCGCTTAAGGCCGCGCTTCGAGCACGATGTTGAACGGGGTTTCCGTTGCCCGGCGGAACGTTTCGAATCCCCCCTGTCTCACGAACACGTCGCGCAGGCGTTGCTCGCCGGCCTGGGCGCCAAGCGCCGGACCATTCTTCGCCAGCGATACCGGCACGCAGACGAGCGCTGAAGCGCCGTAATACACACGACCGACCGGATTCAGGTTGTCCTCCAGCCGATCGTTCGCGAACGGCTCGACTGCCATCACGTGGCCGTCTGCCTTGAGCAACTGCCGGGCGTGCCGCGCGGCGCCGCCGGGATCCGCCATATCGTGGATGCAGTCGAAGAAGGTGATCAGATCGTACGGGCCGCTGTCGTACGACGTCGCGTCAGCGGCTTCGAACTTCACATTGGCCACCTTTGCCGTCCGGGCGCGTTCACGCGCGGTGTCGATCGATGCCGTGTGGTAGTCGATGCCGACGAAGGTGGAGTTCGGAAAGGCCTGTGCCATCAGGATCGTGCTCGCGCCGTGGCCGCAACCGACATCGGCCACCCGCGCGCCGCGCGTGAGCTTATCGACCGCGCCGTCCAGCGCCGGCAGCCACGACGACAACAGGTTGGTGTTGTAGCTGGCGCGGAAGAAGCGCTCGGTGCCGTGGAAGAGGCACTGGTGATGCTCGCCCCACTCCATGCCCTTGCCCGAGCGGAAATTCTGCAGCGCGCGATCGCGCACGTGAAACAGATCGCGGACGAGCAGATACGCGCCGGGCACGTCCGCCGGTCCGTTCGGATTCGCCAGGCACAACGCCTGTTCGGGCGAGAGCGAGAACTTCTGCGTGCCCGCGTCGTAGTCCACGTAACCGCCGGCGGCTTGATTGGACAGCCATTCACGCACGTATCGCTCGTTGGTGCCTGTCGCCGCCGCAAGCTCCGCCGCGGTCAGTGCGCGCGTGGCGAGCGTCCTGTAAAAACCAAGCTCATCGCCGATGGAAACAAGCACGGCGCTGACCGCGGCGCCGAGATCTCCGACAGCCTTACCGAGAAATGCACCCAACTTCTGTTCGTCGACTGGCGCCGACCGTTCAGCAACTGGCATGGACATCGATCCCTCCACGGCATGAGTGCCGCAAGGGCTCGAAACGTTACACCGCAGCGATCAACGCTTGAACCAGTCCCGAAAGGCGTTGCGCAGCGTCTTCTGCGCGTCCTCGGACAGCGACTCCTCCGGCAGCCTGCCGAGCGCGCGCAGCGTTTGACGAAACTGCTCCAGGTAGGCGCGGCACGCCTCGCATGCGGCCAGATGCGCCTCGAACCGCGCGCGATCCGCGGGCGACAGCCGGTCGTCCAGATAGTCCGTGACGAGCTCGACCAGCTCGCGGCACGGCAGCTCCGGCAGGTCCTTCGCATCGATCATGGTGTGTGTGCTCCGGCGAGATGACGCTCGATCGCGCTTCGGACCCGTGAGCGCGCGCGGTGCAGCAACACTCGCTGATTAGTGTCGGTGAGCCCGAGAATGTTACAGACCTCGGCGCCGCTCAACCCCTCGACGTCTCTGAGCACGAGAACTTCGCGCTGCGCGGCCGGCAGCGCGTCGACGGCCTCCGCGATCACGCGGCCGGTCTCGCCGGCCAGCAGCTGATCTTCCGGCGTCGTCCAGACAACCGGTTCCGTCGCCCAGTGATGCGGCCAGCGAGGGTGATCGGCCGGCAGGAACCGCGAAGGGTCGACGGCGCGATCGGGCCGCTCGAACGGCAGCGGCACCGTGCGGCACTCTTTACGGGCGCGCGAGCGCGCGAGGTTGACGACGATCCCCAGTACCCAGGTTCGAAACGCGGCGCGGCCTTCGAATCGATCGAGCGTCCGCAGCACGGTGAGCCACGCTTCCTGTACGACTTCCTCGGCGACCGCGCGATTGGCAACGTGGGCGAGCGCCAGTCGCAGCATCGGGCCGCTCCACTGCGCGACCAGCTCGCAGAACACCTGCTCGTTGCCGTCGCGCAACGCGCTCAGTAACGCCGCATCGCTGCCGCCAACCACCTGGCTCACGTCCTTACGACCGTTGAAATGGCTTGCGAGGCCGACAACATGGTGTCAGTTCCGGGCGGAGTGTACTACTCCGCCCGAAACCGATGCTCGCCAGCCCCTAGAAGAGCTGATAGCCGAAGGTAAAGCCGAAGTTGTGCACCTTGGTGTCGGTGAAGACGGGCGCGTATTCGACGCCAACCTGGAGGTTGTGCTTGCCGCGGTTCCACACCGTGTAGCCGGCGCCGAGAATCAGGCCGAGGCCGCGATCGTTGCCGTCCTCGATATTCCAATAGCCAAATCCGACGCCGCCCTCGACATAAACCTTGTCGCTGGTCCAGTACTGCACGCTCGGCCCGAACACGCCGGAGGTCTGGCTGATTTCACCGAACGCGGTGTCGTACGATGCGCTCGTTCCCGAGAGACGGGCCAGGATGGCGAGGTTCGGCTTGAAGAAGCCGCCGACGCCAAAATTGATGCCCGCGATTCCGACCTTGGTTTCCTCGAGGGCCGCGTCGCTCTGGATACCGGCGCCGAGATTGACCAGGAACGTGAAGCCTCCGCGATCCGGCGAGGTTTGCGCGGCGGCGGTGCCCACCGCGGCAGCGACCATCATGCTGGTGAACGCGAAAAGGCGAGCCAGGTGTTTTACGGATGTCGACAAGATCTACTCCTCCAGGGGGGAGGTCTTCCGTCTTATCGACCGTACCCGCCGGATTTATGCGGCGATGCCGCAGATTCGCTGTTGCGGCGTAACGCAATGTGCATCACCGGGCATTCCAGCTACTTTCCGTGCCCTGCGAGCGCGCGACGAATCTGATCGAGATGCTGCGCGTTGTGTGCGGCAACTTTATCGAACTCGTCTTTCAAGGTGCGAACGCCGGTTACGCTGTGCACGAACTCGAGATGACCGCTGTTCTCGTAGTGCATGCGGGCGAGGTGCACGATGCCGGTCCGCACCGAGTCGTAAATGGCGCGCGAGATGGGGAGCGGCATCGTCGCGTAATCCAGGCCCTTCGACCACGCCTCCTGGTCATAGACCCACAGCACCTGGCGCGGCTCGCTGATCACGCGCCGGATGCGATCGTTCAATACGGTTTCGCTGTCGGCGAGGTGATGCAGCAGGAAGCGGATCGACCATTTGCCCGGACCGTACGTCCGCGCGAGATCGCTCTCGCCAAGCGCGAAGTACTTCAGCGTCTCGGCGCGCGTCGCTTCGAGATCATCGATCAATTGCACGTTCAGTCTCCG
>DASUSZ010000289.1:0-5411 GCA_036374815.1 Vicinamibacterales bacterium | reverse complement strand
GGCGCAGCCGCTGATCAATCCCGTAATCACGTCGAATGGCGCGGTGATCGTGTCCGGCCACCCGCTCGCATCCGAGGCCGGCCGCCTCGCCTTCGAAAAAGGCGGCAACGTCGTCGATGCGATGATCGCAGTCTCGTTCGCGCTCGGAGTCGTCGAGCCTGAAGCATCGGGCATCGGCGGCGACGGATCGGCGGTGCTCTTCCTCAAGGGCATGAAGCGGCCGACAACGGTCGAATACAAGGACATGACGCCGATCAAGGCGACCCCCGACAATCCGCTGATGGTGCAGGACGGCCGCATCGTTGCCGATGGTCCCGCGGCCGCGAACATTCCCGGCGTCGTCGCCGGACTCGATTATCTCTATCGCAATTACGGCAGCGGCAAGGTGAAGTGGGAAGACCTGGTTGCGCCGGCGATCACGCTCGCGGACGAAGGCTTCGTTCTCGATGAAGGCCTGCCGTCGAGCATTGCCGAAGGCCGGCGGTTCCTCGAGAAATGGCCGGAGGCAAAGCGCATCTACCTGCCTGATGGCAAGGTGCCGCGTCCCGGCGATCGCTTCTTCAACAAGGACTACGCCACGACGCTGCGCGCGATTCAGAAGGGCGGCGCCGACGCGTTCTACAAGGGCGAGATCGCCAAGAAAATAGCCGCCGACATGGAGGAGCACGGCGGCATCATCACTTACGCCGACATGGCGCCGTATCGCGCCATCGAGCGCGCGCCGGTCGCGGGTCATTATCGCGGCCACACCCTCTATGCCGGCGGGCCGCCCCTGTCGACGGGCATCCAGTTGTTCGAGTCGCTGCACGTGCTCGAGAACTACCAGGCGAAGCCGGGCGCGCGCGCATCGACCGATCCGGATTACCTGCATTACCTGATCGAATCGTGGAAGGTGCGCGATCCGATTCGCCGTGTCGCCGATCCCGAGCGGTGGCCGGTCGATTTCGAGGAACACCTCACCGACGCGCACGCGAAGGCGCTGTTCGCGAAGATCGATCCGAAGAACGCATCGCGCTACGAGCGCACGCCGCCCGATGATGCGCCGGCCACGCCGACCGCACCGGCGCCCCGCATCAGCACCGGGACGACGTCGTTTGCCGTGGCCGATGCCGAAGGCAACATGATTGCCGTCACCCAGACGCTGAGCACCTGGGGCGGCACGTTCTACGTGTCCAAGGGGCTCGGCTTCCTTTACAACAATCACCTCCGTTCGAGCCGGCTGACGCCGGGTGCTTACGGCAGCCTCGTGCCGCTGATGCGATCGTCGACGGCGGCGGTGCCGACGCTGGTGTTCGAGAAGAAGGCGAACGGCGAGGAAGTGCCGAAGCTTGCGGTCGGCTGCGCCGGCAACGCGTGGATTCCAGTGACGGTCTACAACATCATCACCGGTGTGATTGACGGCAAGCTTGGCGCGCAGGCCGCGATCGAAGCGCCGCGCTTCCTGCCCGGCCGCGATCCCGCCGATCCGCTCGAGAACGGCGAGCGCGTCGAGATCGAGGATCGCTTCCCGCGTCCGTTGCTGACGAACCTGATCGATCGCGGCCACAAGTTCCAGAAGATCGGCCGCAAGGGCGAAGTGCGCTACGGCTACGCGGCGGCCATCACGCTCGACGTCGCGAACCGCAAGGTCGAAGGCGGCGCCGAGCCGCGCCGTTCGCACGCGGCGGTGCCGTTCACCCGCAACTCGTCGACGACAGCGCAACAATGATCGAACCCGGGAAAAAAGCCCCTGCCTTCTCGCTGCCGGATCAGGACGGCAAGACCCACTCGATCACCGACTACGCCGGACAGCCCGTGGTGCTCTACTTCTATCCGAAGGACGATACGCCGGGCTGCACGAAGGAATCGTGCGCGTTCCAGGACAACCTGCCGAAGTTCAAGAAGAGCAAGGCGGCGGTGCTTGGCGTCAGCGTCCTCAACTCCGCCAGCAAGGCGAAGTTCGCCAGGAAGTACGGCCTGAAGTTTCCGCTGCTTGCCGACGAGGATCACGCGGTGATGGAAAAGTACGGCGTCTGGCAGCAGAAGTCGATGTACGGGAAGAAGTACATGGGTGTTGCGCGCACCACCTACCTGATCGGCCCCGATGGCAAGGTGGTGAAGCGATGGGACGGCGTGAAGGTCGACGGCCACGCCGAGGAAGTACTTGCAGCCGTCCAGGCACTCTGAAGTCCGGTTACATGTCGCCGGCATGGATTGCGCCGACGAAGCGGCGCTGATCCGCCACGCGCTTGCCAGGCCCGGCATCGAGTCGCTGAATTTCGATCTGGTCGGCCGCCGCGTCGACGTCACCTTCAATCCGGAAAAAATTTCGGCAGCCGCGATTCTTGCGGCGGTCGAAGCCACCGGTCTTGCGGCGCACTCTCACCAGGCCGGCGATCTCGTCGGCGACGATCATCACGCGCACGATCACCATCACGACACCGCGAAGTGGTGGGCGATCGGCAGCGGCGCCGTGTTTCTCGCCGCCTGGATGATCGACGGCGCCTATTCCGACAGCTGGACCGAGGCGATCTTCGGCCACGCGGGCGATCCGGACCACGGTCATCATCCCTACGCGGCGGTCGTTTATGGCGTCGCGGCGTTTCTCGGCCTGTGGCCGATGATCCCGCGCGCGGTCACGTCGCTTCGCTTCGGCCGTCTCGACATGCACGTGCTGGTGTGCCTGTCGGCGATCGGCGCGGCGGCGATCGGGCAGTGGGCGGAGGCTGCTGCCGTGGCGTTCCTGTTCGCGCTGGCGCACTTGA
Source organism: Vicinamibacterales bacterium (assembly GCA_036374815.1). Classification (GTDB taxonomy): domain Bacteria; phylum Acidobacteriota; class Vicinamibacteria; order Vicinamibacterales; family UBA2999; genus 12-FULL-67-14b. The sequence continues at coordinate 2,667 of DASUSZ010000289.1, read as the reverse complement.
TGGAGGCGTGGAGCATCGACCGCGCGCGTCAGGCCGTCGCCGCGCTCGTCGGCCACGAGCCGGGATGGTCGGACGATCGCGGCCACGAATCGGCGCCGGTCGAACGCTGGATCGAGCGCTTCGCGGCGGTCTACACGCCGATGGTGACCTTCGCCGCGATCGCCGTTGTCCTCATTCCGCCGCTGATCGATGGTCAGTGGGGCGTGTGGTTTTATCGCGGCCTGATCTTTCTCGTGCTCGCCTGCCCATGCGCGCTCGTGATCTCGACGCCGGTGACGGTGGTTGCCGCTCTCACATCCGCCGCGCGCAGAGGAGTGCTGTTCAAAGGCGGCGCGCCGCTCGAGCGCGTCGCGGCGGCGAAATCACCCACGCTGCAGGCGGTGCATGAAGCCGGCGTCGCGGTGCAGTGCCGCACTTCACCGGAATCCCTCGAGCGGGTTGACGTGGTGCTGACCTGCGATCACGACGAGGACATTCAATTTCTGGTCAGCCATTCCAAGCGCGCGCTCAGGGTGATCAGGCAGAACGTGACGATCGCGCTGGCCACCAAGTTTGCGTTTCTGGTCTTCGCGATCTTCGGCGCCGCTCCGTTGTGGCTTGCTGTTATGGCGGACACGGGCGCGACCGTCCTCGTGACGCTGAACGGCTTACGTCTGCTGCGAGCATAGGCGAATAGGCCAATGGGCGAATGGCCTATTCGCCTATTGGCCCATTGGCCTATCCTTACGCCATGCATCTGCTATTCGCCTTCGCGCTCGGCGCCGCGCTTCTTTCAGGCGGCACCGAGCAGCCCAAACCCACGCTCGACTCGCTCTCCTGGATGGCCGGTTCCTGGAGCGGCACGTCCGCTCGCGGCATCGAGATGGAAGAGCACTGGACCGCGCCCAAAGGCAACACGATGGTCGGCATCCATCGCGATGTCGGCAAGGGCCGCACGCTGCTGTTCGAGTTCCTGCGCATCGAGCAGCAGGGCGATCGCATCGTGTATCTGTCGATGCCAAACGGCCGCTCGCCGGCCACGCCTTTCCCGTTGAAGGAAGTCTCCGGGACGCGCGTCGTTTTCGAGAATCCCGCGCACGACTTTCCGCAGCGCATCATCTACTGGAAGGACGGCAACGACCTGCGCGCGCGGATCGAGGGCACCAGCAACGGCAAAGAGGGCAGCCAGGAGTGGCGCTGGAGCCCTGCGGCTTTGAAATAAATACGGCTGAGCTTATGCTTCGCGGATGCGAGTGTCCGCTGCCCTGATTCTCGTCGCGCTCAGCGCCGTCACGCTCTCGGCGCAGCCCGCACCGCCCCTACGAATCGTCGTCCTCGAAGGCGAGGGCGGCGTCAACATCATCCAGCAGAAAACCGCCGTGCGCCCCCTCGTCGAAGTGCGCGACCGCAACAACGTGCCGGTCGCCGGCGCCACGGTCACCTTCACGATCAGCAGCGGCAGCCAAAGCGCCGCCTTTGCCGGCGGCCTCCAGACGATGACGGTCACGACCAACGCGGCCGGACAAGCCGCCGCATCCGGATTGAACGCGATCGGCAGCGGCGCATTTCAGATCCAGGTGCAGGCCGCCTATCAGGGTCAGATCGCGACCGCGGCGATTTCGCAAACCAATTTCGCAACCGCTGCCGCAGCTTCACAAGCAGGCGCAACCGCGGGAGGAGGCGGCGCAACGAGCGGCGCAACCGCTGGAGCCGCGGGTGGCGGCGGCGGAATTTCGGGAACCACGATTGGCATCGTCGGCGCGGCGGTCGCCGGCGGCGCGGTCGCCGCGACGCAAGTCGCCGGCAAGGCGGATCAGGATTCCGACGACGGCTTCGATGTTTACGATGGCACGTTCACCGGACAGATCACCGTGGTCTCGTTATTGGGCAATTGCAGCCGGACCCGGTCGATCAACGGCACGATCACCATGCACGTCAACGTCGGCGGCACGACCGGCACGGCGCGGATGCAGGTCAACCAGCCGGAAATTTCGTTGTCGGGAAACTGTAACCCCGGCCCGACCGTGACCTTTGCAGTGCCCGACACTCCCCTGACCGGCGGCCCATCGGCGCTCACGTTCACGAGCCTTCAGATGATCGGCGCGGAAAATGCCGAAGTCGTGTTCACCGGTGCGCTGTCCGGCTCGACGATCACGGGGAGCATCGATCTGAAGATGATTGGCGTCAGTGGCGGTGGCGGCAACGGCACCACGCGGATGGCCGTCACTCTTACCCGCTAAAAGAAAAGGGCTTGGAGTTTCTTCACCCCAAGCCCTTCCCGTAAGCCCGTAGCCCGGAAGCCGTTACGCCCGCGGACGCCGCTGACGCTGGCCGCGGTTCTCGCGCCCTTCCTTCAGCTTCGCCAACTGCTCGGCGGTCAGGATCTGCATCGACTCCTTGCGGAGCTTCGCGTTGAGGATCGCCAGTTCCGCTTCGGCCGCGGCCACTTCCTGGCTCTTGGCGCGGATCGCGCCCTCGTTGATCGTCTCCGCCTCGAGCAGCTGCCGCATGCCCTGGCGCGCGGCGCCGATCTTGTCGGCCGCTGCCTTGAATTCGGATTCGCGCGCGGCGCGGATCTTCTTCAGCTGCGCCTTCTGATCGTCGCTGAGATCGAGGTGGCGGAATTCCGGTCCGCCGAAGCCGGGGCCGCCACGCATACCGCGCGGTCCGCCGCCGGGCCCGCCGGGG
>DASUSZ010000288.1:0-17795 GCA_036374815.1 Vicinamibacterales bacterium | reverse complement strand
GATCCGGGCCCGGCGCCCGTCGATTCATGGATGGGGCAGTCGGTCGGCGTCTGGGAAGGCGACACGTTCGTCGTCACCGTCACCGGCTTCAACGATCAATCGTGGTTCGATCGCGCCGGCAATCACCACAGCGACAAGCTGAAGGTCGTCGAGCGCTACACGATGCAGGGCCCCGATCACATGTGGTACGAAGCGACGATCGAGGATCCGTTGACGTTCAGCCGGCCGTGGAAGATGCGTTTCCCGCTGTATCGCCACATCAACCCCGACGCGCGCTTGAATCAGTTCAAGTGTGTCGAGTTCGTCGAGGAACTGATGTACGGAAAATTCAGAAAGACTCCAGTTACACCATGAAGAATATTTTGACGGGACTTGCGCTCGCTGCTCTTGCCGCAACTACGCTGGCCGCGCAGGCGAAGCCGGGGACCGTGGCGCGGACGCCGGATGGCAAGCCGGATCTGCAGGGCATCTGGACCAACGCCACGATTACGCCGCTCGAGCGTCCCCAGAACATCAAGAACCTGGTGCTGAGCGAGGAAGAAGCCGCGCGCATGGAGCGCGCAGTCGTCGAGCGCCGCGATCGTCTCAACGAACCGAGCGATCCGAATCGTCCGGCGCCGCCGCAGGGCGGCGACGGCTCGACCGGAGCGGCCGGCAACGTTGGCGGCTACAACAACTTCTGGCTCGATCCGGGTGAGCGGGTTGCGGTCGTCGACGGTCAGCGGCGCAGCTCGCTCATCATCGATCCCCCCGACGGCCGCGTGCCGGCGCTGACGCCGGAGGCGCGCGCCCGTCAACAGGCGCGCGCGAAGGCCGCGATGGGCCGCGGCCAGTACGATCATCCCGAGTATCGCCCGCTCGCGGAGCGATGCATCCTGTCGTTCGGTCCGACGACGCCGCTCGTGCCGAATTATTTCTACAACAACAACCTGCAGATCGTGCAGACGCCGACGCACGTGATGATCCTGATGGAGATGGTGCACGACGCGCGCATCGTCCGCATCGGCGGCAAGCACCTGCCGAAGCACATCCGGCCGTGGATGGGCGATTCGATCGGCCACTGGGAAGGCGACACGCTGGTGGTCGACACCACCAACTTCCCGCCGCAGCAGAATTTCCGCGGCTCGTCGGAAAACCTGCACGTCGTGGAGCGGTTTCGCCGGGTCGACGCCGACACCATCAATTACCGGTTCACGGTGGACGACCCGACCACCTTCACGGCCCCGTTTACGGGGGAGATTCCGTTCCGGGCCATGAACGAGTTAATCTATGAGTACGCGTGCCACGAAGGGAACTACGCCCTGGCGAACGTTCTGAGCGGCGCGCGCAACGAAGAAAAACGATTGGGATCGAAGCAGTAAGGACCTTCTTCTATGAGCAAACGAAATCTGTTTACTGCGTTATTGCTGGCCGGCGGTCTCGTGCTGGCGGGCCGCTCGGTCATCGCCCACCACGCGTTCGGCGCCGAGTTCGATCCGAACGCGCCGATTCGGCTGCAGGGCAAGGTGGTGCGGCTCGAGTGGGTCAACCCGCACACGTGGATTCACATTGAGACGGTCAGGGACGGCAAGACCGAGGTGTGGATGGTCGAGGGCGGCACGCCGAACACGCTGCTGCGCCGCGGCATCACGCGCGACACGGTTGCCGTCGGCACCGAGATCATCGTCGACGGCTACCAGACGAAGGATCATTCGCTCAAGCGCGCCAACGGCCGCGACGTCACGTTTACCGATGGCCGCAAGCTGTTCATGGGCTCGTCGGGCACGGGCGCGCCGCGCGACGGCAGCGATCCGACGGAAGGCGGCACCAAGCCGGCCCCGAAGAAGCCGGGCGGACGCTAACGCCGAGGGCTCGCGGGCTACGGGCTTGCGGGCTTACGAAAAACCAATCCAGCGGCCGGCGGCCGCGACGGTAACCCAAAGCGCGATTGACAGCGCGCCGACCAGCATCTGGCGGCGCGCTGTGTTACGTACGGAGTCGCTCATCGTCACGCGGCTCCGCACGGTGAATGCGAACACCATCGCAATCGCGAGCGTCGTCATCTTCACCCAGAACGAGGTGTTGTAGTAGCACTTGATCGCTTCGGACAGGAACAGCGGAACGCCCGTCGCAATCAGCATCAGCAGTGCGCCAATCATCCACGGCCGCGCCTGACGCGCGAGCTCGGAGACGCTGCGGTGCTTGAGCCCAAGTCCAAGCAGCCGCAGGTCGACGATCAACACCGCGCCGCCGAGCACCGACAGCGCCAGCAGGTGGACGGCTTCGATCACCGGGAACAGCCACAGCGATCCCACAACGGCCCGGCCGAGCCAGAGCGTCTCACACCATTCAAAGAAGGGCAGCAGCATGATTCAGGGCGCCGGCGGGACGACGCATCCCGCAAACCAGTTCACGAAGGCCGGCTGCGGCTGAATGTCGCAATCGAACCAGTTGTAGGCGATGAAGCGCCCGAAGACGATGATCAACGCCCACAGCACGATCGATGCAAGCCCGGCGCGCCGCGCGATCCACGGCAGGCGCGGCTGCGTGTCCCACTCGCGAACCTTCGGATAGACGCGGCTGTGGAAGTACCAGATGTTGATCATCGCGAGGATCAGGAAGATGACCTTGCCGCGAAACCACACGCTCTGGTAGGTGCGCACCGGAATGCCGTAGAACAGCAGCAGGCCGGTGACGACCATGACCGCGAAGCCGGCGCGCACCCACGGCAGCACGCGATCGTTCATCTCCGTTACCGCGACGCCGGTAAAGGCCGCGCCGATCAGTCGCAGGTCCCACACCACGGTCAGGCCGACGAACAGCAGCAGGAACAGCACGTGCGACGATTCGATCAGCGGGTACATGAACAACGACTCGCGGAGCGCGATGCTCCCCTCGGTCTCCTGCAGCCATTGGCAGAACGCGAGCAGCGACATCGGTCAGGGCCGCGGCGCCAGGTTCAGCGCGAATTGTTTGTGGCAGTTGGTGCAGACGTCGTAAATGTCGCCGCCGATCGTGAACAGCGCGTCCTTGTCCCTGGCCTCGGCGGCCTTGAGCGCGCGCAGGCTCTGCGTCGTGAGCGCCTGCGCGTGCTTGACCCAGTCGGCCGAGCCGCCGGTGCGCTCCGGCAGCATCAACAGGTTGCCGGACTCGGCGAGTTGAATCGCGTTCATCCGCACGACCGCCCACTCATCGTCGTTCGACGGCGCCTTCTCGAACGTGCCCTCCATGGTGATGACCGTGCCGACCGCTTCCCAAATGCCGTCGGCGGCGGGATCGAGCACGTTCAGCATCAGGTCCTTCATGTTGGCCGCGGTCTGAAACGGCGGCGGGGCGGGCGCCGGCGGCTGCGAGGAACACGAGGCCAGGGATAGAAAGACGAGTGGCGCGAGCCACACCGAATTACGCATTAGCGCGACAGTTTAAGCTATTTCCCTACGCGATTTCAGTCGCGGGCGGTCCCGGGCGGGCGGCGAACCACGCGACTTTGCCGACGTGGGGCATCGCCTTCTCGAACGCGGCGGTCCAGCGCTGGCCAAACGACGGCGCGTCGGCGGCGGGCACCAGCGCCCACACGCTGCCGCCAAACCCCGCGCCAAAGCTGCTCGAGGCGAACGCGCCGTTGTCGCGGGCGAGCTTCGCCATCAGCATCGTTTCCGGAATCTGGTTGCCGAGGAGCTCGTCGGCCTCGCGCTGCGAGTCGGTGGCGAGGGCGCCGAGGGTGGCGTGATCGGCGGCGCGAAAGGCGATCGCCGCCTGCGGCGCGCGCGCGCTTTCGCGGATGAAATGCTGCAGGCGCCGCTTGAGATCGTCGACCGAGAAACGGCCGTCAGCCGACCGCTCGAGCCGCGCCGTCAGCAGGTGCAGCGCGTCGTTGCTCGAGGCCAGCGCATCGGCGAGCGAGCGCGCCGGCGCCGCGGCATGCTGGTTCCAGATTGCGTGCAGCGCGCGCACGCCATCGGCGGCGCGGTTGTAGCGATCCTTGACCGAATCAGCCTTGTCGGCCTGCACGCCGCTCGACGCGATCACGAACATCCACTCGGCCGGCATCCGCGTTTCACCAAGCGGCCGCACCGGCATGAATCGATACAGCCCCACGTGGTCCGACTGGCACGTCATGATCGCGGTGTGATCTTCGCTGCCGCCATGCGTGCCGACGCCGTCGGATGCGGGCAGGCCGGGGAAATTCAATCCGTTCTCGACGCAGCCGAGATACCACGCCAGATCGTGGACCCGCCGCAAGTGGCGCTGCCACTCCTCGCGATGGCGCAACCCGGCGCGCTCGATCAAGGCGAGCGCGACGCCCACGACCAGGGCGCTCGAGCTGCTCATGCCCGATGCGCGCGGAAGATCGCTCGCGAACGCGATGTTGGTGCCGAGCTCGCAACCCGGAAAATTCCGGAACAGGCGGTGCGCGACGACATGCGTGTAGCGCTGCAGGCCGCGGTAATGCGCCGGCGCCGGCTGCGACGGATCGACCTCGATGACCTGGCCGTCGAAGACGTCGCCGACGCGCACGATGCCGTCGGCGCGCGGCCGCGCCGCGAGCGAGCTGCCGCGCGGCATTGCGGCGAGCAGCGAATGGCCGCCCGCGTAGTCGGTGTGCTTGCCGAAAATCTCGATGCGGCCCGGCGTAAACCGGCGCCACTGCGGCGCGCCCTCCAGGATCGGCCGCGCGCGTTTCTCGAGCTCGACGAACAGCGCCGCGCGCGACGCAGCGTCTTCCGGCGACATGCCCAGTGATTCGAAGTGCGACGCGATCGCGCTCATGGGCGCGGCTCCACCCCCGCGAGCCGCGCGTTGACGAGCGACACGTCGGAGCGGCGCGACAGATCGAGCACCGCTCCGGAGGCGCGGAAGGTCTGGAACGTGACGCCGCGAGAGACCGCAAGGCCGACCGCTTCGGGCAGTTCGTACTCGCCGCGCGCCGATAACGGCACGTCGCGGCACGCATCGAAAATGCGCTCGTCGAAGCGCCACACGTTCATGCTGATCAACGCGCGCGATCCGGCCGCGTCGTAGTACTCGCGGCCCGGTTTCTCGACGATGCGCGTCAGCCGGCCGCGATCGTCGATCTCAATCGCGGCAAACCCGACCACGCGGTCGCGCGGAAAGCCGCTCTCCTCGACCAGCGAATCGATCTGGTAAGCGGGCAGCCCTGGGCCATCGAGCTCGATCAGCGATCGCAGCACCGGCGCGGGGTAGAGGTTGTCGGAGTTCAGGACCAGAAACGGATCGCGGCCGGCATACGCCTGGGCGCTCTGCACCGCGCGCGCGGTGCCGTCGGCGATCGGCTGCACCGCGTAGTCGATGCGCAGTCGCGACGGCTTGCCCGTGCCCTCGTAGTAATCGCGCATCGGCGCGTGGTCGGGCGCGACGACGAAGCAGACGCTGGTGCAGCCTGCGTCGGCGAGCGCGCTCAGCACGTAATCAAGAAACGGCCGCGTGCCGGCGCCGATCGGCATCATGCCTTTCGCGCCCGCCGCGGCGGCCGCGGCTTGTTCGGGCGTGAGTCGAACTTCGGCGGCCCCGGGCGTAGTCGAGGGGCCTTCCTGTTTCATTCGGCTGCCCAGCCCACGGGCCAGGAGGACGGCCTTCATATCCGAACAATGTTACAGTGTCCGCCTTCGCCAGGGCTTCGGCGGACAAGCTCCGAGGACACAATGACGAAAAAATTTTTGGGCGTTACCGCCGCGATCGCGCTGTCGCTCGTCGTCGACGCGCGCACCCAGCAGCCTGCGCAGCCGGCTCAACCAAGGCCGACGGCGCCAACACCGAGCGCCGATCCATACGCTAACAATCCGGACGCCGGCAAGACGGCGTTCCCGCTCGCGGCTCCGGCGGGAAAAGACAGCGGCGCGAAGACCACCGCGCCAGCGGGCGCCAACAACCAAGGCGCGTTCGATCCCGCGACATGGCAGTACGGTCCTTCGTACACCCCGCCGGCCGGATCGAAAATCTGGAACCCCGCGAAGCTGAAGCTGATGCAAGGCGGCAAGGTCACCGGCGGCACGTTGTTCAGCGCGACCGATCCGGCGACCTACTGCGCGATGGCCAACGCCGGTTACGACTTCATCTGGACCGAGATGCAGCACGGGCAGACCGACTGGCAGGCCGTGGCCCGCATGTGGCGCACGTGCCCGCACGCCAGGGCGGTGCCCGGCGCGCGCGTGGCCTACACCGACGAGCGTGAAATTCAACACGCGCTCGATGCCGGCGCGCTCGTGATCGTCGTGCCGACCGTCGACACCGTCGAGGAGGCCATCGCGGCGCGCAACTGGACCTACTTCCCGCCGCTCGGCCGGCGCAGCAACGGCGGCGGCCAGGCGTTCGATGCCGCGATGTGGGGCGGCGTGCCCGGCGGCTATCGTGCGACGGCCAACGACAACATCGTGCTGATCCTGATGATCGAGACGCTCGAGGGGTTGAAGAACGCGGATGCGATCGCGAAAGTGCCCGGCGTCAGCGCGATCTTCGCGGCGAGCGGCGACCTTGCCAACTTCACCGGCTACCAGCAGCGCTCGCCGGACTACGAGCGCGCGATCAACATCGTCCACGACGCCGCGATCAATGCCGGCATTCGCCTGTGCGGTCCGTTTGCGTGGCGCGATCGTCCGGACTTTACCTGCTTCCAGGCCGGCAGCGAGACGGCCGCGATCGCGCGCGGGGTGGCCGCGGAGCTCGGCCCGCTCGCGAACACTCAGGGCCAGGTCGAGGTGGGGCCGCTGGCGGCGAAAAAGCCGCAGGATTGAAAAGGAAAAGGGCGGCTGTATCGGGCCGCCCTTTCCTCGTTCCGGCAGTGTGGCATGGCGCCCGCTCGTATCAGGTGAGCGCGGCGTCCGTGCGATGAACTAGCCGATGTTGTTGCGGCGGTTGGCGCCGCCATTGCTGCGCAGATCGTCGTCGCGATCCTCGTCGAGGTCTTCGGCGTCGTCGAGATCCGAGCCCATGTCCTGGTTCGAACCCGGCTGCTTCTGCTGGCCCTGGCCCTGTTCGGACGGCTGCGAGTCGCCGCGGGTTTCGCGGGTCGACTGCTCGTTTGCGTCCTGGTAGCCTTCGCCCTGCTGCTGGCCGTCGCGGTTCTGATCGTTCTGCTGTGACATTTAGGAGCCTCCGCCGAATCACATCAGCAAAAGCAGTGCCGCGGGCGCGCGTCAGCGCACGCGCACCGGCCACCAGAAACGCACGTCCTGAAACTCGGAAAAATGGAGCAAAGGTTCGTGCTGCGGCGCGCGGATGCCGGCCGCGGCGATCATCGAGTTGGTGTCGATCTGCGCTTCGGCCCCCTGCAGGCTCCACCGTGGATGAAAAATGTCTTCCCGCCAGATCCGTTTTCCATCGGTTGAATACAAACAGTAACGTTCGGTGAGGAAATGATCGAGCGATGCCGGCGGCGGAGTGAAGGCAGGCCCGACGCCGCGATAGGTTGCCGAGAACGCGGCCGGCGCGCCGGCGATCGACCAGCGCTGGCTGTCGTACTCGAAGCCTTTGTCGCCTTGGCGCATCCGCATGTCGGCGCGAAAGTACGGTAACGAAACGCCTACTCTGGCGCCGATCACGGCCAGCGTCGATTCGCAGTCGAGACTGAAGAACCAGATGCCCGGGCGACCGTCGAGCGTCACGTAGGTGCGCACGTTCAGTTCGAGAAACGCATTCGCGGTCGGCACCGGCGGCGCGGCACGCATCCGCACTCCGGTCATGTAAAACGGAATCACGCTGATCCACGGCGACCCGTCGAAGGTTTCGATTTGGATCGGCGCCGGGATGAACGGCCGCAAATCGCTCTCGGCGCAGCGCCAGTGCGCGAACAGCAGGTTGTGCCAGCGCTGCACCATCACCCATGGTCCCGGCGGCGACTCCGGCGGGTGGCGATCCGCGGGCACCATCACGACCAGCCTCGTTGCCGGCGCCGCTCGCTTTCGCCGAGCCACGCCGCAAACATTGCGAGCGCAAACAGCATCATCACGATCCCCGCGGGCACCCACATGATCAAGCCGCCGAGCTGCTGATCGACGAGCGGATCGCCGGCCCCGGCCCGCTGCACATACAACGGATACCACGGACTCGCGGAGAAGGTGAGCAGCGCGCCGAGCGCGCCGCTATGCAGCGCCGTGGCAAACAAATACATCACCGCCGATCCGTAGCCGAGCCTGCCGTATCGTCCACGGATCAGGCCCCACCAGAACAGCGCGGCGGTGCCCGCGAAACACACGTGTTGAAACAGGTGAACGCGATCGTCCAGCACGGCCGCGTCGTAAAGAGCGGGGATGTGCCAGATGCTCACCACCGCCAGGTGAAGCGCGACGACAAACAGCGGCGACGATGCCAGCCGCAGCGCGGCGCCGGAGGCGCCGGTGCCGGCGGCCGATCGCCACCGCGCCGGCAATGCAAACAGCATCGGCACCAGCGGGCGGCCGATCGCGATGAGCGGCGCGGCCACCAGCATCAACAGCTCGTGCTGCGTCATGTGCACGGAGAACAGCCATTCCGACAGCGTGGCGATCGGCGACAGCAAGGCGATCACCAGCGTCAGCCAGCCGGCCGCGAACGACACGATCTCGAATCGCGGCGGCGATGCGCGCATCCGCCACAAACCGGCAACGTACAAACCCGCGGACAGCGTCAGCGCGGTGGCCGCAAACACATCGGGTTTCCAGGTCAGCGCGTGCGGATGCATCTTCAGTCGCAGGGATTCAGCATCATCGGTGCAATGGCGCTGGCAGCCATCACGATCACCATCAGCGAGGCCATGCCGACGGCCAGGACGCCCAATATCGGCAGCGGCAGCCGTCCGCCCTGCGCGCGCCGATGGCCGCGCCACGCGATCAGCGTCAGCCCCGTCACCATCGCGATGGCAGCCAATGTCGGAACGATCACCCACGCCGTCGATCGCGCGTCGCACGCCTGGTACGCGAGCACGTAACCGGTCTGCACCGCCGCCAGCCATAGAAGCGGCGTGCCGATGATGCCGGCATAGAGCATCGCGAGCAGCCGGCGATCAAATGAAGCGTGGCGCGAGGTAGAGGAGCGCATAAATGGGCAGCCAGGACAGCACGACGAAGTAGTAGTAAAACGCGTTCTCGCTGAAATCAACGAACCGGCCCGCATCGAGCGGTCCCGCGATCGCCATGGTCCCGAGTACGGCGGTATCGATGATGTCCGTGACGACATGCGCGGTGTGCGTGCCGAGCAGGAACCACACGATCGAACCGTAGGCGTTGTCGTCGTACCACACGTTCAGGGCGGTGAACTCGAGCGTCCGCGTCACGAGAAAGCCAACGGCGAACAACACGCTGATCCAAATCCACAGCCGAGTGCGCGGCAGGTCAAGACGCTCGGCCGCGCGCTTCGCCAGGTGATTCGGGATCATGCTCGCGAGGACCACGAGCGTGGTCGCCGTTCCCCATACCAGCTGCGGCGGCGCGAACCCCGGTGGCCACTCCGGCACACGCCATTTCAGAAAAATGTACGACGCCCCGAGCAGGCCAAAGGCCGTGCCTTCGATCAGGATCATGCCCATCGTCGCCCACCAGAGGATGCTGCGGTGGCCGAACGCAAACGTTGGCAGGCCCGAGACGTCGAGGATTTTCGTCGTCATGCCGGTCCGGTGGCCTCGTCAAGCCGCGGCCGCGCCTTCTCGACCGGGTGTGTCTCGTCGTCCACTTCCTTGCGCCGCGGCCAGAACCACGCAATCAGGGTGATGGTCGGCGGAATCGAGCCCCACACCACCGCCCACGGCGTATACATCGACGCGATCAGCATGATGCTGACGAATAGCGCGGTCATGAACGGCCAGACGTTCGGCAGCGGAGAGTGATAGCGGTGATCCGGCTCCGCGTCGAGCAGGCGCGTGACCAGGACTTCGCGCCGGTCCGTCCGAATGCCGTCGATAATCGGCTGATCCGGCGGGTCCTCCCAAAGCGGATCACGCGACGCGACGACGGTGGCTGGATGGAAGTTGTAGGGAGGCGGCGGCGATGAGGTCGACCACTCGAGCGTCGATGCATCCCACGGATTTGCCGCCGCGACTTCGCCGCTTCGCATCGACACGATCACGTTGATCACGATCGACACCACTGCAAGCACCATGGCGACAGCGCCGGCAGTGGCGGCAAGGTTCAGCGTTTCCCAGCCGAGTCCCGGTAAGTAGGTGTAAACCCGGCGCGGCATGCCGTCGAGGCCGAGCTGATGCATCGGGAAGAAGGTCAGGTTGAACCCCGCGAACATCAGCCAGAACCCGATCATGCCGAGCCGGTGGCCCGGCATCCGCCCGGTGAACTTTGGAAACCAGTAGTGCAGCGCGCCGAACAGCGGAAACACGGCGCCGCCAATCAACACGTAGTGCAGATGGGCGACGACGAAATAGGTGTCGTGCACCTGGAGGTCGAGCGGCACCGATGCGACCATCAACCCGGTCATGCCGCCGATGATGAAGATCGCGAAGTAGCCGAGCGCATACAGCAGCGGCACCTCGAAGCGCACCTTGCCCGACCAGAGCGTGGCGATCCAGCAGAAGATCTGCACGCCGCTCGGAATGGCGATCATCATGCTGGCCGCGGTGAAGAAGCTCGCGCCGATTTCCGGCAGCCCGGCGGCGAACATGTGGTGCACCCACAACCCGAATCCCATGAACGCGGTTGCGACGAGCGAGGTGACCAGCGCCGCGTAGCCGACGATCGGCCGGCCCGAGAACGTCTGGATCAACGTCGACATCAACCCCTGCGCCGGCAGGAAGATCAGGTAGACCTCGGGATGGCCGAAGAACCAGAACAGGTGCTGATAGAGGATCGGATCGCCGCCCTGTGCCTGGTTGAAGAAGTGCGTGCCCACCAGGCGATCGAGGATCAAGGCGGTGCTGGCCAGCATCACCGCCGGCATCGCGAAGATGATCATGAAGTTCGTGACCAGCTCGGCCCAGGGGAAGATCGGCATGCGATCGAGCGTCATCCCGGGGCGGCGGTACTTGAAGATCGTCACGATGATCACAATCGCGCCGACCAGTGACGCCACCTCGGTGAACGTGATCAGCTGCGCCCAGGTGTCGGCGCGCTTGCCCGGCCCGAACTCCGGCCCGGCGAGCGGCACGTAACTGAACCAGCCGTTGTCCGGCCCGATGTTCAGGACGAACGACACGTACAGGAACACGCCGCCAAACAGGAACATCCAGTAGCCGAACGCGGCGAGGCGCGGCAGCGCGATCGTGCGCGCGCCTACCATCAGCGGCACGAAATACAGTCCGAGGCCCTCGAACACCGGCACGGCAAACAGGAACATCATCGTCGTGCCATGCATCGTGAAGATCTGGTTGTAGAGATCGGGGCCGAGGAAGGCGTTTTCCGGAACCGACAGCTGGATGCGCATCAGCGCCGCCAGCACGCCGCCGAGCGCGAAGAACGCCAGGGCCGTGATGATGAAGCGCAACCCGATGCGCTTGTGATCCACTTCGGACAGGAACCCGATCACGCCGCGAGCCTGCGCCCACGATCGCGCCAGCTCGATGCGTTCGGCGGCGATCGCCTCGTCGGTGATCTCGCGCTGCACTACCGGCGTGGCGCTCACCGCAGCTGCTCCAGGTAGGCGACGAGCGCGGCGCGGTCGGCGTCCGAAAGCGCAAGCGTCGGCATGCGGTTGCCCGGCTTGATCGCTTGCGGATCAGCAAGCCAGTTGTTGACGTGCTCCGGCGTCCTCGGCAGCGTGCCGGCGGCGATCGTCGATCGCGATGCGAAGTGGGTGAGGTCCGGACCCATCCGCCCGCCGGCGGCGGTGCCGCGAATGGTGTGGCACATCACGCAGGCGCTGCGCTGCACGATATGGAGGCCGCGCTGCGCGAGCTCGGTTTGCGGCTGCTCGGCGGTCTTGCGCTGCGCCTGGATCCATCGCTCGAATTGATCGGGCGGCTCCGCCACCACGACAAACGCCATGTGCGCGTGCTGGAAGCCGCAATACTCCGCGCACTGCCCGCGATAGACGCCGGCCTTGTCCGCCCGCAGCCACAACACCGCCTCATGACCTGGAATTGCATCGAGCTTGCCGGACAGTGACGGCACCCAGAAGCTGTGAATCACATCGCTGGCCAGCAGCTTGATCGCGACGGTCCTGCCGACGGGCAAACGCAGCTCGTTGGCGGTCCGCACGCGCTGCTCCGGCTCGGGATGCTGATACTCGACGCTCCACCACCATTGATAGGCCGTGACCTCGATCTGCATCACGTCCGTGACCCGCTCGCTCGCCAGCGCGCGCGTCGTGACGATCGATCGCACCAGGATGCCGAACAGGATCACGACCGTCAGTACGGTCGCGAACGCAATGTAGCGATGCAGATGGGCGTCGTGGCTGGTTGTGGCGTCGGTTCTGGCGGCGCCCCGCTTCAGGGCGATGCCGAGCACGGCGAGGACGATGACCGTGACGATCGTGGTGATCCAGAAGATCGTCCACCACTCCGATTCAACCCGCGCCGCCTGGATACCGGCGCTCTCGAGCACCGATTGAATCATCGCGTCACCTGTGCCCCGTTTGCACCGGCGGCTTCGGTTCGCGCCTCAGCTCGGGCTTGGCGGCCTGCATGTCGTCGTTGCGCGACGGCGCCGCGTCTTTCGGTACGTTGCCGCTCATCGACTGCACGTAGGCGACGAGCTGCCAGACCTGCTGGTCCGGAATCCTGCCGCCGAACGCCGGCATGCCGTTCGGCCGCCCCTGGACGATCGTTGAAAAAATCTGATCGCCGCGGCTGCCGTAGATCCAGCGGTGATCCATCAGCGCCGGTCCGATCGCTCCCCCGCCTTGCGCGTGGCAGCCGACGCAGTTGTAGGCGGAATACAGCCGCTTGCCTTCGCTGAGCGCATAGGCGTTGTGCTCGAGCGGACTGTCGACCGTCATCGGCTGCGACGGCGATCCCGGCTGCAGTTGCGACAGCCGCGTCGACTGCGTGAGCTGCTCGCCGTTCGGCAGCTTGAAGTCGCGTCGTTCACGTTCGCACGCCGATGCTGCCAGCAGGACGGCGATCGCGATCCAACATCTCATCGCGACGCCACCTTTCGATCGTCGACGATCGGCACCGCAAACGCGCGGAGGATCGCGTCGATCGCCGGCTTGTTGTCGGTAATGACCTTGTCGAGCTCGTCTTTCAGCGCCGTGTTCGAGCGGGCAACGGCCATCGACATGTCGAACACGAAGGGGAAGGGCGGCTCCCGTTCCGGCATCACGCGCGTCAGCTGCAACGGCACCTTCGACACCTGCGCGAAATAGCCGGCGAGCGGTCCCCACGCGATCGCCACGTCGATCTCGCCCTGCTCGACCGCGCGAATCAGCTCGGCGGGTGGATTGGGCGACTTGTAGTTGCCGTACACCGAGTAGCCGCGCACGTTGTCGATCAGCCCGCGATTGCTCAGCGCATGCGCCGGCGGGCTGTTCGAAAAGTCGTCGCCGATGATGTGGACGCCAACCTTCGCGGTCTTCAAAAACGCATCGTCGAACGACGCAGGCTGATGCGTGCCGCGGCGCGTGACGAACATGTAGCTCGATCGGTAATACGGCTGCGTCGTGGCGGCCATCTCCATTCGCGACGGCAGCCCCATCACCACGTCGCACAGTCCCGCGCGCAGCGTGTTGCGAACGAATCCGCGGCGCTGCGCCCACCACTCGTATTCGACCTTCGCATCGAGCCGGTCGGCGACGAGCGACGCGATCCTGTTCTCGAAACCTTCGAGCGCACGATTCGAAAACGGCAGGTTGTTCGGATCGGCGCAGACCCGAAGCACGCGCGACGGCGCATCCGGGACCGGCGCGGGCCGTGCGCACGAAACGGCGGCCATCGACAGCACGGCGGCGGCCGCAACGCTAGGGAAGGCTGAAGACATGCAGCACGCCTCCCTTGGTTTGCGAGGCCTGCAGCGACTTCATCGTTTCGCCCCAGCCGGCCCCGGCGGTCGGATCGCGGGTGTCGAGCTCGTTCACGATCACCGCGCCCGGCCAGCCGCCAATCCCGGCAAGCACGGCGATGTACTGCTTGCCGTCCGGTCCGCGATAGCTGATCGGTTGGCCAATGATTCCCGACGCGGTTTTCGCCTTCCACAATTCCTTGCCGCTGCGTCCGTCAACGGCCTTGAACCAGCCGTCCATGGTGCCGTAGAACACCACGTCGCCTGCGGTGACCAGGGTGCCGCTCCACGCCATGAACGGCTCTTTGATCTTCCACGCCGGCTGCGCCTTCACGGGATCCCATGCGGTCACTTCGCCCAGGTGGCCGCCGGGGCCCGGCTTGAAGACGACCTCGGCGCCCACATACGGCGTGCCCGCGATGTAGCTCGTCTCCATGCCCTCGAAGTCCATGCACAGGTTGTTGTGCGGCATGTAGAGCAGGCCCGTGCGCGGCGAAAACGACGAAGGCTGCCAGTCCTTCGCGCCGGGCGCGGCCGGGCAGATGTCGCGGACGACCACGCCGACGCGAGGCTTCTTCGCTTCGACGTATTGCAGCCGTCCGGTCTGCAGATCGACGCCGGTCGAAGACGTGATGTGAACGAACGGCGTGACCGACAGGATTTCGCCCGTCGCGCGATCGAGGACATAGACGTAACCGTTGCGCTCGGGGCGCACGATCACCGGCCGCGATTGCCCGTTCACGTTCAGCGTCACGAGCACGTTCTCGTTGACCCCGTCGTGGTCGTAGAGGTCGTGCGGGCTGAACTGGTAAAACCACTTCGCATCGCCGTCGTCTGGATCGCGCGCGAAGATGCCGGCGGTCCACTTGTTGTCGCCGGGGCGTTGATCGGGATTCCACGGTCCGGGATTCGACGTGCCGTAGAAAATCAGATCGAGCTGCGGATCGTACGAGATCCATCCCCATACCGCGCCGCCGCCCATCTTCCACGCCTCGGACGGCCACGTTTTCGTTCCAAGGTCGGTGCCTTTGTCGCTCTCGTAGTACGGCTTGAAGTTCGGGCCGATCAGCACGTCGCGATCCGGTCCGGTGCTGTAGGCACGCCACGCGATCGCGCCGGTGGCCGCATCGAGCGCGGCAAGCCAGCCGCGAACGCCGAACTCACCGCCTGAGTTGCCGACCAGCACCTTGCCCTTGACCACCATCGGCGCCATCGTGATCGTCTCGCCGAGGTTGATGTCGCCGAGCTGCGTCTTCCAGAGCTGGCGTCCGGTCTCCGCGTCGACGGCAGCGGTGAAGCCGTCCAGCGTGTTGATGAAGACGCGACCGTCCGCATAGGCCGCGCCGCGATTGACCGTGTCGCAGCAGGCCACGCCCTTTGCCGCGCTCTGCGGGTCGGGATCGTATCGCCACTTGATTGCGCCGCCAGGTTTCGTGAGGTCGAGCGCGTACAACGTGTTCGGGAAGGGCGTCACGACGAACATCGTGCTGCCGACGACGAGAGGCGCCGCTTCGTGACCGCCGAGCGTGCCGGTCGCAAACGTCCACGCTTCGCGCAGCTGGTTCACATTAGTTGTGTTGATGTCGCTCAACGTGCTGAAGCGCGTGTTGGCGTAATCGCCGGGCGCCATCGTCCATTCGTTGGCCACACCCGAGGTTGCAGTCACGGTTCCACCGGTGGGCGTGGATCCTGTTGCGCCGCTCGCGCCCGATCGTGTTTCAGGCGGTCCGGATCGGCATGCGCCGAGACACACCAGCAGTGCTGTGACGACGAAGGTATGGGCACCGATCGACCAACATTTGGTGCCGGGGCGGAACGGCAACCCGTTCGCGTTCATGTTCTGCCGGTCGCAGCATTCGGCATGCCATGGCACAGCTAATCGTTTTCCACTAGGAGGATGACGGAGGGCGGCGCCGATCGCGCCGCGGCGACAGGTACGGGATCTGCAAGAACCCGCCGACGGAGGCAACGAGACTCATGATGGTATCCAATCGCGTGATGTGGGCTGTTCTGGGAGTGGCTGCAGGCGCGGGCCTTGCCGCGGTGCTGATGCCGCCGGTGCGGCGGCGCGCGCAGAAGGTGGAGCAGTCGAACCGCGTGGACGAAGCCTCTGAAGACTCGTTCCCCGCGAGCGACCCGCCGTCGTTCTCGGCGGAGACCGGGGCGCAGGCGGCCCCCGGCGCGGTGTCCTAGAGGCGGATGCGCGACCTGAACAGCGAGGTCGCGGGCTGGCTCCGCGACCTTGCGTTCGTACAGAAGTCCACGCAAAGCCGCTGGGGATACAAACGCGCGGCGTCAGCGGTCCTGTACCTGCCGGTGCAGATCGACACGCTGCTCAATCCTGACGGCACCCTCCAGAAAATTCCCAGCATCGGTCCGGCGTCCACGCGCGTGATCCTCGAAGTGCTTCGCGACGGGACGTCGCCGACGGTCGATAAAGCGATCGAAGCCGCCGACAAGAAAACCCGCGACGACATCCTGCGCCGCCGCGGCCTGCGATCGAACTTCCTGAGCCGTGCGGCCGCCGACGCCGCGATGAAGTCGCGCAAGCCGAACGCACCCACGCGAGCGGACATCCGCTGCGATCTGCAGATGCATTCCGATTGGAGCGACGGGTCGCAGACGCTCGAGGAGATCATCCAGACGGGCATCTCCCGGAACTACACGCATGCCGCGGTGACCGATCATTCGTATGGCCTGCCGATTGCCGGCGGGCTGCCGATGGCCAAGGTCGAGCAGCAGCACCGCGAGATCGATGCGCTCAACGAGAAGTACAAAGGCCGGTTCCGGTTGCTGAAAGGTATCGAAGCCAACATTCGCGCCGACGGATCGGTGGACATGACGTATCCGGAGCTGGCGCTGATGGAGATCGTCGTTGCCGCGCCGCACTCGGCGTTGCGATCGTCTGCCGATCAGACCGCGCGCATGCTCGGCGCGGTGCAGACGCCGGGCGTGCACATCCTGGGGCATCCGCGCGGGCGCATGTATGGATCGCGTCCCGGCGTCACCGCCGAGTGGGCGCGCGTGTTCGATGCCGCCGCGCGGGTCGGGGTGGCGATCGAGCTCGACGGTGATCCGGCGCGCCAGGATCTCGATTACGACCTCGCGCGCCTGGCCGTGCCGAGCGGTTGCCTGTTTGCCATCGACAGCGACGCGCACGCCACCGATCAATGGTGGTACGCCGAAACGGCCCTCGCGCACGCGCGACTTGCCGGCGTTCCCCGCGACCGCGTGATCAACTGCTGGCCGTTAGCGAAGTTGCTCGACTGGGCACAGCAACGCTCGCTCGCCGCCTGAAATAGCTCAGAAGTATCTGCGTCCTCTGCGGCGTGTGCAGCCGTGGGCAGCTGCCGTAAGGGAATCGCCGTATCATGTTCCCTTCGGCCAACTCGGCCGCAGGGAGTTGTTCCACATGCGTTACACGACCGGCCTTGTCATCTTGATCGCCGCAAGCATGGCCTGCTCGCGCAACAACGATCGTGTTGCCGGCACGCTACCCACGAGTCCGACGGCCACCGCCGCCGCGGAAACAACGATTGCGTATGTTGGCGGCGTGTCGGGCCCGATGGACGTGCTGTTCCCGGGCCGCAACGAATCCTTCCAGTTCCGCAACGACCTGGAAACGAAATACGCGACCGGATTGGGCCGCTCGCCGCAGGGTACCTTCGTCGATCGCGAAGGCGAGGTGGTGTGGATGCAGGAGTACATCCGCTACCGCGTCAACGGCTGTGATCAGGCGACGTCGCTGGCGCGCGTGATGACGCAGATCGACGGCGGCGCCGCGGGCGGCATCTGCACCGCGCCGCCCGAAGGCGTGATCAATTTCCCGCCGCGCAACGACATCTTCGACGCGCGCCGCGCGCTCGAAACGAAGTATCAGCAGATGGGACGCGGCTTGAGCGCGACGGCGGTCGACACCGAAGGCAGCTCGATCTGGAT